>JAEOUL010000352.1 GCA_016839345.1 Candidatus Thorarchaeota archaeon | reverse complement strand
TTAAGGCAAACCTGTGTACTGATATACAATTGCGAAAACGAATCTATAGTTTCATTAATTTTCAATGAAATGAATCGACCAATCACGGTCTTTCCATCCAATACATCCTGGTTCTTTTGAATATCATCGTAAATTTAGGAGGAGAGAAATTGAAAAACGGAATTAAATGGATCACAGTCTTTGGCCTTGTATTCATCTTGTTTATGTTGACTGTGGATATAGCATACAATCCTACAAATTATACAAACCAAAAGAATCCTGTAGGTGCAATCCAGAGAGATATTCTGGCAGAGTTCGATGTTGATTCAGACATGGATGGTTGGAGTGATTATGATGAGATTTTCAAGATCTTCACCGACCCCCTCGAACCAGGTCCGTTCTACATTGATGGCGATGCCGAGCTTGCGGCAATGGCTGCTTATCATGGATGGGATGGTGACGGGAGCGAGGAGTGGCCATACATCATAGAGAACTACTACATCGATGTCGATGACGCTGATGTCAGCTGCATAGAGATTCGGAACATTGATTCCACATACTTCATCTTACGTGGCTGTGAAGTGACTGGGGCCTCAGGACCTTGGGCAAATGAACATCCAGGAATACCATTTAGTTACTCACGTGCGGGGATCTATCTCTACAATGTTTATTATGCTAAAGTGACCAACAATCTCGTTTATGGTAACTGCTACGGTATCAGAATTGATGAGAGCTTTGCAGTGGTAGTAGCAGAGAACACATGTTATCTGAATAACTGGGAAGGAATCGCCATAATATTAGGTAGTACATATTGTATCGTGACAGATAATGTCTGTTTTGAAAATATTGACAGTATGGGCTATCTTGGTAATGGAATAGGTGTTGGGGTATGGTCCTATGATAACTTAATTGTGCATAACCTTGTGTTCGATAATGAAGGCTCAGGAATCAACTTCTTTTGGGGATATGACAGCATTGTTAGAGAGAACGAGTTTTATGGAAACTTTGAATGGGGAATTGCCGTGAGAGGAGAGAGCAGCGGGAACCAAATTCTTGACAACCTTTGCTGGGAGAATTCTCAGGGTATCTATTTAGAAAACTCTGACTATAACACTATTTCCGAAAACACGTTGACTGACAACATCGAGGATGGCATCGCAATAGTTTCTGCCAGTGATTGGAATACTATAACTGACAAATTGTGCACTGGTGGCAATGGTGGAATAGGCGTAAGGTATGGAAGCAGCGGGAACTACATTTCAAAGAACACCTGCACAAACAACTACTACGGAATAGAGATTCTGGGTTCAGGCACTACAGTTGAAGGAAATCTCCTCATGAACAATGGTGTAGGTATCCATCTGATAGGAAGTCCACTTAACATCATATTCCATAACTCAATCATTGACAACACAGTTCAGGCTTTGGACGAAGACCCAGGCAGCGGAAACTTCTGGTATAATCCAGTGATTGAAGAGGGCAACTATTGGTCCGACTATACTGGTGTGGATTCCGATCACGATGGAATCGGAGACACTGAGGTGCCATGGCCTGGTGAGGGCTATGATCTGTATCCACTTATGATCCCTACTACACTTCAAGAAATGATTGAAGTCATTAAATCGAAGCTACATGATCTAGTAGATAGTGGGGTATTGGACGAGAATGATGTATGGCCCTTGACAAAGAAACTTGATGCCGCCATTGAATTCATTGACAAAGGAAAGATGTTTCAAGCTTCTCAGAAGCTTGGTGACTTCATTAATCAAATCAATGCCTTAATCAATTCAGGACGTCTACCTGTGGTGGAAGGAGAAGACTTCATAGCACAAGCACAACGAATCATTGATGCGCTTCTAGCTATTTTAACGTGATTTAAAACAAAGGCAGGGAGAGGAAAATCAAAGTACTGTACAAACGGTATCAATGCTACAAAGTCTTCTGTCTATATGCCGCTGAAGTAGTACAGCATTGACCAAGGAGGGATTGTTATTCCAGAACAGTCCCTTTTTTCATTACATATGTGAAATTTTCTAATTTGTATTCAGGGTTTTAAAGCATCTTTAAATAACGGATGAATTCCTTGTGTTAATCACGGTTAGAGGGAAACAGTATGAATCATAGGAATCCTATCTTAGTATGTATTCTTGTTGCAATAATGATGGCTCCAATGATTTCTGTTGGAGTTTCAACAACGATGTCAACTGTGGGGAGTAATCTTGACTTAGAAGTTATGAGCTTGAATGAAAATCACGTTCCTTACTTCCCAGAATCAATTCCCGAATCAGTTTCTCTAGAATTTGACCAGACTCAATCAATATCCGGTCCTACTAAAGCGCCTGTTACTCCTGAAGGTTATGGAATGGGTTTGATCTTTCAGGATATGACAGAATTCGATGACCTACGAAGAACTAAAGATGAAAGCTACTCAACATCACAAAAAGATGGAGATAATCCAACAAGCGTGTTCAATCTTGCTGGACTCCCTCCTGTTGGTAATCAAGGGTCCCAAGGTTCATGTGTTGGTTGGGCATGGGGATATTACTGCCTTACACACCAAATAGCAGCTGCAAATGGTTTTTGGGATGTTACGATTCCAAGTCATCAATTTAGTCCAGCTTTTATCTATAATCACATCAACTTTGGTGATGATACAGGTTCTTTACATTTAGATGCGTCTTATCTCCTCGAAACAGTAGGATGTTCATCAATGGACTCAATGCCATACGATTCGGGTGATTATACTACATGGCCAATAGCATCAGATTATACTGAAGCAATGAAATACAGAACTACAAACATGAATTTTGACAATCTATACACGGACTTTGATCTTGAGATTCTGAAATCATACCTAGCTAGTGGAAATACTGCAGTCACATCAATTCTAGTTAGAACTGCATTCTCAAGTTTTGATGATGTAAATAATGTCTACACTACCGCGCATGCAAGTGGAGATTTACTTGGTGGTCATGCAGTGTGCGTTGTTGGATATGATGATACAAAGGCTACAACTGATGGACCAGGAGCATTTATGCTCGTGAATTCGTGGGGAACTGGGTGGGGTGATAATGGATTCTGGTGGATGTCCTACGAAGCCATCAAGAATTCCGCTCTATCCCGTCGGATTTTCTACTATTGTGATGTTATCAGTCAACCCTACAATCCAAGTCTAGTGGCATCATTCAGAATCTCTCACGACAAAAGAGGTGATCTTCTGAACACAGGTATTGACATTAAAATGGAACAGGATGGTTGGACTTGTTGGTCCGAAACGTACTTCGATTTTGATATGGCGGACACTAGCGGCCTGTATCAGAACTACCCATTTCCAGGCAATCACATTGTATTAGATATCAGTGATGCAGCCTATTATCTGAGTCCCTATTATGATAATGAGTTCAATATCTATGTGGAGGATTCCGTGTGGCCAGATTCAGGTGTGTTAGAGAGCTTTTCAGTATATTCCTATGATTTAGGAATTGGAGCCAGTTCGTCAGGAGTTCCGCATACGATATTAGACAACCTCCCTGGAACGGAGATTGCAGCAACGATGATTTACCCTTCAATTTCAATTGATTCGGTGGACTCCTATGTTGGAGGTGTAGTAGAAATCACTGGCACGTCCCAAGGTAAGAATGAAAGCACCATCGTTGATGTAGGTTTTGAGCCTGGTTCATTCGAAGGCTTATGGTTCACATTCGACGATGATCCAGACAATGGCGACCAGCTATGGGGTATAGATTCATACCACAGTTATTCTGGTGGCCGGTCACTTTGGTGTGGAGGTGTTCCATCGTCAAGTGCGGTCTATACTGAGCACTTCAATCCTATACTATGGT
>JAEOUL010000351.1 GCA_016839345.1 Candidatus Thorarchaeota archaeon | reverse complement strand
TTAGTGCAGATATGTAGAATACATGTCCCATCATGAAGAATAGAACTCCGTTGATGAGACTCTCTCCAGGAATGATGTAGAACACTCCTGCCATTAGTAGGTCTGCAATGAAACAGACGAACATCGCGATGAACATAAACAACACAAAACGCGACATGTTAGGATCATCTCTTTTCTCTACAAAATTGAGAAGAGCGAGAATTACGATCATCGCAGAACCAGAAAGGAACATCCAGTTTGGACCGGAAAATGTTCCTACAAAGATTTGGATTAGCACCACCATAGTCAAAATTGCTAAGATGATCAGCAACCGTACGATTCCAATCGGTGTTTTCAATGAAGAACTTGACATTCAGATTCCACCTCACTGATATATTCAAAATTGGTCTAGCTTGTGAATGTTAAGGATTCCGGCTTTGTCCATTATACTAATACTAACTTCGGTACATTCAAATCATTTCACATCAATTAGCAAACCGCGTGAGGAGGTAATCATTATTACTCCACCTAGTGACACACCCGATTTTGATAGACAGATGTATTTTGATATTCTTAGAGAGAATCCTCCCCTGAGGAGTTATGTTTCAAGAGGTGACACACCTGATGATGTTGATATCCCTGAGCCTCATCAGGATGCTGATCGGGCTATCTTCCGAGTTGCTCGATTTACAATGAAAGATCACAAACCAAGACTTCAACCTATACTTGGAGCAACAGGCATGGGGAAGACTCACCTCTATTGGGTGATAAAGGAACAGGAAAGTCTCTTTGCAGCAGGTAGATTCCTAGCAGTCTATGTGCCTTCTCCACCATCTCCTATTCGAGTGCCCCTTCACCTACATGCTTGTATTGTTGACGAAGGAGGAGATGAGTTATTCGAAGATGCTGTTGATATGCTTATCTCGAAATTTGGCGGAGTGAAAGGAGTTACTCATGAAATCTATGATTACACATATGCCTTGGAGCGTTTGATGGTAGAATATCCCGGCATCTCGTCAGATGCTGTAAGAGCATTACTCAGGTATCGTCTTGATCCAGCAACGAAGGACTTGGCAAGAAGATGGTTACTAGGAGGTGCTCTCAATGAATCAGAGCTAGAACGCCTGGGAGTCAGGACATTCCTAGAAGAAGATGATGTCACGTTGGCCATGTTGAAGATTCTAGGTGAAGGCTCAGAGAGACCTATCGTTCTATTTGTTGATGAGATGGAAGGACCTTACAATGCGTACGGAGAAGAAGCTGAACGACACTTTCTTGAAATCTTGAAGCGGCTCTACAATGAAACACAGAACTTTGTGATCATTACCTCATGCCTGACTGATATTTGGGACCGAATATATGCTCTCGCAGATGGTCCTACAAAATCTAGGATGGAGTCTCCAGTGCATCTTAAACCATTTTCAAAAGATGATGTTGCAACGTTTGTAACTGAATCCATGAACAGGTATTGGCCACAACAGAACATTGAGGCACCTCCTGATTTATTGTTTCCATATTCTGAATCAGATATAGACGCAGCATTCAATAAGAGTAAGGGAGTTCCTCGAGAATCTATTAGACATCTGATTTCTCGTCTAGATGAGATATTGTTTGAAAAGAAAGAGGTTGAAGTTGTAGAACAGGAAGATTATGTTATCAAACTGACAGCAAATGTTGTGCTGAACTCAATAGTCGAAGCTATCACAATTGCAGCAAAACCACTCAACATTGGTGTTGAATTACAGATATCAGGTGGTGGAACACAGAAACAGCAGGCTGCAATTATTGAATTGGTAAAAGGCAGTGAAACTCAATACATTGGTATTGATTTGCCAAATGTAAACGATTGGAATCGAAGTGGTGGAGTCGCGGCATTCTATTCCGCAAAGCGTCTCAAGAAGATTTTGGATGCTGATGCAGTAATGGCAACGGTCATTGCTATCCCTGAGGAAACCAAGGGTGCCAAATTTGAAGCACTCTCAGCCGAGCTTGGAAGTAGAATGCTGACTCTGCGGTTTAATGAAGAAACAGCGATAAGTTTCATCCATGATACAGGTGAAAGCATTCTTCCCCATGGATATGCAGAGGCATTCACTGGTCTGGTTGATATGCTGTTCGACTAATGGTACCTTCTTCGGTAGTACCAGACGGAAAACAGAAAAACTCCACTTCCCGCTGCTGCAAGCCCTCCTATTCCAAGAAAGTAATTGAAAGTATCGCGCTGTAGGTTTTGATATTCTATCCATGGATCTGTGAGGGATAACCTTACTGAAACCACACCTTCCGGGTTTTCTGCAAAGAGCTCGGGTTCAAAGTTCAATTCTTCCTTGTTAAAAGTATCAAAAAACACATACAAATCAGGTCTCCAATATCCTAGGTCAATCCAAAAATTATACCGATGTCCACTCTCACATTTGAAAACCCCACTGCATGAGAAATTGGAAATGGTCCAAAGATATAGGACCTCCTTGTCCTCTTCTCCATAGTCATCGAAATCAATGATGAACGCTGTTAATGATGGATAGGGATCAATATATGGCAACCCAAGAATTCCTACGAACAGATCAGTAGTGTTACCTTTGTTGTATATCATGAAGTAGAGTTCTTCAGTTGTGCTATAAGGTGTATACTCCACTACAACACGTGAATCACCACTACTCTCGAAACGAAAGAGGTATGGATTGGTACTGTGGAAATATGTGATTGAGATTGTATTAGATTGAGGTTCAGTAATATCATCGATGTCAAATATTGATGTATATTGAAAGTCGATATTTTCTGATGAAGAAAACGTTATGTTATACACAGCATCATCTAATGGGTCTAGGTTAGCTACTGCAATAACATACTTGCTATGACCCAATGCGTCGAAATTCAATCGACATGTGTAGTTATCACTTGTTCCACAACTTGCTAGTTCTCCAACACTGTAAGTATAGTCTTCAAACTCGAAAACTTGAATAGAAAGCTGCGGCCAACCTGTAGATCCTACAAATTCAAGGACAGATGCATTGACCTCCAAAGGTACAGATAGTTCTCCTCGAATCCACAACACGAAATATTGAGTAGTATTCGCAAAAATACCCTCCAACTCATAATCAATAATCGTCAAATTTGATGCTGCAGAGCTATCTATTACTGGTGGAATGATAATCATCAGAGTCAGGATGGAAAGTAAAACAATACTGGAATATTTCCGGGTACATTGAAGGGTCATGGATTAGGAGTTATCACAATCCTCCTTTTAGGCATTAAGTACATCATTGTCTGTCTGGGTGTTAATGTCACTTGGCGTAGTAGTTTCTGCTTCTTTCTTTGGCAAAAACTCTGGAAGAATGATTATCACAAAGAGCACAATGACAACCAAAGGCAAAACTCCAGGTTCTTGCAGAATCAAAGTGATGTATCCAATAACAGGAATTGCTGCTACAACAACTCCCATAATATCTTCATAAACAGTGTATGTCGGATCCTGATGGAAATTATTATCCCCTTGAGTGTAATATCTGTACTCCTCATCGATATACTCTCTTTGAATTACTCTATGTACGACTGGAGCTTCAGTATGCCATGATGCATGGAAGACAATGATATCATCGACCTCGATATCTTCTGCTGATTGGTGTTGCAGAATTAGAAGATGACCTCGCTCAAGAGTTGGTGACATGGACTCGCTAGTCACAACAACTAATGGAGTTGAAGTCCCCATCCCAATCGTGATTAGACCAAAAGCTCCAAGGGTACCACCAATTATCAGTAATATGATAAAGCCAGTCTTAACAAATTCAGGCCATTGATTCCATTTAAGAGTCTGACGAACGCGCTCCATATTACTGACTTCCTCTGCGTCGTAACCTCAGCTGTAATATAAAATTGACTGACTAACTAACGCTGCCATTTTTTGGTTGCACTGCTGATGAGACCAAGCACATTAACAGCTTCACCTCTTAAATCAGGCTTCCACTCGTTAACATCTCTCACCTTATCTTTGCCAGCTTTTTCGATAAGAAACTCCTCTAGTATCCGAAGATTCTGCTCATCAAGATCTGCAGCTTTCATTGCATCCCTCCCAGAAGGATACCCGCCCCTTGGGGTTTCAGAAGTTGCATTCACATACCAAAAATTTCTGATTATTTTAACAGCAATTACACGAGCTGGACAAGTCGGTATGGTTTCAATAAACAGAACAGTATCACCGGATTGAATCTCACTCTCATCAGCTCGAGGTTCACCGTCCATGTCAATGATGCGTTCATTGAATTCATAGAGTACCTTCTTAGCTGCTTTTCGCAGGATATCAAGAGAGGTATCTACAATAATTCCTTCTTCAGTATCCAATGTTTTTTCGTCACAATGATCTGACATATCAAGTACTCCTTGAACATTCCACTGTTTAACCTTTACTCTAGATATTCCTATTCGAGACCACCTCATTTCTTAAAAGACTGAATAATGATTGTGTTTGAGTAAAGCAACAAGAGGACTTTTACAATCAGGAGTTACAGCAATATGAAATGGCGAGTACGAACAGGTCGATCTGACGTAATTGCAAAGGATGCAATGGTTGCTTCTTCACAACCACTTGCCACACAAGCGGGATTAGAAATCCTGCGAAAAGGAGGAAATGCAATTGATGCTGCAGTTGCCGTAGCTGCAGTTCTAGATATTGTCGAACCCTTCAGCACAGGATGTGGTGGTGATGCATTTTCACTGATTCATCTGTCTGGAAACACCAAACCTCTGAGCTATAATGGTTCTGGAAGATCTGGATCATTAGCAGCTCTTCAAGACCTCCTAGACAAGAACTGGACTCAGATTCCAGAACGCGGAGGACCTCCCGTTACTGTCCCAGGAGCACTTCATCTCTGGGCTACAGTTATTGAGAAACACGGTGCTCTGGAACTCAAAACAGTTCTTGAACCCGCCATTCATTATGCCCGAAATGGATTTCCAGTTTCGCCTTTAATAGGGGGAAATTGGTCTTATGCGATTGAAGCTATGCAAAATGATGAAGCTCGAAAAATTTTCACGATCAATGGAAAGGCTCCTGAAATTGGACAGACTATGAAAAACAAAGATCTCGGGGACGTGTTTGAGAAAGTTGGTAAGGAAGGAGCTGATGTTTTCTACACAGGAACGATTGCTGAATCAATTGTCAATACTGTTCAAGAACATGGAGGGTTCCTTACACTGGATGATTTAGAATCCCACAAGACTAGTGAAACAGAAGCTTTGTCTGTATCATATCGTGGAATAGACGTATATGAACATCCTCCAAACAGTCAAGGTTTTGCTGCTTTATTGATGCTGAATATCATGGAGTCATTTGATTTCTCTAGTTTCGATTCACTCAGTGAAGAGCGTTATCACCTGATGATTGAAGCAAAAAAACTAGCATATGCAGATTTGCATGAACACTGTGCCGATCCAGTTTTTTACAAAGTCCCTCTTGACAAGCTTTTGTCAAAAACATACGCGAAGAAGAGAGCACGAGAAATTCATCCTGATTTCGCAATGATGGATTACGTATCTGGTCTTTCTCTTGGAGAAGACACTATCTATCTCGCCACTACTGATGGAGAAGGAAATGCGGTTTCATTTATCAACAGCCTATACATGGGAGTTGGAAGTGGTCTTGTTGTTCCCGGTACTGGTATCAAACTCCAAAACAGGGGTCATCTCTTCTCGCTAGATCCTAAACATCCAAACTGTTACGCACCAAAGAAGTTACCTTTCAATACAATTATTCCTGGTGCACTCTATAGTAAGAAAAAATTGTGGGGAGTTTTCGGGATCATGGGTGGAGCACACCAAGCTCAGGCTCATGCTCAGTTCGTGAGCAATTTGGTCGACTATGAGATGACACCACAAGAAGCGATGGATTACCCACGGTTCAATCATGACCATAATTCAAACACCGTTGGTCTTGAGATGGGTATTCCAATGCAGGTTGAGGGAGAACTCATAAAACGAGGGCATCAGATTGTGCATAATGATGATGATGTGAGATACTTTGGTGGAGGTCAGGCTATTCTCAGAATCAATGAAGATACATGGATTGCAGGATCTGATTATCGAAAGGACGGACACGCAGCTGGATTTTGAAACAGTTTATTTGTCCATGATGACATCATATGCGATGTTGTCCGCGTGGTCACCAATTCTCTCGAGATTTCTGAGTGTTTCAACAAATATTGTATCAGCTTGAGGGTCACATATGCCAATACGCATCCGTTCCACATGTGATGCCTTCAATTTGCGCTCAAGTATATCGATATCATCTTCAAGTTTCTCCGCCACTCGAGCGAGGTCTTTGTTCTTTGTCTTGAGAGAATCGATAGCTGTGGAGTAAGTTTCCTCAACAAGATCAAACATCCCACCCAATTCTCTGACAGCATCATCTGAGAAGATAATCCCATTCTTTAACTTGTCAACCACAAACTCCGCTATATTCGAAGCAAGGTCTCCGACTCGTTCTATATCAGTAAGGATTGCGAGCAGTTTAATTCGCCAAATGGCATCCTCCTTATTCAATTCCTCCTCTCGAATTTTGTCGATGAAATCTTCTGTGCTCCTACAACTCTCATCAACTTCATCCTCAAATCTGATTACCTTCAGTGCATCATCCAGATTTCTTGAAAGAAGTGCACTTTTACTCAGTATTATCATCTCGATTGTCTTCTCTGCTGTTTTCAAGGCTTCACGTTCTGATTCCAATAGCGCAGCTTGTGGCATGTGAAGCATCTCGTCGTCAAAGAAGTGCCGGCCGATCACCTCGCCCTCTTTGTCTGGAATCAAGCGTTCACAAAATCGTACAAGAAGACCGACAAGAGGTATGAAGATCAAGCTGACGAGGATATTAAAGATAGTATGAGCATTAGCAAGTTGTCTGGGAAGACTAGCATCAGTAAGTGTGACTATTTGAGTAAATGGTTCCAGAAATGGAAGGAAGATTACCACACCGACTACATTGATAATTGTCTGAGCAATGGCTGTACGTTGTGCAGGTGTTGTAGCTCCTATTCCAGCAAAGAGCTCAAGAAAGCATGTTCCTATATTAGCTCCCATAACCAACGCAATACCTGGACCCAAGTCTATGGCTCCAGCTGCACCCAATGCTATGACAAGACTAGTTGTTGCTGAACTACTTTGAGTCACACCAGCGATGAGGGCACCTATCAGAATGCCTACAATCGGAAGTGCTCCATATTCATTGATAAAATCCCTGAAGAACGGATATTCTGTTGTTAGGTCACGGCCTCCTTCTTTCATGAAGTCCATTGCTAAGAAAAGAAGTCCCAGGCTGAATATCACTGTGCCAATAAGCTCAATCTTCTCATTCTTAGAGAACATTTTCATGAAGAATCCAATTGCCACAAGAGGCCAGAATGCGACTCCAATATCGAAGGATACCAGTTGAGCAGTAAGAGTGGTACCTATCTCAGATCCGAGCATGACATTCACAGATTGTCTGAATGTCATCATACCTGCATTTACAAATCCAATTAGTGTCAAAACTGTAATGCTAGAGCTTTGAGTCATGAAGGTAGCTGCTGTACCCGCACCCATTCCCTTTATTGGATTATTACTCACCCGCTCAAGAATTCTGCCGATTCTTTTGCCAGATATCTTACCAAGTGTCTCTCTTAGGAGAGTTACACCATACATAAAGAGAGCAAGCCCACCGATGATGTTGAAAGCAATCGCAAGTTCTTCCCACATAGCCAACGGGTGACTCACCGTTATTATGTGCCATATGAATGTTGTGAACTTTCAACTATCCAAATAAAAAATGGAATAGCTCTGGGAATAACTCCCAGAGTATTTACGTATTGAAATTAGGCTCTCTTGTGACGCGTGAATCCGGAGCATGCATATGACGAGATGCCTTCTTTCTCAAGCTCATCTAGTATCAAGTTCATTCCGATAGAATCAGAGCTATCATGTCCAGCAATCACGACATAAAGACCCTCCTCCTCACATTCTTTCTTTAGATTCTCGGGCATATGCATTGAGATTATCGTACTCACACCCGCTCGAGCCAACTTAGGAATTGATTGGGGTCCTGCAGAAGTTCCACCAGTAAAGAAGACGAACTTCTCACCAACACTCCCACTTGAGCTTCCAACTAAAATCTCGGGTCCTGCACCTACCTTCTCAGCATCCTGATATTCCGGAATTTCAAGTAATGCGTCAACAAGATCACCCAGTGTCTGCGGGTCACTTTCCTTGAGATAATTTGAAAGGAATTGATATCCGATAGAATCTGCCGGAGTATGTGCGCACATAAATGACATATCTAACAACCGGGCTGCGTCTATCGTTCGTGTGTGGTTATTGGCTTTGGTGTTGAAGTGAACTTCTTTCAATCTCTTGGCCATTGCAGATTCTGCTTGAGCAATAGGTACGCCTAGTGCTGCCCACTGCTCTGGTTGGATTTTCATAACATAGTCTAGATTTGAAATTCCTATTCCATGAGGATGATGAGCTAAAACCAGATCAACTTGATTCCCTTTCTCTATGAGTCTATCAGCAAGAACGATTTCACCTGGACCAATATCAATACCACAAAGTAAACTTGTTACTTCTCGATCATCTGATCCATGGAGTAATCTACAATCCGTGTAGGGATTCCAAGTGACATCCTTATCTGCTAACTCTTTCTTTCGACCCTCTAGCTTATCAAGAGCCTTTTTTGATTTCTCAAGAATCTGGTTTACTCTTTCTCTTCCCCTTGGGTCAGCTTCGATTCCCATTTCAACTATCTTTCGGTAAATATCTCCAAGCTTCATGATTCATGCTCCTCCAATCCTATGTTTGAACCTTTCGAAAACGTGGAAACTAAGATTTATCAAATTGCCCCATCATCCTTGATATGTGTGATGCAAATGCCTAAAGATAAAGAACGGAAGGTTGGTCCTATCTACCGTGTTTTTTCACAGGATCTATTTTCTACAGGATTCCATTCCGAGGAGATAGGGTTTCGACAAGAGGAGATGTGGAGGTCTAAAAGCAGGCAATTCTCTAGAGACGCTGATATTATTGGTAAAATAGACGAAGGGCGTCGAACTGATGATAAGCAGAAAATTCCTCCATTGAAAAAGGTAGGTTTTATCATCTTACGCCAGTCTTTGTGGCGTGATGTAGATGATCTAGACAAACGGTTGGTTGTCAAACTCTTTTCCAACAGCGGCGGATGGATTGCTACAATGGAGGAGATGGTTGCTGAAGAATACGCAATGAGTTTTGTTTCTGATGAGCCCCTAATAGCGTTCACTGTGCTCTCTAGAGAGAGTGAGTTCGTCACTTGGGTGAAGCAACTTCGGAGGGGAGGGATGTCAACTGAGAACTATTCGTTCTATATCATTGGACCAAAAGGAGCTTTTGAAGCGTTCAGAATTGAAGGAGCTCGTGCAACCTTAGGTGATGATTTTAGGGTAATTCGCTTGAATGGGCATAAGGAGGTAGCCAGAATCGACAGTAAATTTGGAGATTTAGGCGGCGAGTTCGTAGTGAAAATCAAAGATTCAGTGCTTGCTGATAATGAGTGGTTCTGTCGGGTGCTTCAATGTTTTTCCATAATGATTCTATATCGTGGGAAAATCCGTGACAAAATAAACAAAGGATTCCATAAATGGAAGAAAGGCAAGTGGGAACCAACCCAACATCGATATGAAGTTAGCCTGCTAGCAAACCCACGAAAACTTACTCTAAAGACTGATGAACTTGAAGAAGTTTGAGTATTTCAGTAACCTCGTTCAAGCATTATTTGTGTGCATTAGCTAATTTTTTACTTGATTGTTAGAATTCTTAAACAAATGATACCATAACAAACTAACCTAGAAATCCAATTCATAGCGAATGCAAGGAATAACGCCGCAATCACCAAATCACACGAGGGGAAAGTATGAGTAAGTCATTCTCTGTAGCATCTTGGAATGTAAAGCACTTCAAATCAACACAAGCGAGAGTTGACCTAGCAGTGTCATTTCTCAAGAAACAAGATCCTGATGTCTTTGCTTTGTATGAAGTATATGGGAAAGAAGTCTTTTTGGAACTCGTCAAACAATTTCCAGGATATTCCTTTCACATAACTGAGGGAGAAAGGTCTCAGGAGGTTCTATTAGGAATACGAGGTACTCTTGATGCTTTTATTACGCAGAAGCTTGAGTTCAGTTCAGGTTGTACAACTGTATGCCCTGGTTTGCTTGCTACAATCATGCATGAAGAGAGTCTTTATCCTATGCTTTTCATGAATATTGACAGCTCTCCTACGGTTGAAGGTATTGGCCATCGATATGAACTGATGCAACGTGCCTTCAAATATAGAAGCAGATTGGATAAGCTTGCATGGGAACAAGGAGATGCTAAAGTGAACTATATCTTCCTCGGAGACCTAGAGATCATGGGTATGAACCATCCCTATGGGAAAGGGATTGATCCGGAAACCGAACTCAAAAAGTGGGATGAGGAGGAGTGTAAGAAGTATAACATGCGTCGTTTGACTAAATCCCACAACCTCACCTACATGAGTTGCAATGGAAGTCATAAGGGAGATTATGATCAGGTCTATGCCGCTGAGCATCTCAGGTTCACCAAGTTCAATGACTACGAGGTAGATGTAAGAGGCTGGGTTCGAGAACCAGAGGAAAAGCAGAAAGAATGGCGAGAGAAATTCTCAGTTCATGCTTTGCTATACTTTGAAGTGGCATGAATCCTGTTCTACCAATTAATTGTTCAAGATAGTCCCAATGCTGAGAATGGAACTTATTGCGTAGCTAGAAATAGTTCGGTGAAACATATGTAATGGATCCAATCACCTTACTATACTCTAAGAGATGCTCCATTTGAGGATACATCTCCAATCTGAACTCATGATAAAAGACAAAGTATCGACAAATTGGTGGTAATTCTTCAGTGCAAGCTTTTTCCCACAATCGCTTTCCGAAATCCGCATAGTTCTCTGCTTCATCCATAATTGTTTGGAGAACTGTTCTTATTCCTTTATCGAAATGTGGAAAACACTGGGTAATCGTTCCAAGTGGTTTCACTCTTATGGACCTCAGACAAGAGAAATTGATTTTACATAGCTGACCTTACTCATCAGTGTTTTGGCCAAGAATGAATGAGGTGTGGTCAGATCTCCGAAGGGCTCAATGTGGCTTTCAAAAACAAGAAGAAGGGTCAGTCGTTGACCGACCCCTCCATAACCATGATATTAGTTGGATTTCCTTTAGTTTATCTGGAACACTCCATTAGTTAACAAAGGCCAAGTTGAGTAATCAATTGAGCCCATAATGTGTACATGCCGACCATTCACATCTTCCCAATTTTCAGAAGTTTCTGTTACTTGACCATTGATTACATAATCGCCGGTTGAAAATACGAGTTTCCCGACTTGAGTGCCCTTGATGTATCCACCTCCATCCCATGTAATGCACCAGATTCCACTAAAGTGTTCAACATTGTTTAGATCTATCCACCAATATACATCTAGTATAATGGTTCCAGAAACACCATCCTCACTCTCAATGTCACCCGTCCATAAAGGATCGAATGTTTGGATGGCTGTATATTCCCATCTAAGCGGCGTCTTGGCTTGTACTGGCCTTGCTGAAACTAAGGCAAGCAAGAATACCATGCTCAGAATACACACACCTAGTCTCTTTGATTTTCCTTTCACTTAATCACCTCCGAACACGCTCATAGAT
>JAEOUL010000350.1 GCA_016839345.1 Candidatus Thorarchaeota archaeon | reverse complement strand
GCAAGCGGTCCATACCATTGAACCCGAACCTCTACCATTGCTGAGGTCACATCAAGGACTGTTGAGCCATTGAGGTTGTTGAATGAAATTGTGGTTCCATTACCAAAGTCTACTGAAAGTGAGATTCCTTCAGCCGCGATGATGGCCTCCGAATTCTCGGCTTGCGAATTAACTGGTATGCTTAACAAAATGAGTGGAATTACTGCCAGCAACCACCAGTATTTCACATTATGCAAATTTATCACATCGTAGGATAGGATAACCTGTCCTACAACATCTTCCATTTAAGCATTACCAATTGATATGTTAACCGAAGCATCTAATACGACTTCAATGTGGAGATTTCGCTAGTCATCTCTGGAGATAATTGTCTTTGAATGAAGTTAGCCAACGCATTGGTCATCTCTTTGTCCTAGAGGGGATAGATGGGTCTGGAAAAACATGTGCATGTGAGATGCTCATAGATATTCTTCGGAAAGAGAACTATGACGTAGTTTACCTAAGAGAACCCACAAGTGAGAGTCCATGGGGAATCGAGATGCGCGAGCGGTCTCCTCGAGGGGAGCTGACACCTGAAGAAGAGCTAAATCTTTTCATAAAAGACCGTGAATGGAATGTACAGAATCGAATTGTACCTGCTCTTGTGAAGGGGCAGATTGTATTAATGGATCGTTACTTCTTTGCCACAGGTGCCTATCAATCTGTAGTAACAGGACTGTCTTGGAAAGAGATTCTTAGAAGAAATCGTGAGGACATATCTGCACCAGAACCTGACATCGTGTTTATACTAGACGTTCCTCCGGATGTTGGACTGGAGCGTGCAACAGGACGAACAGGAAGGACCAACCTTCAATTTGAGCAGTTAGAACGCCTTATCAAAGTGCGACAGGCATACCTTGAGATAGCAGAACACGACATTGCTAATGTGATTCTGATTGATTCCATGAACTCACTTGAGCAGGTAGTGGCTGAGATTCACAAGAATATCATAGATTTTCTAGAAAAACCGAAAAAATAGGCTCTCTGAAACCCGAAACTCCTATCTAAAAAGCGCTGAATTGGTCGAAATTTCTCATTCACGAATCCAAATAAGACAAGGTTTTTTAGGCTGGCCCCCTGCATCGTAACAATATCTGGCTTTACACCGACCTACCCCCAGGGACTGGGAGAGAAGTAAAATGCCCGTAGCAATGCTGCTTATAGACTGGGACTCTAAGATAGGCGCTGTCTTAAAGGCGAAGGTGCCTGGAGACTTTGCGGACTATTACAGAGAAGATCTCAACACAGAGATCATGCGTATCTTCACTTCACACGCAATGGGAGACGCTACTGCTGGATTTTCATCATTAAGCGTTCGTATAGGAGGTGAAGAGTATGGTGTTGCCTCTTACTACACTGGAATTGTTAGAGAAGAAGAACAATATTGTGTTTCACTCTTGCTTACACCTTCCGAAGATCCAAAAACTTACGAGGCTGCAATAACTTCTGTAGTCACTCCATTGACCAATGCTGTCGTGGCGATGACTGATGCTGAACTGCAGACTGAGCTTGATAATACATATCGTCGGATTATAAGACTTGCAGGAATGACTGATGAGTCACGGCTGGCTCGTTTATTCTCAGATGAGGTTTCTCGTGCAGTATTTCCAAAACTATGGAAGGGCGGCATCTCCAAGGAAGAACTTGAAGAATGGCTCAAGATGGTTACGGGTCTGCCAAGTGTCAGTGTCGATTCAATAATGGCTCCGTTTGAGGAGCTAGGCTTGGTGAAGACCGAGTGGGTTGATGAAATTGGTCGTACTTGTGTTTTCATGATTAAAGACCTGGAAGTCTTTCGTGCTCCACCACTCATGGCTATGGAATCTGCTAGTGGAGTTCTTGATCCTGAACTCGCTGCAGAATACAAAGCAGAAGTGCTTGAGTTTCTAACTGAGTGGCAAAAAACACCTGAAGATACAGTTTCTGTAGCTCAAGTTTTAGCTGATCCTGATTGCTATGACACATTAAGTGAGCTTAGAAGAAGACCAGTCAACATCTCTGAGTTAGAAGCAACTCTCGCAATTCCACCGAAAGAATTGAAGGAAGCAATTCAAACACTAAAGAAATTCCGAATCATTTCCGAGAAGAGAAGAAAAGGTGCTTCAGGCGAGTATGACAAATGGTTGTTCTTGCTTAATGATATCCGTGTGCGACTCTTCTTCCCTGAGTATTTCCTGCAAACACTTGTCACAGACCTTGAAAAGACCCCTGATGATCCAAAACAGATGGAAATGGTTCATCATCATCTAAGATTGCTGAGAGATAACTTCCCCAGGTGATCGTAACCAGTCACTTCACAAATGAGATTGGACACTCTTCTAGTATATAGTGGTATAGCTTGTGGATGATTTTGGTGATTCAAAATGTTCCTGCGAATTCCACAAAGAGCCCTAGAATCTTCTGCGATTATTTCAGTCCCATGAACTCCTAGAAAGCTTCATATGGTATTTTGCGTTCGGAGCTATGAAATCTTACTAACAGGTTTGCATGGCTTCCCCCGTCAGGAACTCAAACACGGTCCCAAAGTGAGTTTCTAGGTCCCTATTTGCCCGTCGTGGGCAAGTCTTGCGCATGTAATTGATTTTCCATGCATCCTGTTGGAAAGAGCTCCACGGATGCGGAAGGTTCGCTTCGGCGAGCCGCCGCTCCAACATTATTTCTGTTTGATAAGATGAATAGGTACAAAGAAAATCAAAATACACACACGGAACAACTTAATCTATTACTAAAGCCTTAATTTAGTGATGATTGGGCCTTCGAAAATGAAATCTTCGCTTTGAATGAATTTGGAGATATTGAATTGATCCATAACACCTTCCTGGTACGCATATCAACCAACCAGATAATTGCTAAGACACAATATTGGCCAGTAGAAGTACCAAAAGATGCCTTGAATGAGTTCATCTCAACTAGAGAAGATTTGAGAACGGAGCACAATCAGGTCACAGAGTTGCCTCTGATAATCGGTGACCACAAATTCCTTGGGAAAGATTGGATTGAAGACTCCGCTCTAGTCTTTGTAACAGACAAAGGTGAGGATGAGGGTAATATCTATGAAAAAATAACTCAAGCCCTCAAGATTCTCAACAAAATGTTCAGAAAGAAGGGAATCGAGGGTGTAGTTGAGAATTACGGGAAGCTGATTGAGCCCTCAATTACAACCAGACTGAAAATTGCTCTAGTTGGAGAAGGTGGCGTTGGAAAGACTACAACGCTTCACTTACTCCTTGGTGATACACCTCCACTTCAATATGTTCCCACAATCGCGCTCAATCTGGAAACTGTAGAGAATATTCGATTCGGCAATTACTCTCTTGTTTTGTGGGATTTCGCTGGTCAGGAGCGTTTTCGTACACTTTGGAGGTTCTATTTCCATGGTGCTGACGTAATCTTTCTCGTCTGTGATTCGACTCTAAGAAACGTGATAATTAGTAAAGATATTTTGAAATTGATTAAACGTGATGCTCCAAAAGTACCTGTCTTCGCTATGGCTAACAAACAAGACAAACCTACTGCAATGAAACCTGAGGTAGTTCAGAAAATACTTGGAATTCCCACCTATCCAATGGTGGCTATTGACAAAGATCGTCGAGATGAGATGTTACGAATTCTAATGACAGCTGCTTCACAATATGTTGGAGTTGCTCTTCCAGACCTTCCCGCTTCAGAGCTTCTAAAGTTTACAGACGCAGCTACAGAAGAAGCCATTGCAGAAGTAGATGCAGTAGAAGCTGAAGTGGCAGAAGTTGAAGAAGTAGATGAGGAGTACGAAACAGTCTTGGAGGAGGTCTATGTTGATGAAGATGGGCAAATTATTGAGGACATAGATGAGTATGAGATTATTGATGAGGAAATAGAAGAAATTGAAGTTGAGGAAGAAGAAGTAGAAGAGGAAGAAGTGGAAGCTGAGGAAGAAGAGATTATCGCAGAGATTCCTATTGAAGAAGGACCAAAAGAGCCCGAACCAATTGATGTAGAAATTGAAGTCGTTCAAGAAGAAGCAGAGGTCGAAGCTGAAGTAGATGTTCAGGTTGAGGTGCAAGCTCCAGAACCAGAAATTCTTGCTCCTGAACACTCCTACTTTGATGAAGGTCCCGAGCTTGTCGTTGAAGAAAATGCAGAAGCTATCAAGTTGGCTAAGGATATTATCTTTGAAGCACTTGAGGCTGATGACATCATTGCAGCTGAGATAGACCAGGTTTCTCACGAAGAGATTGGAACAGCTCTTGAGGCAATTGGAAGCGATGAAACCGTGCCAATCGATGATGAAACAGAGGACACTGAAAAGATTGATGAAGAATCTTTGATTGAGCTCGAAACCATTCTCGGTCCTCTTGATAGATCTGTTGGTGGAACGGGTGGCTTTGATGCTAATACTGAAGACGAAAACGACTCGCATCTTCCACTCAATGGTGAAACACTGGCTGAGTTAGACCGTCTTCTCGATATGCAAGAAGATGAAGAAAAAAAGGAATGAAATCTTCGTTTTTGTCCGTTGGAAAGACTGATTTGTTAGTTTGATTCTGCAAAGCATAGGGAACCATCTTGAAGCTATCAGAAGTTGAGCCTGAGAAGAATGTCACAGAACTTATTGTCCGTATAATGTCTGTAAGCCCTCCTAAGATGATTACAACACGATCAGGACGAAAAACCCAGCTTACTGAAGTTCTGGTATCAGATGAGCCTGGGTCAAGCGTTATACTCTCCTTATGGGGATTTGGTGAAGGTGCAGACCTTTCCGGGGGGATGGTAATCAAGATAATTGATGGTTGGGCAAAAGAATGGCGAGGTAATATTCAGTTATCTTTAGGACGCTCAGGTAGTTACGAGATTATAGAAGATGATGGTTCAATTCCTTCAACCAGTGATCTTGCTAAAGCTATCAAATCTACCGGACCTGAAGAATGAGGTTTGATCATGGTCTTGGCGTACCTTTCTGCACCAATTATTCAGAGAGGGTCACGGAAGGAGGAATTTTGTAGCACCGTTGTGCGCACTCTTGAGGATCTAGGAATCACTGTATTTGCTCCACAATTTCTTGCACTTGCTGAACCAGTTGATATTTACCGAAGAGATGTGCACAATGTTAGAACGTGTGATTTTTTGGTTACTGAAGTTTCAAATCCCTCTCTTGGTGTAGGAATGGAAATCATGCTTGCGATAGAACTGCTGAAACCCATTTTGATGTTTCATGAAGCTGATGCTCCACCTATTTCAAAAATGGTTCTGGGTGCTGATGGAAAAGTCCTTTTTACATACAAGAGTCTTGAAGATGTTGAAATGATTCTTCGCTCTCATAATTTGGAAAACTTGATAGTGCAAAAGTGTCCTGCATGTAACTCTCATGTTGCAGAGGTAGATGGTGAAGATTTGCGTTGTGTTGGGTGCGGTTTTGGAGTTCATCAGGCAACGGTGTAAACCATGGCGGAGTCACTGATTGACGAATCTAGCAGCAAGACTCAGGTAATCCTGCTCCTGATATTATCTGTATCCATGGTTTCAAGTGCGAGCATTCTCATTCGTCTGAGCACTTCACCGCCCCTAGTGATTGTATTCTGGCGAACTCTTTATGGTGCATTGTTGATGGCCTCGATAGGAGCAGTCCGACGAGATCTCTCTTCTTTAAGAAAACCTATGGTGAAACAGAATTGGCACTGGCTTATTGCTATAGGAATCACACTCTCACTTCACTTCTCAACATGGTTTCAATCTCTTTTCATGACAACCGTGGCTGCAAGTGTCGTGTTAGTAGATTCATCCCCTATCTTCACTGCCATATTTTCAACTATCATTCTGGGTGAAGCTCTACGCCGTAGGTCATGGATTGGGATAGTTATTGCTGTTACAGGTGCTACATTCTTAGCTTGGGGTGATTTTGGAGGAACTGATATTATCGCTCTTACTGGTGATCTCCTTGCTCTAACCGGTGCTTTGTTTCTAGCTTTATATTTCATTGGGGGTCGTCGATTTGCTAAAGAAATGCCAATCACTGTTTACACCTCAGTGATTTATCTTATTGCAGCCCTTACAACGCTAGGGCTCTGTATACCTCTAAACCTCAATGTATTGGTATTTGAGCCAACTGAAGTATTAATTTTCATCGCATTAGCAATCTTTCCCACTGTTCTGGGACACTCAGTGAATAACTATCTCCTGACCAAGGTGCCCGCGTATGTAGTTTCCTCTGCAGTTCTTGGTGAACCTATCGGTGCAGCTTTTCTAGCAGCTATAATTTTCATAGAAATTCCGGGTCCGACAACTATCATAGGATTCATCGTGATCCTCATCGGTGTAGCAATGGTTCTAGCTGATATTGCTGCGAAAGAACGTTCGAAAGAATCAACCCTTGATGACCCCGATGGGTCGTAGACGTACTGCCTTTGTAGCTATTCCTACGGCATCAGAAACCTTCACTACTTCATCGACATCCTTGTAGGCTCCAGGAGCCTCTTCAGCAATCACTATACCTTTTGTTGCTTTGACAATGATTCCTTCATTAGCAAGTTTGTCCTGGACCTCTTTTCCGAAGAACTGTTTCTTTGCCTTAGATCTGCTCATGAATCGACCTGCACCATGTGCTGTGGAACCCCAGGTCAGATCCATTCCTTTCTCATTCCCAATTAGTATGTAGGATGCTGTTCCCATGGTACCTGGAATTAGAACTGGTTGACCGATGCTTCTGTACTTGCTAGGAACTTCAGGATGATTTGGTGGAAATGCTCGGGTAGCTCCCTTTCTATGGACGACCACCTTTGTTCTTTTTCCGTTAATATCGTGCTCCTCGACCTTACCCATGTTGTGTGCCACATCATAGATAAGACCCATATCCAAGTCTTCTGCTGACTGTCCCATTATCTTCGCAAAGGCTTCTCTGGTCCAGTGCATCATTACTTGCCTGTTGGCGAAAGCGTAGTTTGCAGCTGCACTCATTGCTCCTAGATATGCCTGACCCTCTGGTGAAGTGGTTGGTGCGCTACAGAGTTCCCTGTCAGGTACATCGATTTTGTATTTCTTCATAGCCTGAGTCATGACCTTGATGTATTCGGAGCAAACCTGATGACCTAGACCTCTGGAACCACTATGAATCATCACCATTACTTGCTTCTCTCTTGTGATGCCCATTGCCCTTGCAGCTTGTTCATCGAATATTTCATCAACAAGTTGTATCTCTAGAAAATGATTACCAGAGCCGAGAGTACCACTTTGTTTGAGTCCTCTGCTTTTTGCAGCATCCTGAACATCGTCTGGATTGGCAACATCCAGTCTTCCATTTGCCTCCTGATGGTCGAGGTCCTCTTCCCAGCCATATCCTTTCCCAACTGCCCATTCTGCACCATTAGCGAGTACTTCATCTACACCTCTGAAGTCGCGCAGGTGTATCTTTCCTTCCCGTCCTACTCCTGTTGGGACCTCATGAAATAGAGCATCAATCAGGTCTCGCAGTTTTGGTCGAACATCCTTTTCGTCAAGATTAGTCCTAAGAACACGAACACCACAGTTGATGTCGTAGCCAACACCTCCAGGGGAAATTACTCCATTTTCATAATCCGTGGCCGCAACTCCTCCTATGGGGAAGCCATACCCTTGATGACCATCAGGCAAGACAATACTGTGCTTGTAAATACCCGGAAGACAAGCAGCGTTTGCTGCCTGTGTGAATGTCTTGTCTTGGCGCATCTTTTGTACAAGAGGATCAGACGCAAAGATAGTGACTGGGACTTTCATACAGGGTTGTGTGTCTTGTGATATTTTGTAAATGTTCTCTGAAACTTTCTTGATATCCAAATGAATCACTCTCTCTAATAACGGCGCAATGCTTTGTGAGACTTGCTATAAGGCTTGTGAAGTAAGCTTAATCCAGAATCTTTTTACTCAAGAATAGTAGTTAAACAAGGGGCAGTCCTGCCTAGATAACTTACAAAGGAGGATGAGTCACCAAGTGCCTGAAGTGCGACTTACTGCAATGGTAACTTCTCACGGCTGAAGCTGCAAGGTTAAACAGGATGATCTCACTCGCCTTCTACAGACAGCAAACTTACTTCCTCCAGATTCCAAAACAACGGAGGAAATCGGTGATGATGCTGTGGTCCGTATCATCAATGATGATGTAGCTGTTGTAGAGAATGTGGATATCTTCACGCCCATTCATGATGAACCAAGAATACAGGGTGAAATTGTCGCTTGTAATGCTACCAATGACATATTTGCCATGGGTGTCACGAAACTTCTCTCACTTCAAGCATTCCTTGCGTATCCTCAGGAATTGCCTGAGGAGATTGTTGTAGGAGTCCTAAAAGGAATGAGAGATTTCATGGAACGCCATGATGCAAAGCTCTCGGGTGGTCAGACAATCCAGAATCCTGTACCGGTCTTTGGAGGGATTGCTCTCGGTACTGCGCATCCACGTGATATTGTTTATTCACATGGTGCAAAAGTTGGTGATGCGGTTCTTCTTACAAAACCATTGGGCATACAATCAGCGATGAGATCATATAGAGACCTCAAAGATGAGAAACGTGATTCCCTTTTGTCTAAGTTCAAGGAATCTGACCTGAAACGAATACAGGATAATGCTGTTAGAATAATGACATTTAGCAATCTTGAGGTTGCTCAAGCAATGCAAAAGGTTGGAGTGAATGCTGCGACAGATGTCACAGGATTTGGCCTACTTGGTCATGCTGAAAACGTCAGTTCTCTCAGTGGAGCTGATGTAGTCATTGATCAAATTCCTGTAATTCGTGGAACCCTTAAGCTCGCAGATTTCTTTGGTCACAAGCTTTCTACCGGTTATGGTGCAGAAACCGCTGGAGGAATGCTTGTATTCTTAGACTCCAACAAAGAGCAAGAATTCCGAGAGTTCCTAGCGAAGAAGAATTTGCCCTGTTGGCGTGTCGGAAACGTCGTGAAAACAAAAGGATCGCCCTGTGCTAGACTTGCGCAGGATGTTCAGTTTATTGAGACCGAGTTCCCATGAGAATACCAGAAACCCCTTGGGGACTGGTATTTGAGGACTGCTGCTGCGAGCTGCCGGTCTCACTACCTACTTTTCATATTATGCATACTCTTGTTTTTCTGTAGCGCCTCAATGAAATATCTTGAGTAGGTGACGACAAACCATATAATACGCATCAGAATACTGTGAACACACAGATTTGGAGTATAAGTAGAGGAGTATCCATGAAAATTGTTGTAACAGGCCCATATGAGGCAGGCAAGAGCCAAATGATCCATCACATAACAGATGGCGCCTGTATCAATGTTGAAAGAAGAGGAACCACAATTGCAATGGACCATGGACTAGCAAATGTGGATGGTTTGAATGTTTTCATGTTTGGAACTCCCGGGTTATTGAGATTCCGAACCATGCGTAAGATACTCAGCGAAGGTGCAGATGGCATTATCTTTGTCGTCGATTCAGTTGATCCTGAATCTGACGCCCGTGCTAAGCTCTTCTTCAGAGAGATTGCGTTCTTTTTACCAGGTGTTCCCTGCGTTGTTGCAGCCAACAAACAGGACCTGAAAGAATCTCGTCCAGTAGATCAGCTCAGGAAGAATCTGAGATTTCTCACAGGCCTTCCCGTTTTTCCTGTATCAGCAAAGAATGGTACAAATGTTGATAGTATGCTCCGAACTTTACTCTACCTTGTGATGATGCAATGGAGTTCCGTCTTTGTGAAATTTGCTGAATTTAGTGGGAACAAGAAAGGGCTTCGTAACTTGATGAAAGATTTGAACTTGGAACGTGATCAAGCTGTTGGTTATCTTCGAAGATTCGAACTCAGAAAACTCCTAGAGGTTCAAGTTGGTGATGAACAATTCATTGTGAAGGATTCAGTAAGACATCTTCTTGAAAATCCAGTTCTTATAATGAAACGTTAGACAGTCTTTACTATACCGCGCCAATCTGAGAATCTGATATGTTCCATTTTATGCCCATCAAGGTCGTTCAGAAAGAATCAAAAGCGATTTAGCCCGCCTCCGTGAATAATTTCAAGGTGAGCCAGATGAGTGAAGACATCGAAGACATGGACCCAGCTGAAATCCTGGAACAAGCTGCACAAGCCAGAGATGAAGGAGAAAATGATGCTGCTGCCAAGATGTTCAATGCAGCCGGGAATATCTACATGTCCGTTGCTGAGTTTGATGAGGCTCACAAATGCTTTAGTGAATCTCTGCAGATTTACAAAGAGATGAAAGATGAAACCGGGGTGTGCGACACCATGTACAACTTGGGTGTAGCACAAATCAACCTTGAACACTGGGAAGAAGCAATTAGCACCCTTGAATCTGCAATGAAGATGTTCGAAAAGTCTTCCAATGATGGCGGTGCTGCTGATGCAATATACGGACTTGCTCTTGCCAATCTTGGTCAAGGTAGTTTTGAATCGGCCATGAGCCATTTCAAAAAGGCAGAGAAAGCCTACAAAACTCTTGATAATCAACAAGGTGTTGCCAGTGTCATAATGGATATGGGTGCTGCTTACGTTGACAAAGAAGACTGGACTGTAGCAAACACGACCATTAAGAAAGCTCTGAAAGTCTATCGAGAGATCGAGGACAAGGCTGGAATAGCTGATGCGCTCTCTTTGCTCGGCGATGTTGCAGAAACTAGTGGCAATCAGAAGAAAGCCGCAGAACTTTTTGTAGAGGCAGCTCAGAATTACTATGAAGCAGAGATATTTGACATTGCCAGAGAAGTCTTGGAACGTGCAGAGCAGAAAATGTGGGATATCCCGAAAAGTACTCGTCGCAGATTAAGAAGAGTAATTGATGATCTCATAGATGCACTTCCTGAGGAAATCGACTCGGATGAAGGCGACGATGATTTCGATGAAGACCTGCTAGACTTTCAAGAAG
>JAEOUL010000065.1 GCA_016839345.1 Candidatus Thorarchaeota archaeon | reverse complement strand
TACCTCTCTTGAGAATATTGCTTGTTTGGATACTAGATGTGGAAGGAGTAATCTCTGGTTTGGCGCAAATGCAGTCTTATTCTGAATCTCCTTAGCTAGATCATCAGCTGACATCTTCACCTGATCTTTCAACTCCCTTCGTCGAATTGAAAGTTCGCCGCTCTCTTTCTCTCGCTCACCTATTACTGCAATGTAAGGAATCCACAGCTTCTCAGCTGCACGCACCTTTTTACCGACAGTCTGAGAGCGATCATCAATTTCGTAGCGAACTCCCGCTTTATCAAGAGTCTTGCCGATCATCAAGCAATAATCCACGAAGGTGTCATCCACTGGTGTCAATCGTACCTGTACAGGAGTCATCCATAATGGGAGATGTGGAACCTCACCCTTCTTCATGTTCTTATATGCTTGTTCTAAAACACCATAGAGAATCCTTTCAATAGCTCCTGATGGTGAGGTATGTAGAATCAAGGGATGCTTCTCTTTGCCATCCTCATCAACATATGTGATCTTGAATCGTTCTCCATTCTCGACATCAATTTGAATAGTACCTAAACATCCAGCTTTCTCTTGAGCATCAACGACATTCCACTCACCTTTGAAAATGAAGTAAGCGTAGCGTTCTTCGAAGATCTCAATCATAATTGGTTTACCAATTCTTTTTGCTATTCTCTCCAGGAAACCCTTATTCTTCTCATAGAATTCTCCTAGAATCCTGAAGGAAACTTCATAGTTTACTTCAAGCTCAATCATGAGTTTCTCGACAAACTCTATCTGATTCATGACAGATTGCATTGCCATTTCTTCATCTGCAACAATTTCATGGATATCTGGCATTGTAAATGCTCGAAGCCGTCTCATACCAGCGAGTTCACCACTTTGTTCACGACGGAATGAAGGAGCAATTTCGAAGAGTTTCAAAGGTAATTGCTTGTGAGAGATTGTAGCCTGAGAGGCAAGTAGAAACTGACCGAAGCAGGCACTAAATCTTGCAAAGTATTCTTGGTCTCCAGATTTGACAACATATTGACGAGATGGAAATCTCTGCAAATATGATTTCAATGACGGATGTTGGTAATCATAGATCAAAGGAGTCTGTATGACGTGAGCACCATAGGATACCATCTCAGCAGTGACTCGTTCTTCAATCGCCTTCTTCAGAGTAAGTCCTCTCGGGGGCCACCTGAAATTGCCAGCATCTGATCCAGGTTCATAATCAACTAGCTCAAGTTGCTTCATCAATTCGATGTGTGGAGGAGGTTCTCGGACAGTCCGATCCTTTGCGGTCTCGTAGTTTACATATAGCTTGAGTTCTTTGTATTTTGAAAAGTTGAATTCCTTAGCATCAGAAACCTTTCCGTTTGGTTCCATTATATAGAAGGTAGAGGTAGATTTCTCCTCTGCTTCAAGAGCAGTGAGATCTTCTCCTTCAGTAACATCAATATCAGCTGCCTTTGCGAGTTCCTTAGATATATCAAGAACCTTTGACCGCTCTGCTAAAGGGTGTCCTTTACAGTATACTGAAAATGCCTTGTACCAACCAAATGGCACTTCAACAACCTTGAAACCACGTTTTTCAAGGTCTCTAGCGACTGTCTTGAGTAGCTTCATTGCAGTGCTGGGCTTAGAAGGGGTTTCTGAGAGGTGTACCCAAGGATATACAACAATATTGGTCTCCTTGACCTCTTCAGCAGCAGTTGCAATCATCTCTGCTGTCTTCTGTGCAGCGCTTGTGACATTTGTCTCATCGCTTTTCTCAGCTGCGATGAAATTAACTAGACAGGATTCATCAGTCGTATAGACTTTCTCCTCTAGATCTTGTGCATTCTTTAGCGCTTTTCTTTTGGCTTCATAACTAAAGCCATCACTGTGTATCTGAAGCATTCTCATTCTTTTAACCTCAGTATTTCATTTTGTAGTTTGATTTTCCACTTAAGCTTGATGCAATGAACGGAGATTTGTGAAATCGTCATCAGGTTCATTGAAACTCGATTATAATATGTGTTTAGTATCTAAACGTTTAGTATCTAAACACATAATGAGCGATTGGAGTTACTTGTTCTGTATGAAATCTCATGGATTGATCATAAAGAATGGAGGGGGCAGGCTGTTATGGTTCCCGAAAGCTTCCTGCCCCCGGTCAGGTTATCCTCCCTCACCTATCCTCATCATTGATTCCAACCACAATTTCCCATTGTGTAAATCCTATCTCTCTCATGGATGTTCTCACATCTGAACCCGACCTGACACAAAATTATAGCTCAACTTTTTCTTAAATTGGCTTGTAGGCATAGGCACACATTGTTTGCGTAAATCAATAAGCTGCGTTTTCTGTATAAAACACCACGCACGATATAAGGAACGGTTGCTATGCAAAAAATATGACAGAAGTTGTTGTTGTATCTGCATGTCGAAGTCCAATTGGAACTTTTGGAGGTTCCTTGAAAGATATTCAAGCGCCAGACCTATCAGCACAAGTTATCAAAGCCGCGGTGAATAAGGCTGGAATAGATCCAAGCATCATTGGAGACCTTCGTTGGGGAAATTGTATGGAACCTGTGAAAGCACTAAATGTTGCCCGTGTTTCAGGATTACTTGCAGGTATCCCATATACTGTCCCAGCAGTTACAATTAATCGAGTATGTACCTCAGCAATGGAAGCCATCATCAGTGGTGCACTGCAGATTGAAACTGGATTCACTAGTACTGTGCTAGCTGGAGGAGTAGAATCTATGTCAAATGCACCGTATTGTGTAGAGAACGCAAGATGGGGACTCCGCCTATTTGATGGTGTCTTCATAGATGCTTTGACCACCGGCTTACATGCTGGTAGTCATTTCTATCCACATCCAGAGACAGGTAAACCATACATCATGGGTGAAACCGCTGAGTTTCTGAATGATAAGCATGGATTTACTCGTGAAGATCAAGATATTGTAGCATTGAAGTCACACAACAACGCTGAACGTGCCACAAAGGAAGGAGACTTCAAAGAAGAGATCGTACCGATAGAGGTCAAAGGGAGAAAGGGAGCAACAACTGTCGAATTAGATGAACACTTCAGACCTGGACTCACAATGGAAGACCTTAGCAGTCTTAAACCAGCATTTAGAAAGGATGGGACTGTTACTGCAGGAAATTCAAGTGGCATCAATGATGGAGCGGCTGCATTGGTTCTGATGTCACTAGAGAAAGCTGAACAATTAGGACTTAAACCTCTGGCTCGGCTCACTGGTTATGGAATGGGATGCAGTGAACCACACCTCATGGGAGAATCGCCAATCGCTGCAGTCAAGAATCTTATTGACAGAACAGCAGAAGGATTCGGTGATTGGGATCTAGTTGAATTGAATGAGGCCTTTGCGAGCCAATTTTTGGCAGTTGAAGAAGGACTGAAACCTCTAGGTTGGAACCGCGAGAAGGTCAATGTGAATGGATCGGGAATTGGTCTTGGGCACCCAGTTGGTTGTACGGGAACGCGCATAGTAGTTACGCTTCTTTATGCACTCAAGAAGAGAGGGTTGAAGAAAGGTATGGCAACACTATGCGGTGGTGGTGGAGTCAGTACAGCTACTTCATGGGAATTGGTATAAAAGCCTAGGTCAGTAAATGTAATGACTTCAAAGATGACGATCTTAGACACTCTTGCTCGATTTAACGATTAACACAACAACCAGAATTATGATGATGCTGGAACCGATAGATATCAAAAGTACAATTGGTTCAACTCCTTCATTGAACCAAGATTCATTGGTATTTGATGTTGTCCAATTAAAATCCCCACATTCACATGAAAAACGATTTGGATAATGATCGATACTTCCTGCAGGGCCGGAGATGTAATAGTACCCCACTCCGCTCCAATCAGACCACCAATTCCCAATTTCGCTGTAGGGATCATCCCAGGAATTAGCTTCACCACCATCATACGCAGTAGTGCCTCCTGAAGGTAGTATACAGCACTCAACAACAGT
>JAEOUL010000064.1 GCA_016839345.1 Candidatus Thorarchaeota archaeon | reverse complement strand
TGTATCGTGTTTTGAAACCCGGTGGATATTTCATTTTACAGGAAATGTTCTCTGATGGAGAACAGACTGAAGCCCAGATTGTTGACATGGATATACATCATCTTAATGTGAAGATAGACACTCTCCTCGGTATCCCTCATTTTGCATCTTTAACTCGACAACAGCTGAGCAATTTCATTACCAAGATTGGTTTGAACGATATTGAAGTCTACGAATCCTCCTGGTCAACCAAATGTTTGTTCTGTGATGATGCTAACAAGTGTCAATATCCAATGAGAGCGGAGAATATCGAGTTTTTACTCAAACAAATTGATGATGACTTGGATAGAATACGAGAACATCCATCGTATAGCGAATTATTAGAGGAAGCTGAATTAATCAAAGAACGGGTGAAGACATACGGGTCATCAGCTGCATCATTGATGTATATCTTTGGTAAGAAATAGGGGAGAAGCAAAAGGAATGAATCTGTCTTCTTGCGTTTTGAATCTCTTGTTTCTCGAATTATCTTTCTAATCGAAATTCTCTATTCATATCCACATACACGCAGCTCTGTTTTCCAAGTTTCAATTATTGTTTTGAGCGGAGTCCCAAGCATTCTAATTCTCTCAAAGTTTCATTCACCACTCACCATACTTCTGGGTGTTCTTGTAACGGTGTTCAAGAATGCGGACCGTGAGAAGATTCTATTAGGGTGTATCCTGATAGTATCACTCATAGAACCAGTATTCCAGTATCTGTTCGATCCCTCCGTTGGTAAACCATTGTGGCTCGATATATTTGATGGAACGCGTTTGCTCATATTCAGCTTCGTGCAGTTGAATATCCTCAAGCGCTATTATTTCATCTCAATGTACTCATTTCGAATGGTGTACTATCTACTCTGGTATATACTATGGGGGTCGATCAGATTACTGATACTCTTCTGAACTTTCAAACTAAAAATGTGAAGTGGGATTTGAAATCCCACTTTCTTCTTTCTATGTTCCCTCAGCATATGCTCGCGCATAGCGCTCTTGTTCCTCAGTCCACTTGTCGATGGTGATGCCCATCGTTTCAAGCTTTGCGAGCGCTGTTTCTCTGTCAAGTTCTTTGGGGAACTCGTACACTGCTGGCTTGAGACTCTTACCTTTCTTCGTCATCCAGATCATCGCATTTAGTTGACTACTGAAACTGAGATCCATTACTTCCGACGGATGCCCTCTAAAGAAGACTCACTCGAAAGTTTCCCTTTCTCGTAATGGAATTGAGAGTTCATTCAGTGCATACTCTATAGAATATACTGTTGCAACAGCAAGATTAGCTATCTCATCAATTGATTTTTCATTCGCAATATATTGATGTCTGAGCCAATCTGAAAAGTTCATTGACAGAAATGTCACGAGTTCCCCCTGCATATTAAACCACCAATCGCGTAAATCGACTGATAACTTCCAATCCTTAAATGGCGCAAGGAAGCATGAGATGCCATTTGGTCCCTTAAGAGAAGGCCCTAAAATTGCTGGACACGACATAGCTGTGCTTTCAATTACAGTACCATCTTTCAAAATAAAAGATGACCACATAGGATTACACAGCTCCCATACCTTTTGTATATCCCAGATTATCTGGTACATGTCTTTAGCTTCCTTGCCAACAGGTGTTATAATCCACTTATCAAAATCTACCTTTAGATACCCGAAGAAGATATCATCATCACATTGTTTGGAAAAAGCCCTTGTGGGAGCTTTATATGGTCGATTTCTTCTCACCTTCGTAGCTTCAGCGCTTGCTGTTTCTGTTGCTATCCATATCTTGGTTCTTTGCTTCATTTCTTCTGGAAAGTTAGTACAACCGTGGCAAACAGTTTCATATCCAGACCCTTCATAGGTTGCAGTAATTAGCTTGCAAATAGGACATTGCCTTACAATTCTTGGTTTTCTTCGCTTTATCTTTCGTTTCTTAAATGGGATTTCAAGGTCGTTTCTATTACAATAACGTAGCACTAGAGAATTGACTTTTGATTTTGGAGTCATTAATACTGAAGATATCTCAGTTATGGAGTGTCCATCAACAGCCATTCTATACATTCTCTCTGACAGGACACGATCATACTCTATCATGTTGAATTCCCAATCCTCCTTACCAGTCCAGTCCTTGTATTGTTTTATCCATCTCAAAATTGCAGCACTTGCTAGATTTTCATCACATTCTAAACAATAACTATCGGTGGGATGATGTTCGGTAATCTTACCACAATTATCGCATTTCTTCTTCATTGATTCAACTCCAACTGACCTGAGATACTAGTGAAGACTGGTCCTTCTCAACATGAATAACTCTCTGCGCCACGCGCTGGAACTCATCATCATGAGTGACTATAATCATCTGCTTTGCAGGGCTAACTTTGTATAGAGTTTCAACAAGCTCAGCCTTTCTTCTATCGTCCAAAAATGCAGTTGGTTCATCTAGAATCAAAAGATCGCTACTTACCAGCGCTCTCGCAAAACCAAGCCTCACAGCAAGACAAGCAAGTACTTGTTCTCCACCAGATAAGTCACTCATGAGCTCGAGTGTACCAAATCGCGAAACAAGAAGCTCATGATCCTCAGTTATTTTGATTTTTCCAAATTCATTAGAACCAATAAGCGTCCTAAAGATTTCTGATGCATGTCTTGATGCTCTGTCTAGGTTTCTTCTTCTCAGGGGTTTTTGAATCTCACGATAGAACTCTCTGAGCTTGCTA
>JAEOUL010000349.1 GCA_016839345.1 Candidatus Thorarchaeota archaeon | reverse complement strand
GAAGGCGGTCACCTCATTAACTCAAAGGGCAAGCGGTTCATGAAAAAGTATGCTCCTAAGAAGATGGAATTAGCACCTCGAGATATTGTCGCTCGAGCCATCCGAACTGAAGTTCTTGAAGGTCGTGGGTTTGAAGATGAGTATGTTCACCTCGATTTAAGACACTTGGGAAAAGAGAAGATTTTGGAACGACTCCCGGGGATTCGAGAAATCTGCATTCATTTTGCAGGCATAGACCCGATAGATGAACCTATTCCAATTCAACCGGCCCAACATTACTCAATGGGAGGTATTCACACGGATAAGTTTGGAGTTACTTCAATTACAGGTCTCTTCGCAGTAGGTGAAGCTGCATGCATGAGCGTGCATGGTGCTAACAGACTTGGTGGAAACTCGCTGCTTGAAACCTTGGTGTTTGGTCGAGTTGTCGGAGAGAAAGTTGTAGAGTATGTTGCTTCAGCTGCATCTCCTGACAAATCGTGCGTTGAGCAAGAAGCCTTTGATACACGTGAGAGATTCCAAGCTCTCCTTCTCCATGAGGGCGGTGATTCACCAGCAGACATTCGAGAAACGATGGGTCAAACAATGGATGTACTTGTAGGTGTCTATCGGAAATCAGAAGCTCTAGAAGCAGCTCTGAAGATGATTCGCGAGTTGAAGGAACGGTTCAAAAATGTGAGTGTTGGTCGCAGTGATGAGAAGTTCAACTATGCCTTGACACGAGTCCTAGAGCTCGAAAATATGCTGGATTTAGCTGAGGTCATAACCATGGGGGCTCTGATGCGTCGGGAGAGTCGAGGTGCCCATTGGAGAATGGACTATCCTGAACGTGATGATGATAATTTCTTGAAACATTCATTGTTCACCAAAGTTGAAGATTACATCAAGACTGAGTTCATCGATGTGAACTTGGGAATGTTCGAGGTAAAGGAGAGGGCTTATTGATGATGTTTAGGATTGCTCGAAGCAGAGATGGTGAATCAATCACACACTATGATCTCTACAAGGTAGATGTACATAAGGGCATGACCATCCTTGATGCATTGTTTCAGATTCAGGATCGAATGGACGCTTCTCTTTCGTTCAGATATTCTTGCCGTGGAGCAGTATGTGGTAGCTGCTCTATACTAATCAACAAGGAACCTAGACTGGCATGTAGAACACAAGTTGCTGATGTATCGAGTTATGACATGAAACTGAAACCCTTCCCAATCATTTCAAAAAAACCAACTGGTTGGAACGCTGGCACCGAGATACTGATCGAACCCTTACCCAACATGCCAATCTTGAAAGACTTGGTTGTTGACATGACCAAATTCTATAGTGTTCTTGAAACAATGAAGTTATGGAGTGATACTAAGGATGGAGAATCACCAAGATCTCAGAGTCCTAAGGATCGAAAGAAGATCGAGCGATATGTGAATTGTATTCTCTGTGCACTCTGCTATGGTTCCTGTCCAGTAAATGCTGAGAAGGAGGAGTATGTAGGTCCAGCTGCACTTGCAAAGTCTTGGAGATTCCACGAAGACTCTCGCAGTCCAGATCCAAAGAGATTCTCAGAAGTTGCAAAAAAACCTGAAGGTGCACCTCTCTGTGATCTAATAATGAACTGCGTGAAAGCCTGTCCAAAGGGAGTTGCACCTGGAGGCGCAATACAAAAAATCAAGAATCTATGATTGAAGCTAGGTCTCAACTTTGACTAACAAACAAGTTATAACATTTCAAACATGATGGACAAATGGGTGGCGGGATGAGCTCGAGTCAGCCAAGAAATGTTAGATGGTTTGGAACACTAGTTCCCTTGATTTCTAGAGGAGTGCTATCTATTGTATCATTGCTTGTAGCTTTACCTCTCTCAGGAGTTCTTTTCCTCTATTTTGGATATACATTACTATACACAAACTGGTTGATTCCGCTACTCTTGATGCTGCTTGTAGGAACAGCTAGTCATATCCTATTCTTGCTTATTCTCAATACACGTTTCAAGAATCCATCAAGTAATCCCGCCTTTCATGATATGGTTGGGCGGGTTCATCAAAAAATCTTGGTTCCCTCAAGTACACAGGTATGGATTCGAAAAAGTAATGCCCCCTTCATTGTATCAACATACAATCTCATCTTTAATGCTGTCATAGTTTCTGAACCAATGGTCGAGCTTATGTTGAATCGTCCTGAGGCTAGCGAAGTCCTACTTGCTTTTCATCTAGCAAGGATTCCACGGAGAAGATGGTTAGGTGACTATGTTGGCTCGTTGATTCTCATAGTTATTCTCACATTTCTCTCAGCATCATTTCTTATTCCTATCGTAGCTGCGATGATTACAATGTGGCAAACTATGGGTTCCTTGATAATCCTGTCACTTACTTCCTCTTTACTGCCCATCGTCATTTTATCAATATTTTTTGTCATCATCATTCGAGGTGCATTTTGGAGACATGAACCCGCATTCTTGAAAGTCCTAGAAGTCTATGGAATACATCCTCAAGTTGCCAAAGTGGAAGTTGAACGTGGTACACCTCTTGACGAAGAGGAGATGCAATCTGTTATTTGGGGAGTTCGTGAGTGGGAGAAGAAGAAACGAAGCTCACGTAGATTTGGGATTAGTGTGCTGGCTGCTGCTCCTACCGGGATCTTATCTTTCACTATTATGACAATGTTTTCAGGATATTCCTACTACTACAACCCATTGGTTCTCTATGCTCCATTTGGTGCAGCATTTCTAATTGGAATAGCCATTTTTGCATTTCTGAGACGATGGGATAAAATTGCAATGGGGGAAGTCTTTCATGAAACGGTTGATTCTCATGAACCGATTTGGATGGATTAGGCTATTATGCACCACCATATTGTCTAAGGCGTGACTGCGCTTCAGCATAGTCCTCAGATTCGCCATCGAAGAAAGCTACATCATGGGCTTTAGAGTGAAATAGTTTTTCTGAACTAGTTCCTTTTCGGATTGTTTCCGTAGGTTCAGTTCGAATCCGCCCGGATAATCGAAAATACAAATAGATCCCTATGCACAATCCAAACAACACCACTACAATGACTACTGGCAAATTAGCAATCTCCTACATGTCACTTATTGTAGGATAACACAATAAAGTTATTCATTTTGAACAAGTCTTTTCATATCTCTATCAATTTATACAAAGCCTTGTTTTTGACTTTTCCAATTCTCTCCGTTGAAACAGAAATGGCAGTTTCAGACGAGTCGCAAAGGATCCATCGACGACCAGTAGCAATTGCCGCTACAGCAGTGGTTCCAGATCCTGAAAAGAAATCTGCAATGATATCTCCTTCTATTGATGCTGACAGTATGATCCTTTCTAACAACGACACCGGTTTTTGTGTTTGAAATCCGGTGTTTTCTTTTGATAGTCCTTGCACGGGTGGGATATCAACCCACAAGTCTGAAACAGGAACTCCTGGGATATCTGAAAGATACTGTTTCTTTGTATATCTTCCATTCCTGCTTGTGTAGATGAGATTCTTCTCCCACCAATCATCTAAGGTTTCTCTTCGATAAAGGTAGGGAGCTTTTCTACCTCTCCATACAAACTGTTTTCTTCCCTTTGTCCTCTGAATACCTTGAGCCTCAATCTCTATGAGTCTAAATCTTCCATTCTCGTCTTCATAACTATATGGCTTCAAAGATTTATCGTCATGATCTTTGTAAACCTGATTAGTACTAAACTTCGAAGTATCCGCAGCATAAAGTAGAATGACATCATGTTGACTACCAAATCCTTTGCTCTGAGCTTTAGGACTGTTTGTTCTTCTCCAAATTATCTCATTGACAAAATTGTTATATCCAAAAATCTCGTCGAGGATGATTTTGATATAGTGTGACACATGCCAGTCCAGATGAACCCAGATTGAACCATCTTCTCTGAGAAGAGGTTTCATGACTTTTAACCTAGTCTTCATGAACTCTAGATACTCATCGAGTCCGCCTTTCCATTTGTCACTGTATGTGTTTTCTTCTTTGAGAACTCCTGCCGATTTGTCATCTCCACCAGAGCGTGATTTCAAAGTATAGTCCGTACCCGAGAAGAATGGAGGGTCTATGTAAATTAGACTCACCTGCCCTTGGAGAACATTCTTGTAATCTTTGATTGCATCAAAACAATCGCCCTGTAGGATCAGGTTTTGCCAATCCTTCATACTGAGAGATTATACGTTCCTCCTTAAGATACCTTTGAGGTTCTGAGGAAGATGAATGGAGCTAAACTAAGCAAGCTACATCTCCATGTCGTCGGTAACTTCTTCACCCGGCTCTAGAGCTTCGGCCTCTTCCCTGGCAACTCCAATTTTAATGAGTCCGACCAAATAGCCTGCTATTCGGTTACGGACCTTTTTTGTCTTGACATCAGTGAGCTGTTCCACCAACCTCTTGTTGGTTTCAAAATCATCTGTAAATGTGTCGGGGTAAAGAGCCAATAGGTTCTTTGCCGCATTTTTTATGTATCTAGGTCTTACACTACCCAATTCCAACTCACCGAGTTATCTATGAATGCCGGTTTGCTTCAGACTGAGTTTATAAAGCATGTGGTGAGCCTCAAAAAGTGGGAGTGAATCCTTGCTATATAGTACATTAGCTCAAGCCTATGACAATATTGAGAGAACAAGTGGTACACTTGAAAAGATTCGCCTATTCTCAGAAGTATTGGCAGATGCCGATCCCAAAGATGTTGGATTGATTATAGCTCTCACAATGGGAAAATTACATCCTGATTGGAAAGGCCAGCCAGAGATTGGAATAGCAGAAAAGATGGCTGTTCAAGTTGTAGCCTCAGCTGCATCAGTTTCCGAGAGTGATGTTAAGAAGATTCTGCAGAAGACAGGGGACATTGGCAGTACCGCAGAGCAGCTGTTGCAGGAAAGCGCTCAGGCCACTCTTTTTTCTGAAGATTTGACAGTTGCATTTATCTACGAAACACTAGACCAGACTTCGAAAGTATCTGGATCAGGAAGTAATAGAATCAAGATTTCCAAACTGGTTGGACTTATCACGGATGCTGAACCAATCGAAGCGCGATACATCCTCAGAACAGTTACAGGATCCCTTCGACTTGGTCTTGGTGATATGGGGCTCATTGATGCATTAGCGACTGCATTTACTGGTGGCCGAGACGCTCGAAGCGAAATTGAGAAAGCGTACAATATCTGTAGTGATCTTAGAAGTGTGGCCTCAATTCTAGCAAATCAAGGAATCGATGCAGTACAGACCATTAAAACAGAAGTTGGCACTCCTATCCGAATGATGGCAGCCAAGAAGTTGTCAACTGCTTCTGAGATAATTGAGAAAGCAGGAGGCAAAGCACTTGTTGAGAACAAGTATGATGGTGAGAGGGTTCAGGTTCACAAGATTGGCGATGAAGTTGTTCTCTACTCACGTCGACAAGAAATCATAACTTCCCAATATCCTGATGTTGTTGACCTGGTTTTAGAACATGTGAAAGCAGACTCTTGTGTCCTGGAATGTGAGTGTGTCGCAATAGATGCGTCAACAGGCAAGATGCGACCATTTCAAGATCTGATGAGGCGAAGAAGAAAGACTGACATCGAAGCCACAAGAGAAGAAGTTCCTGTAGCGATTTACTTCTTTGACATACTCTTCCTTAACGGCGATGATGTTACAAACAATTCCATGATGGACCGGCGGGCTTTGCTGGAGAAGACCATACAAGTTTCAGACCGAGTGCAACTCACGGCTGCAGAACTTACAGAAGATCCTGAACGACTTCAAGAGTTATTCGAAGAATCAATCGGTTCTGGTTATGAAGGTGTCATCGCAAAAGCTGTCCACAATGATTCAACCTATCAAGCTGGTTCGAGAAGTTGGCTATGGATAAAGCTGAAGGCATCATACACTGAGGGTCTTGCTGATTCAGTTGATCTTGTTCTAGTTGGAGCATTACATGGTCGTGGGAAAAGAACTGGACTCTATGGTGCATTTCTAGCTTCAGTCTATGACCCTCAAAATGATACATTCCCAACTGTGTGCAAGATTGGAACTGGTTTTACTGATGATCTATTGGTTGAGTTCAAAGAGCGTCTTGATGAATATAAGATCGATACAAAACATGCGAAGGTAATCTCCGATATGAAGGCAGATGTGTGGTTTGAACCCGTCAAAGTCATAGAAGTTCTAGGTGATGAGATTACGAAGAGTCCCACGCATCCTGCGGGAAGATATTACTTGAAAGACAGTGGACTTGCGATTCGATTTCCACGATTTACTGGTCGCTGGCGGGACGACAAAGACGCAACCCAAGCAACATCTGTTGATGAACTGATCGAAGCTTTTGAGCGACAAAGAGGAATCAATCAATAGTGTGCTTCCGGCAGTTTTACATGCAACCTCGTTTGTAGCCATTCTATATCCGGAGGCTTTCTATTGCATAGCGTCCTTGTAAAAGACCAAAGGATGCACTTCAGCGCATCCCATTTTCTGAAGAGTGGGGATGATATTGAGAACCTTCATGGACATAACTATTCACTTCAGATTAAGCTCACAGGACCTTTGAACAATAATGGAATGGTCTACGATTTCAGAGAAGTGAAATCAAAGGCTCTAGATATCTGTAAGACTCTAGACCACAAGGTTTTGCTTCCCGGAGATTCTGATACCATCAAAATCTCAAAATCAGATGGATTCATCGAGGTCTCTGCGGCAGAGAAACGTTATGTCTTCCCTGCTGAGGATTGTGTAATCATTGCAACAGAAGCCACAACCGCTGAACTGCTTGCTCAATATATTTTGGAACACCTGGAGTTTCCAAAAGATTTCACAGTGAAGGTATGTGTGAGTGAGAGTGAAGGAAACTTAGGTTGTTACACACGAACATGACATCCCTAGAAAACTGAGAGGCGCGCAAATTGGTCATTGATACTCAGAATGAACGACCCAAACATAGGATTCAACTTAACAAAGTGGGGGTCAAGAATCTCAAAACATTCGTAATCACTGAACGCAGTGGTGTTCGACATCATATTCTCCCCAAGGTTGACATCACAATTAACCTCCCTGCAGAAATGAAAGGGGTTCACATGTCCCGTCTAGTTGAATCAATGACTGAGGAGCTAAGTGATCAATTCAGAGTCCATCCGTCTATTGAACACATTCAGATGCGAATACTTGAGGGTCTTTCAAAGAAACATAATTTCAAACGAGGTCAAGTTAAGTTCGAATTCGAGTTTGGATATGAGAGTCACACACCTGTGTCTACAAAGAGAACTTGGGAAGTCTGTGATGTCACTGCAATAACGACAATGGAAGAGGGTAAACCATTCATGCATGACGTGGAATTGAAAGTTATCGGAAATACTGTCTGTCCTCATTGCATGGTAAACAATGATGGTCTTACGCACATTCAGCGGGCGTTCGGAAAACTAAGAATAGTTGGGGAGATTGATGAAATTCCAACATACGGAACCATGATTGAAATCATTGAGAACTCATTCTCCAGCAAGACATACTCACTTCTGAAGCTTGAGGATGAGGTTTATGTTACTAAAGAAATGCATGATAACCCGCTCCTTGTCGAGGATGTCTGTCGCAACATCCTCCAGCATGCAAAAGAGAAGTATCAGGACCGAGACCTCGAAATGTTTGCAGAAGCGCGATCACTAGAAAGTATCCACAAACACGATGTCATCGCTCAAGGTCGAATAGTTACAAATGGTGACTGATGGTTTTTAGCTCATATACTAACTAATGTTATATTGTTTTTTTAACCATTAGATATTACAATCGAATAGGATGTTTGGGGCATTGCATAAAGGGGAATATCGGTTTACATTTTTTATTTTGATATTTCTAATACTATTTTCATTTTCCCACGATGCAAACCAATTTGCAATTCAAAAAAATTCGATCAATAATATCACATCACACATCTCCAGAAACATCCTACATCCCTTTCAAACGAAAGATAACGTGCCAGTTCAAGATATTTCAACGCTCTCTCAAATACAAGTGCCAAATCCTGTTTCTGGTATATTGAATCCTGTTGGTGTTGAACAGAGAGGTTACAACGAAACTGGTTCTATTTTTGCGCGAACAGATACTACTCTGAACACGGAACAAATAATGACAATTGATACAGATCACGATTGGGTAGCAAGTACTGCAGAAGTTGACCTTTTGAATCTAAAGAGAATCTATGCTGAGAACGGTACTTTTGAGGAGGGATATCCTGGCACGAACATAAATCCAACAGGCAATGTCACCTATCATCCTCTTGGTTGGGACGCAAACAGTAGCACAACAGATACTGGCCAAACACAGATAGCTGCCTATACTGTTGGCGTAGAGAACTATGTCATCGTTGAGAATCAAGGCACTCCAGTAGGTCCTGCTACTGAACGAGATTATCAACATTCGTCGGGTACAAATATTACTTGGACTCAAAACGCAACAAACCTCCCCTTTAGTGAGGATTTCATACTCAGATTCAGATATTTCTACTTTAAGGGACCAATTGGTGCTGTACCATTTGGTAACTGCTCTATTGTTGTTAACATAGATGGTAGTTTGGTCTGGAATATGAGCCTCCTAATTATAGAGCAACGCGGTGTTTGGTATGATTCAGGAGAAATCCCCTTGACATTGGAAAATCTTAGTGGCACGTTCGAAATTGAGATAGGATTGTTTATTGATGAAACTATGATATTAGATCCAAATACTGACTACGACTCTGATGGCACCATTGATGGCATTCAGAATACATACTTTATTACACTCTTCTTTGATGATTTCTCTTTTGAATCAGCATCATCACCAAATTGCGATGAAGTCGATCTTCAGTTCTCAGTCGATGGATCTTCTAATGCAATTATCGGTTCGGGCGGTACTGGATTTAGTCAAATTGAAAACCAGTCATATTGGGATATAGACTCACTTAATTTCGTTATAACTTCCAACACGAGTGTTTCCTTTACCTATAATATGCGACTCTTGAATCACCGATTTCTTAATTCATGCTGGACTACTGATACCCTTGAACAAGGAATCGCATACACTATTGATTCCGGTACGTGCGGAAATTTGGAGATGTATTTCTATCTGGGATTTTTAGAAGAATATGAGGAACTAAATCTAATAATATATTACCCCTACGACTGGGATAACATCAAAGTCTATGATCCATTTCTGGATAACGTTACATCACTCTGTATTTGTAATGAAGACTCTATAATAATTCCAGAAACCCTCTCGGATCGTCTAGGATGGTGGAAGCTAACAGGCGATGCCCCGAACTATGCATCTTCAGCTATGGTTGAGCGATTTGATGTAAGTGTTCCGACTTGGGTGAGTGAGAGCATCTTTCATACATATGATTCAGCGAGACTCAATGTGTCTATTGGAACAGCAACAGAATCGCCAATACTATCAAATCCAGTAAATTTCACTTGGGCTCTCCCAAATTGTACCAGCTGGGAGGAAACATCCAACATAGGCTTTGGAACAGTAGTTAGCGCGCCAGTAATATTTGGACCATCAAACACTACAGCCGGTGTTTGGTGGGTGAAATATCTGTGGACAAACGGTTCTGAGCTCGCATATGGTTGTCAATCTTTCGAGCTGCATCACACTGCCGTTCTAGAATTAGTTTTCTCAGAACGAATGGAAACAGTTGTTGGTCAACCTGTGAGTGTCGTTCTGAGATTCGTCGATATAGATAATGAGCAGCTTATCATGAATCCTGATGTATCAATAGTTGGACATTGGATTGGTCCTGATGTTGAATTTAATGTAGATATTGTAAATAACTGGTGGCACGCTGATTTCGACACGACTCCCGTTGGAGCAGGTAATTTCACAATTGATATTGTTTCTTATACTCCGTGTTTCGAAACAGATTCTTTACAGATATCAATCTACTCTTATTTCCAAACTTCCCTAGATACACCAACGGGTCCTTTAACACCTCTTGTATATGGGAGACAATACAGCTTTGAATACATCTATGCTATAGCTTCCAACAATTCAGGCATCGATGACGCAACTGTGGAAATTTCTGAAGAAGGATCTGAATGGGCAATTGTAGAAAACACTGGTTCCGGTCATTACAATCTAAACCTTGTACCAATGGAGTCTGGTGATTACAGATTTCATATCAAGTTTTCAAAGATGGGCTTTGAGGATCAAACCCATGTTCTATCTTTTCTCGTTAATGATGTAGAAGTAGAGGTGGAATCAATCTCTAATCTTGCTGGAATTGAACTCTCTCCATTTAACATAGAGGTTCGGATAGTTGAATCAGATACTCGAGCATTGGTGGTCGATGCAAATGTGACACTTGCTATTTATCGTCCTGGCGATGTTCTCTACTTTGATACTTTGATGAATGAAGATAATGATGGTGTGTATTCAGCCACTATCCCTATGCCAAGTGCTGACAGTGGAACCTATACTGTCATAATTTCAATCGAGAAGGATAATCACCAAATGGTTCAAGACTTCAGTGCAACACTATTTCCAATATATAATATTAATTGGCGAATATTCATTATTCTAATATCATATTCAGGGCAAATTGGTATCATCGTAGCTGTAGCAATCGTAGCAGTTATGGGACAAAGGGTTCGGATACGTAGAAGGCGAGAGAAACACACATCAGCCGTTTCATTCAAGAATCGGTTAAATGATGCAAATAATATTCTCGGTTTCATTGTTCTCCACAAGGATAGTGGAGTCCCCATATACTCCCAAGTGTTCAAAGGAGGATTTGAAGAAGGCCTGCTCTCAGCTTTTATCACAGCTATAATGGTTTTTAGAGAAGAAATCGATGTTGGATCAACTGAGAATTACACGTTAATCCCCATTTCTGATGTCATGCGTACAGTACCCACTGAGAATCTTATCTGCGCTTTCATAACCATGACAACTCCATCTGTTGAGCAAGAACTGAAAATGGTTGGTTATGCCCGTGCAATCGGAATGATGTTTGATGATACATTAGCTTTGGCTAGCGCACAAGTCATTGATGCTAAAACAAGTAGAACCTTCGAGTGGATGTTTGATGATTTTATGGATGGTTCTCTCATTCGTATATATCAGATAGGGGAGAAGAAATTTCCAAAATCCTTGAGGTTTATAGAGAACGCTCTAAAGGTAGAGGAAATGCCAGAGTCATTCAATCTCACGAGATTAATCCATTTATTGAACTCTCTTGAAATTAACCCAGATGATATCTATACTGGTGTTTTCAGAGCGATAGAGGAAGAATTCATTTTACCAATCTACTTGTATGACGATGAACTTCCATTAGATTCCGAGTAGATTTAGAATTTATACAATGAATTACTAACATTGGGAAACAGCCAATTATCATCAATATCCGAAGTAAGATTATATTGACTTTCAGGACTCAGCTTCTAGGATATACGTACAGGAAGTATTTGGGGATGCAATCAAGGAACCTTCGATGCATGAGCTTGCTTCTTATGCTTCTGATTGTACTTCCGATATATCATACCTCAATGCAGACTTCAGTAGGAACCCTCTCCATCATTAATAATGATTCAATATCAGTCAAACCACCTGAAGTTCCGTTGTTTGAGGAAGATGCTGAACAGAATGATGCACAATATCTACGAAACAATCTCGATTTATCTGAAGATGTTCACACATTAATTCCCGCATCTGGAACTCTAGATCCATTAGAAGTTGAACAGAGTGGCTATTATTCAACTGGGAATATTTCAGCTCGAACTGATACAGCTATAAATACTCAACAGACTCTAGAAATTGATACAGCACATGCATGGGTTGCCAGTAATGCAAGTATTAATGTCAGGAACCTTGAGCATCTATATGTGATTAATGGAACCTTTGACCAAGGCATCCCTGGAGTCAATGTCAATCCTAACGGTACAGCAGTTTTCTACCCATATGGATGGATATCCGATAGTAATGACACCTCAACTTATGGTGATGATTCTCAGTTATCGACTTACGACGATACCGGTCGTCAATACATAAGTGTGGAAAATCAAGGTGGAAAAGTTGGTCAGAATGCATTTGGTCATGATGCTGGAATCAAAGTTATCTGGGCACAAACAGTTCAGAACATTCCGAATACAGATGACTTCTTACTCAACTTTGATTTCCTTTATTTGAGAGGTCCTCTTGATTTGAACCCATTGACTCCAATATCTGGAAACTGCAGTATTAAGGTCTTCATTGATGGTGTTCCTGTATGGAATATGAGTCTGCTAACTTTATCAGAGAGGGCAGTCTGGACAGATATTGGAGTGATTCCAATTTCAATAACTGATGCACCTGAATCCTTCATTTTTGAGATTGGTTTGGAGTTTGATCAATTACTAATCCTCGATAAGAGGTATGATTACGATAATAATGGAGTAGAAGACGGATCGATTCATACACAATATATCACGGTTTACTTTGATGATGTATCTCTTATTGGTTTAACACCTCCAACTTGTGAGGCCGTAAATCTAGAGTTTTCAGTAAATGGCTTGACCTCTCAAATCTTTGGGGACTCTAGTTCCGGATATGGTGAAATTATTAACTCCGACTTTTGGGAAACAACTCCCCTCGAGTTCTCAATCCGCTCCAACACAAGTGTATCATTTGATTACACTATCCATTTACTCAATCATCGTTTCCTAAACACAAGTTGGACCACTGATATTTCAAAACAAGGTGTTTCTTACATCATTGAATCAGGACAGAGCGGGAATTTGGAAATGTACACCTACCTCGGATTTCTTGGTGTTTATGAGGATCTAACAATCACAATCAATCATCCTTCTGACTGGGACAATTTTACAATCTTTGATCCATTCTTGAGTGATGTGACCTCAAGTTGTACATTGAATGTGAATGCAATCCTCATTCCTGCATCCATTCTCGATAGGCTAGGTTGGTGGAAAATTACTAGTGATTCAGCAAACTATGCATCATCGGCAGAAATTGAGCGATATGACTCGGGAATACCAGATTGGGTAACTGAGGATATCTTTCATAGTTTTGATCTTGCACGCCTGTCTGTAACTGTTGGAACCCCATTTGACACTCCCATTTTATCAGATCCAATCAACTTCACTTGGGTGTTGCCAAACTGTACTATCTGGGCTGAATCATCATCAACTGGAGGGCTCGGGTCCGCTAGTAGCTCGCCTGTTACCTTCGGACAAACAAACACGACAGCTGGGATATGGGGCGTCCGATATCTCTGGTCAAACGGTTCGGAATTGGCCTACAGATGTTATGATTTTGCCTTGCATCATACGGCAAAATTAGAATTGGTCTTCTCAGATACCT
>JAEOUL010000348.1 GCA_016839345.1 Candidatus Thorarchaeota archaeon | reverse complement strand
TAGTATAGAGATGAGTATGAAAACCTGTACCGTATTCTTTCTTCAACAACCGTATGTATCCTAGAGTGCGTTCTAATTGGCAGAGTGGGTCACCTCCGCTTATACCGACCCCCTCGCCCCTAATCGCATTGGATTCATAGAGGATATCATTCTCATTGGATACAGGCACCTCGTCTGCGAACACAACATCTTGACCGGCTTTGTTCTGTGAGAGAGGGCAATAGTAACATGAACTGTCACAGAAACCGGTCACAAATAGTACCATCTTAGAACCCCTTGCACAGAGTCTGCAGCCCAATGGGAGTTCGCCAACTACAAATGAGTCACCCTCAAGTTTGTTTATTCTTCGACCCATTTCTTCACCTCTTGCCCTCGCGTCGTTCTATTGTACGTCGAAGTGCGGGATCACTGTCCTGGAGCATCTTTGTTACCTCCTCAAAACTCTCATCCTTACCGAGTGCCCTCGTAAGGTAGACACCTGTTCTTCCCACTCTATCGCGACGTGATAGGACTCTCACACGTTCCTGAGCAATCCCAATGCTGACATCGAGTTTCTTGGCTATTTCAGACTCGTGCCCTATAACTCCATACTCACTATGTCCATCACTTGTTGGCTCAATAAATACCAGACGTTTGTCAACACCTGGTACTCGAGTATTTTCCTCCAGACCTGTACTATCGATAATTCCACCCCAACGATAGAATTCTTCCTCCCTCGACTTCATTTTGAACAAGGGAAACGTAACAACAGTGTTCTCAGGTAAGTGAATATGACCTTTGAGAACCATAGATGGTGTTGCCTGAACTAGTTCCCTCTTCACAGCTGGACCCAATACTAGCTCTAGCCTATAGCTTGACACCGGGCGAGGTATGATGATGTCAATGTCAGAAGACTTGCTGATATCTCCTCTAGCGACGGAACCATACACATAGGGGTCTACTGCTATTGATTTTATTGAACGGACAATTTCGAGTGCGTTTTTTCTCAAAGTTTTCAGATAGTCCCAATGAGATTTATCGTATTGGACATGTCTGAGTTCATGCAATACTTCAGGTTTCTTGGCCACTCTGAAGTCATCCCCCTAGCTCTTCAAGCATCTCACATGCTTTACATAACTTGGTGGGGGATGGCATGTTGCATCTCTCACAAGTAACTGGGGTCCAAGTTGAAGGACTGTCTAAAAATGCAGCAGTCATGGCTTCTGCTGAACGCAGAACCGCTAGGAGCGTACCAGGTCGTCTGTGTTCCATTTCATTGAGAAATAGTCTCACGTCATTACGGTAGGCCTCTCCGGCATAAGGACATGGAGCATCGTGATAGACTAATTCAAGATGATGTGCGTAGGCTACGATATCTCTCTCCGAGATTTCGCTTATTGGTTTGACTCTAGGAATAAGACCCTCGATAGATCTGTTACGAGGAACATTTGTTCGTACAATCCTCCGACTATCTCCTCGCATGATGTTCATTAGTACTGTCTGAGCTTCATCATCAAGATTATGACCAGTGGCTATCACGTCAACCTCCAGTTGTTGCGCAGCCTCATTCAATGCACGCCTTCGAAAAACTCCACAATAAGAGCACGCACCGAGTGACTTCTCATTTCGCTTTTCTACAATTTCATCTAGGGAGTGACCAATTAGATCTCTGAGAGAGAGAACCTCAAGAGGTAGATTGAGAGTTTTGGTCAGGACTCGAGCCGCCTCCAATGCCTCATTCCGATAACCTTGAATGCCCTCATCAATAATCACAGGAATGATTTCAGATTTGGGAAAATTACTCTCTATTTTGTAAAGGATATCGAGAAGGACTGCACTATCCTTTCCACCAGAAATCGCAACAGCTATTCTATCCTCTTCTTCGAACATCTTGTGGCGATTGATTGTTTTTCGGACTCTATCTAATGTGGTCTGGACTAAGCATGAGCCGCATAGTCTTTCTGAAGTATACCGACGGAGATATACTGCAGGTTTTCCACATTTTGAACATCCGGATTGCATCTTGGGACTCCAAGACGCCAATCTACTGGATTTCAGTTAAAGATATTCACATGAACATTATGTCTTAGTTTTCGCATCCTTCTTCTCTTTCTCTTTGATTTCGTCTACAATCTGGATTCGTTTGACATGAAGAGCAGCCTTGCTAGCTCGGAAATTGGCTGCATGGATTATATCATCAACCGTCTTGTGCCATTCTGCAGGGGATAGAATGCTATGAATCTCCTTGAATGTTTCACTTAGGCGTTCAACTCGGGCAAGGCATTCGACTCTGTCCTCAGACAGACGTTGTTCGTCGAATATCATTAGAGCATAGCCCTTTAGTGCTTCCCAGTCCACATCTCCGTTTGATTGAAGTAGTAACTTCAACTTGGAGAGAGGTTCTTTCCACGATCCGGGTATGAACATCGTTAGGTAGTCTGCGAGTGCTTTACGTGCTCTCTCTCTTACTTCTTGTTTTGTACCAATCTGGTGGGTCATCATCTTTCATCGGACTAACATGCTTTTTTGTCCCTTTTTAGGTCCCACAAGAACCAAAAATGACCATTAGAACAAGCCCTTGCCAAACCATAGGCTCAAAACGATGCTGAGTACAACAATTAGGAGTGCAGCAATTCGCATAGGCCACATGATGTATTTGATCTTCTTTTCGTCTTTAATCACTAGACTGAGACCATTGGATAGTAGCTTGTCTCCGTCAAGTGGAGGGATTGGAAGCAAGTTGAACAATGCGACTGAAAGTAGAATCAGGTAACACCAAAAGACAACCTGATTCAGATGGAATACGACCATTGGTGTGAGGAAAAGATCCCAACCTGGTTTTGGTTCCCAGTAATCAGCTCCAAAGACACCCATATATCCTCTGGACTCATTTAACTCACTTGCAGCCAGTATTATCGTCACATCCCCATTGAGGGTATGTATCGTCAGCTGAGAACCTGCTTCAGCATCCACCATGAATATACTAACAGCAGTCCAGTTTGAAATCATTGTATCATTGAGTCCAATAATGACGTCTCCAACTTCCAGAGCTTCAGCAGCCGGGCTACCCGCCTGAAGATCATAAATATAGGCTCCACTTGGTGGGTTATATGCAATAGACACCAGTGGATTGAAATTAAGCAGAATAATGAGGAATACAATACCCCAAGCAAGGTTCGCAAAGGATCCAGCTGCGAGCATTCGCATTCGTGCCTGAGGAGTGGCCTCTTTCTCGAACTCCTCTTCATCTGGTTCTACAAAGGCTCCAAACAGAACCAAGAAGGCCAACAGTCCAGAACTCTTTATCGTAATGTCATCTTTAGAAGAGGCAAGACCGTGGGCAAATTCATGAGTGAGAAGAGTAACAGCTAGGGCAACTAGCAGGTAGATCAATGGAAGCCCCGTAATTGTTAGGCCAGGGATAATTGGCACAACACCTCCAGCAGCAGCTGGCTGGATGAAGAATTTGAGGAGGTTATCACCGAACATCCAGAAAGCGAAGATCATCCCTCCAAAACCCACGACGATGCCAATATTGAAGAATATCTTGGGAAACTTCTTGCCCATTCTTGTGAGAAATGCATTCAAACGTTGAGTCCGCCACATGAAAAAGAATGGCACACCAGCATCTATGCCCCTCTCTTGGAGTTTCTCAACACCAATTGTTTGTGCAATGAAATAGACTATTAACCATATTACGGCTATGAGTGCAAATGCAGTCAATGTATCCATGAATTGTCAATCCGAGGGGTCTGTAGTCGCGTCGATGGTGCACACGAATATAATGCTTATGTACGAGGTATAAGTTGAATGAAGGACTGCATGTGGCGAGGTCCAACCACAATCCTCATAAAGTGAGTCAATTTGGCTACCGCTGGTGTCCTATGGGACCCATTACCACTATTCCAGGTAGGCGAAGCGATAATTGCCATACAAGCTAGTGATATCAGATCCTGAAACAGGGAAAGCCATCCAGTACGAGTTAGATGATGCTAAATCAAATGCTCTGGTGGGAAAGACAGTTGGTGAAATTGTTGCAGGTGATGTCTTAGGATTGCCTGGATACAAGTTGAAAATCACTGGAGGAAGCGACGCTTCTGGATTTCCAATTCGACCCGATGTTCATGGAAGTGGTAAGAAACGTGTTTTGATACGTGGTACTCCTGGCTTTAGACCCAAGAGAAAGGGGATTGCCAAACGAAAGACTGTTCGCGGTAGGGAACTCAGCCCAGACGTATCACAGGTCAACATGAGAATCGAGGAGAAAGGTAGTACACCTCTCGAAGACCTTGTAATGAAGGCTGCATAGAGAACATCTTCTCTTAGATATGGGTCAATGGTTAGAACAAACCATAGACTTCATATGTGCAACGTGAAAACAGTGACTAACGCCCAACACGCTGGAAGTGAAGATTAGGTGACCAGAAAGTACGAGGGACAGTCAGAGATTAGCATTGGTGCACTGGGTCATGTTGACCATGGGAAGACTACACTAGTTTCCTATCTCACAGGTGAATGGACCGATCGCCATTCTGATGAGATAAGAAGAGGAATTTCGATTAGACTTGGATACGCAGCAACAACTCTGATGAAGTGCAAGAAATGTCCCGACCCCGAAGCGTATACTACATCGCACTTAGCAAAGGACGACAAGTGTAGTAAATGTGGAGAAGAACTGGAAGTACTCAGAGAAATCTCGTTCGTTGACAGCCCTGGTCACGAGTCGCTTATGGCTACATGTCTCAGTGGTGCAAGTCTAATGGATGGAGCAATTTTGGTCATAGCTGCTAATGAGCCCTGTCCCATGCCCCAGACATCTGAACATCTGCACGCTCTTGAGATAGTTGGTGTGAAGAACATCATTGTGGTTCAGAATAAAATTGAGCTTGTAACAAAGGAGCAAGCAAAGGAGCATTACCAACAAATCAAGAAATTCGTGAAAGGTACAACTGCAGAGAATGCACCAATAGTACCAGTTTCTGCAATTTTTGGAGCCAATATAGACTTACTCATTCAGATGGTTGAAGAGGTAATACCTACGCCAGAAAGAGATGATGCAGCTCCACCCAAGATGTTCGTTGCCCGTTCCTTCGACATAAACAGACCGGGGACACTGCCTGATGCAATGCAAGGGGGTGTTGTGGGAGGCTCAATTGTGCAAGGCAAACTGAGCATCGGTGATGAGATTGAGATATCTCCAGGTGCGAAGAGTGAAAAAGGGTTCAAACCTATCAAAGCAAATGTTGTAAGCCTGTTGTCAGGTAGTGGAAACTCACTCCATGAGGCTTATCCTGGAGGTCTTATTGGTGTTGGAACTGCACTTGATCCTGCATCAACACGCGCAGACCGGCTTGTTGGAAATGTTGTTGGTAAAGTTGGAAAGATGCCCAAGATTTTCAATAAACTCATGATTAAACCAACTCTAATGCAGCGTGTAGTGGGAATTGAATCAAAGAAAGAAGTAGAGAACCTCCGACTTAACGAGCCAATGATGCTCGTTTTGGGGACT
>JAEOUL010000347.1 GCA_016839345.1 Candidatus Thorarchaeota archaeon | reverse complement strand
TCCTGAAGTTGTAGAGGATGTATTGGAAATCGTAAGTGCCATGCGTAAGGTTTCAATGCTACCAATCTCTGTAGCGATCCATCCAATTTCAACAGATGAAATGACTCAACTGAAAGAAATTGGAGTTTCAAATATTGGCATTGCGCTTGATGCCAGCACACCTGAAATCTTTGAGGAAATAAAAGGTGAACATCGAGGTGCAGCCTACCGATGGGAATCTCATCGAAAAGGTCTCAAGGATGCATTGGAAATTTTCGGTGAAGGCCGAGTAACCACTCATCTCATAATTGGACTAGGAGAAACTGAGAAAGAAGCAGCAAACTTCATTATAGAGATGTATGAGATGGGGATTAGTGTTGGACTTTTTGCTTTCACAAACATTAGGGGTACTTCTCTAGAAGATAGATCTCCTCCAGATCTATCAGCATATCGGAGAATTCAGATTGCTCGGCAATTGGTATCTGAAGGTCTTCTAGAATCATATCAAATTAAAGAAAATGAGAACGGTAGGATTTCGATAAATGTTGATAGCAAGAAGATTCGAGAATCCTTATCATCTGGAGTTGCATTTCAAGTGACTGGATGCAAAGGTTGTAACCGACCTTTCTATAATGAGAGACCCCGAGGTCCAATGTACAACTATCCCCGACGTCTGACTAAAGAGGAAGTTGTCAATGCTATAAAAGAATCAAATTTGGTGACTTGAATGGAAGAGTTCCGATTCATTGACCTTGAAACACATGATGCTTACATGAACATGGCAATCGATGAAGCAATAATGTTGTCAATGAGGGAGGGTAAATCTCCACCAACTTTCAGACTCTATCGATGGAACCCTTCAGCAGTGTCCATTGGAACATTTCAGAGTATGACTGATGAGGTAGATGTTGAATTTTGTAGAAAGAATGGGATAGACTACATCCGTAGAATTACAGGTGGAGGCGCAGTATATCACGATTATGAGGGAGAGATAACGTACAGCATTATTATGCCAAAGGGACATAGGTTGGCTCCCAACGATATCTTGGATTCATACCGCCTTCTCTGTGGAGGTATTGTGAGTGCCTTGAAACATCTCAGCATCGAAGCGGAATTCAAACCTATCAATGATGTCAACGTGGGGAGTAAGAAAATTTCAGGAAATGCAATGACAAGAAGGCAGGGTTGCATTCTCCAGCATGGAACCACATTACTAGATCTTGATGTCGCACTGATGTTCACTATTCTGAAAGTACCCCAAGAGAAAATCTCAGATAAGATGATCTCTGATGCGAAAGAGAGAGTCACATCCATCCGAGATATCTTAGACCAGAAGGTTCAGATCAACGAATTGAAGGAGGCTCTCATGCAAGGATTCTCTCAAGCTTTAGATATAGATCTTGTACATGGACACCTAAGCAAAGATGAGCGAAACACTGCATCACAACTTTCCAAAGAAAAGTATGAAACTGATGAATGGAACTTCTCGAGGTAATGAACATGCTAGAATCAAGCTACAAGATTCCTGGTGGAAAGCTCATCAAAATCAAACTATGGGTCGAATCAGAGAGGATAGAGCGACTAATAATATTAGGAGATTTCTTCCTTCATCCAGAGGAAACAATACAAGCCATAGAGCAATCACTTATTGGAACGACAATGGATCCGAGTCAAATTGAAACAGTAATTGGACATGTTATGAAAGAGTCAGATGCAACACTTATTGGTGCAGAACCAAAAGACATGTCAATTGCCATAATGATGGCTTGGGAATCAAAGTGAGGATTGTTCGATAGACTCTACCGAGATCTTCAAGCGATTCCTTCCAACATCAACAACATTCTCAATTCGGATACATGACTCTGTGAGTGTCATTTCGAATTTCTTCTCAATTCCAAGGTATACATTTTCTAGTTTATCGATTGGCGGCTCTGAAACTAGATCCTTTGGACTCTGAGGTTGAAGAGGAATGACTCTATCACCTGAACCTTGAATGTTCCAAATTGTTGAAATAACCCGGTTTGCTTTCTCTTTGTCTGCGTCAGGTGTCACAGCAGCAATGAAACTCTTAGCAAGGTCCTTGCCAAACGGACTAACAGTCATGGGACCTCCTATCCAGTCCCGGTCCAAATACAACACACCTTCATGAACAGTCTGTGATCGGTCAACTTTCATTCTAACATCGATGAACTCGGGGAAACCTCCTGGTTTGAGGTGTATTTCTTGTATACCTCCGCCCATCTGTCTTCTTCCACTTTCTGAGAAATTGAAGAATGAAAAGAGATCCGTTTTACGAAGATCTTCATAGCTCATCAAGAGCAGTCCTCCATCAGTGAAATAACCTACTACTTCTAAACTGATTAGCCTTTCCAAAGTAGATAATTCGTTAGAATACTTCTATTGATACCGCAAATAATGGACTCTTGGATTCTAATTTCAAGGTTTTTTATTTGACAAAGGATTTTCGAAGGGGAGTTTACTGCTGGTGAAGCCAGTAGTTCAGGTTTTTGTTTGTAAATTGCAAAGAGATTAATTCAGAGTTACAATGGGAGGATTACTATTGAATCCAAAGACCCTTCTAGAACAACTTTCATTGTTTCACTCCCAGTGGTCAGAACATCCTGAACTATTTTTTCTTATTATTGGCATTTGCTGTCTGTAGAACTTGAACAGCAGTGACACATATCGCTAGAATTATCAATCCGATCCAATCTAAGTAATTTGGGTATTCGCCAAGGAAGAAAAGAGATAGGATCACAATCTGAGGCATCATCGTGCTATTGATCAATGTCATGTCAATTGCTCTTAAGACTCGCATCGCTCTGTTCCAGAGATAGAATGCCAACGCTGTGTTCACTACTGCAAGCCATAGAATGTAAAACCAAGATAGTACGGATAAAGGAGCGATTGGTTCCATCGTTAGACCAAAGAGCATCAAAAAGATTGAACCAACGGACATCATAACTCCAGTGACCACCAATGCTGGAGAGTCACGAGCTCGATTAATTGCTCTACCAATTATCGCTGAGAAGGAATTAGCCAAGAGACTCACAAAAGCTATAACAAGTCCTAGAATCGATACACCAACAAAGTCGAGAGGATAGAAATACAACAGCACACCACTAATACTGAGCAGTATCAGACTGATTTCAAGAAAAGATGGGCGCTCTCCCAAAGATGGCACTGAAAGTAAAAGCACAATGATTGGTGTCATATTAAGAATCAGTGAGAAGGTTATAGCGGGGAGAAAGAATAGACCAAGAAATTGAGTTCCTTGTGTTGCTGTAATATAGATCAGTCCATAGAGTATTAGCATTCCCCACCATTTCCTTGGTCTGCTTTTAATTGATAACCGCATCTGGGTTTGTGACAAAATCAAACCCATTAGAATGAGAGAGGCGATTGAATATCTCAATCCAGCAAATGTCAATGGTGGTATGTCTTCGAGTCCAAATTTTATTATGACAAATGAGGATGACCAAAGAACAGTCACAAAGAGAGCTTGAATAACTGCGAATATTCGCGCTCTTTTTGTTTCCTGAGTTTCAATCATTTCTTGGTCCATTCGACATTTTCTCCTTGGGCAATAGATAGACTAAAGTAGGTTTAGTTATTATGCCGTCTTAAGACGGGTGTTTATAAGGATGATAGAAGCCAAGGTGGAGATCACAGCTGAGGCATATTACTCATGTGATCTTACTCGGAAGATTCCAGTGAGAGTGGATTTAGTTTCAATCAATGGTCCTGTTGGGTTTGGTATTATTCAGAGCCTAACAGGTGATGAGAAACCCTTGATCAAATATGTGAAAGCACTCGAACAATCATCGAGTATTGTTGAAGTGAAGGTGACACACAGAACTCCTGAACTGTATTGGACGGAAGTCATTCACAACCTCAAGTCCAAGTCAATCCACGAAACAATCCTCGAAAGTGGATGTATGTCCCGATTACCAATTATCATTGAAGGCGGCAAACAAGTTCATCAAATACTCGCACCAAATCAAGACGCCTTTAAAGTAGCATTTGATACTCTTCGAGAGAATTTCAAGAATATCAGTCTACGGAGAATAAGACGATCTCCTAAAGGGATTGCTAGTCCAGGTCTTACAACTAAACAACTTGAAGCATTCAAAGAAGCTATTTCACAAGGCTACTACGAAATACCCAGAAAGTGTGGAGTAGAGCAAATTGCAAAGAAGTTGAAGATAAAACGAGTTGCCGCACAAGAACGTATGAGACGAGTCGAGAGGACCATAATGAATCAATTTGCTGAGGAATACTTCTGACACTTTATAGATAACAGTGAAATAGCAGGTTGTCAACAGTACAACGATTACGATGGTAGATCCTGAGTATTTTCATGATAGGAAAGTTCAGAAGATAGAATCGGATATTAGAAAATTTGAAACCGATCTTCAGAAAGCGAGGATGGATTTGGAAGGACTTGATGCGCGTCTCGACGCAGAGATCGAGAAATTCAAATCACTTGCTAAATCACGGAGAGCGGCCTATGAAGATCTTCAGAAACGTTTGAAAATTGCTGAGCAGGATTGGAGGTCTGCAGATACGGATTTTAGAGAAGCTCAGAAACGGAAAGAAAAGACTCGCTCAAATCTTAGGAAAGACGTAGAAAAACTACAGAAGAGAATTCGTGACGCAGAGAAAGCCAAGGAAAAACGATTCAAAGAACTCGATAGTGATAAAGAGAAACTTGTAGAGAGGGCAAAGAGAGACAAGGCCCGAGAAATGGAAAAAGTGAAAGCCCGAGAAATGGATAAAGTTGAGGATGAGAAGCGCCGAGAACTTGGATTGAAATAGAATATGGAATCAGTGGAGGGATAATTTTGAATGCGTACTTTATTATTGTACTTCTTGGAGTCGTGTTGTTCTTTATTGTGTGGGTTCTGGGTTGGTTCCTCGAATGGCTCTCTCAACGTCTTCTAACGACAACAAGGGACCCTGGCTCTAGATCATGGTATCTTCTCGTCGGACCGGGAGTTGCTTTGCACGAGTCCTCGCATTATCTTGGATGCAAATTCACAGGAACTGAGGTCGTCGAATTCAAGCCTATCAATATTGAGAAGCAAGGAGACCAAATCGTGCTGGGTTATGTCAAGTACATGAAACCTAAGAGCAGTTTCAAGAACGCCGTGATAAACCTAGCTCCAGTTGCAGTTTCACTTATCTTACTCGTAGCATTTGCATTTGGGGCAACATTTCTAGTACCAGATAGACCAGAGTTAGGAGGAGGTGCAATTGATCTTCTCAATGATTTGATCAACCTAAAAACTAATGCAACGCTCCTTGCTGATACAACATATCCAATCACCCAGATTGGTAACTTTGTCTACCTCTTTCTGTACACATTTGGAGAACTTACAGTGATTAATCCAGTATTCTGGATTGTTGCATTTCTAGCTATGACAATCATGTTTTCAAATGCTCCATCAGATGTGGATATACGCAATGCCGCTGGTGGTCTCAAATTTATCATGGTGTTCAATGTTATCTGGTTGATTGTGGCATATTTGCTTCCAGCAGCAGGTTGGATATTATACGGTTTCTATGAGGCGCTTGCAGTCTTGTTCACACTTGCCATAGCTTTTGCAGCAGTCGGATATGGTTTCTTCATCCTTGTAGCAATCCTTGGGAAAATCAGATCACCGTATAGATTAATTCCTCTTATTGGTTGTATTCTAACAGGGGTCGCATTCTGGATGATGGGACCTGCTATTCTAACAACCTTTTCTCTAGTAATGCAGACGCTGATTTCCATTGGAATACTAATCGTATTGGCAATCCCATTATTGCTCATGAAATCAACAAGAAATCAAGCGTAATACCTAGTATCATATTCAGACCAGAAACTCTATACTCAGGTTCTGAATATGGCAAAATTAGACTTGGTTAGGAGACCATCGCTCATCTCTCCACGACATTTGCTTCGATATGTATTCTTTACAGAGATGCAAGTAGAACAAGCCGCAAAGATTCTGAACACCATCATGAAAAAAGATGGTGTGGTGAAAGATTCTGAATGGGGAACATTCGTTTTGTCTAGTAGGGGCCTCTATGTGAAGGTGATGCGGAAGCTTCGAGATGTAGGACTTGTAGAAAAAAGAATGGGCGAATTTCGCTTGGCTAATGACTTTTCCAGTTCACTGTCCAAACTATCAAAATATTGGTCTGACATCGTAACCTCTTTTGGTGAAGGAGACCGTTCCATCAAGTTCTAATCTATAATTTATCGACTTTGACTTCTCCTTCCTTGAGATCTATAGATTTGAGAGTTGATTTCACAGTTTCTCCCTTAATTTCTAAGACTCCTAATTTATCGAGCTCTCTAGCCCACTTCATGGCTTGACCTTTGGGTACACCTAATGACTTGCCTAGTTCAGTGAAGGTAATTGAACCCACCTCGTCTACGAGCAAAAGCACCTTTGTGTTGCCCTCCATTCCAAGGACCTTGATGTATCTCTGTGTTCGTTCTACAGATAGATCGCGTTGTTCTAGCGCGAAGTCCCGCTCCTTCTCAACCAGTTTAGTTGCTTTTTCGAAGGCGTCTTTCTGCACCTCTAAAATCTTGATTGCCTCTTTTCCTGCATTAACTTCTTTCTCAAGATTGTGTATCTTTTCATCCATGGCTTTGACTTCAGCAATTTTATCTTGAAGACTGTTCAATTCATCGAGTCGTTCTTGTGCAATCTTCTCGATGTTAGCTTTCTCACCTTCAAGATCTACTATTTTTGTTTCTAATCCCTTGATTGTAGCTACGATTGTATCAGTTTCTTTTCGTTTTTCCTCAAGAGAGGTTTCGAGTAACTCAATTTTAGATTGTAATGCATCAACTTCTGCAGCTGTCTTCTCGAACTCAGGTTTGGCTAGGGCTGCTTCCTGCCTATAGACCTCTATTCTGCTTTCTGTTTCAGCCAATTTAGATCTTAGTTCTTCCGTTTCTGCTCGTGCGGTTTCGATGCTTCGTGTTCGGGTTTCAATCAAAGCATCTTTTAGAAGAAGGTCATCCTTCAAATCTTTGACTTCCTCCTCCAAAGATGATATTCTTCGTTCATACTCGGTTCGTTCAACACCTGTGGCTTTGGTGTCATCCACCTGAGCCTGAAGTCTTCTGATCTCAGTTTCAAGTTTAGTCACTTCAGTCTGTTTCTCAGCAAGCTCGGTTCTCTGTGCGACAGTTTCTTCCTCAAGACTAGTCATGAAGGACCTGACAATATCTTGCTGTTCGACAATTGTTCTTCTTAGGTCAACCTCTGATTCTCTAACCCGTAAAGCAAACTCTTTGAAGCGTTCTTGAGTCTGTTCCACAATCTTATCTACCAGCTCTTTCTCCAGAGCAGAGAATTCCGCATCGACAATATCAACAAACATAGATTCGATAAATTGCTTGTAGAACTTCATTCGTAAGCGTTCAACCATCTCTTCAGATATTCGTGTTTTCAAATCCACAACATTTCCTCTGAATGTCAATAATTGAGCGGCAAAAACACCGACAACTCCTCTTTGGAGTGAAGAGATGTCAGCTCTCAAGGTTTCTAATTTCCTAAGAAGTGCATCAAACCCAGCGACAGCATCTTCCTCTCCTGTGACCTCCCTTGGAGCTGAGGTTTCAAGGTGTTCTACAAAGTCAAGTGCAAGGGCAGCTGCAGATATGAGATCTTCACCAGCTTCCACAGGCATTATTGTTTCACCTGATTCATCAACTCCTTCTGCAAATTTCTCGATTTCAGAATCAGATAGCGATGCTCCTTTCAAAGCATCATCAAGAGCTGCCTTTTCTTTATCAGTGAGTTTTTTTCCGGACATGGTGAATTCCCCTGCAACC
>JAEOUL010000346.1 GCA_016839345.1 Candidatus Thorarchaeota archaeon | reverse complement strand
CGGAATTCCAACAACATCACTTCTACATTGTTTACAGTGATGGAATTGTTTGAGGAAAGCAGCTGCTTGAGCTCGTAATTCAACGATTTTTGTGTTCGTTGTTGGAATCATTGATTTAAGAAGATAATTCGGAACCAAGGGAATGATGTTCTGAAGTGAAGCTCCTGCTTTACTAATTCGCTTCGCAAGAGGGATTATATCATTCTCATTGATTGTTGGAATGACAATTGTATTTACCTTTACAAAAATTCCAGCTTGAATTGCTTTAGTAATACCCCGAATCTGCTCTTTCACTATTTTGATACCCATCTGTTGACCTGTCATTGTCTTTTCTCCAAACCTTGCCCACTCATAAAGTAAGGCTGCAGTGTTTGGATTAGTTGTGTTCATGGAAACAGTCAATGTTTTGAGACCTATCTTTGAGAGCCATTGAACATTATCGGTTAGCAATGTACCATTTGTACTCAAACATAAATGGATATCATTTCTATAATCTCGAATCATATTCAATGTTTCAAATGTTTCAGGATTTGCTAGAGGTTCCCCAGGCCCTGATACAGCAATAATCCTTATCCTCGAGTCATCTTTTATTTCTTTGATTGCTCGCTCTACCGCAGTTTTTGGAGACATTATTTGTTCAGCATATCCCGGTTTGGATGAGTGACAGGATGAGCCTATAGAGTGAGAACAATAGATACATTTTACATTGCATATGCGTGCTACTGGTAGGTGAATTCTATGCCATAAATCTGTACGATTATTTGAATAGCATGGATGATGGTTTATGCAAGATGCCATTGTTGATCAAATAGCCTGATGGAGTATTTTTCGAGCTTCTCTAGCCGCTTTCTTTGCATCGCTAAAGATGAGTCCAAGTTTTGCGTTATCTGGTGCGGTGACAGTGAGGAGGTAATCTGATGAAATGGAAATCACTAATGTAGTACCCAAATCACCTTGAATGATTATTGACTTGAGTTCTCCTTGTCTAAGTTCTTTGACAGTTTGTTCTCCTGCAGCATGGATTGCAGCTACAATTGCCGCCACTGATGCCTCTTCAGTTCCTCCATGAAATCTGCTTACTAAAGGAAGACCTTCTATCGAGAAAACAGCCGCACCAAGAATGGGTGACCTATTTCCTAGTTCCTTAAGAAGCTCGTGCAAATGTTCTTGCAGTTTCATAATACCTTGGTCTTCCAACTGCCAAATCCCTCTTTTCATTCAAATCCTGTCTTGTTTTAACAGGAACATTAACAGAGTGATGTAAGCTACTGATAAAGCTTGGGCGGATTGGCACAAAACGCGTTTTTTCGGATATTTATCCAATTAATCTGACTGACGTTACTTTGTCACTGTGCAGTGATGTAGTTGGGAGCTTCATCACTCTCAAAACATTATCTGCCTCTTCATAAAGGCCTGCATCTTTGAGTAATTCAATGAACTCGAATCCTGTTGTAATAATGAGTCCTTTCAATGGTTTCCCAGATTTCATCGAATCTATTAGTTCGTGGGCTGACCAGAGTTTGCATTTCATATCCAAATCTTTCTGCTTTTCAAGATGGGTTATTCCTTTTCGTGCAATACCTCTATTTTCTCTTTGTTCACTTGTGTAGGCTCTTCTCTTGTATACTCGCTTTAGCCTCTCAAGTCCTCGTTCAATGATATCTTTCGAGTAAATTGTTCTGCGATAAGATTCCTTCACACTCTTCATAGTTGATGTAACCAGCCAAGCAGTACCATATGCAGCTTGGTATCTCATACCCTTGAGGATTTCCGATTCACTCAGAAGGGTTATTGAGCGATATCCCTTATACTCAACAGAAATCAACCAATCAGGATTCTTATGCTTTACAATTAGATCTGGTGTAAGTCCTTCTCCTGTTATTGGTACACTCGTCGTTACATCAGGGAATAAAAGCATGATTAGAGCATGGAATGCTTCGTGGAACAAGTTGTGTCTAAGATTTCTAGCTTCTTGTGGATGTCTCAAACCCGCTTCACGGTAGAGGATTGGCATTTCCACCTTTTGGCCGGTTTTTGCTTTAATCTCACTCTTGGTCGTGAGTCTACCTTTGGCGTGGTTCTGTCTAACGAGAATAATTGCTGCTTCATTCCCGATGAGATTGAATACTATCCTTCCTAAATCACTCTCTTTGGCTTCTGGACTCTCTTTTATTCGTCGCTTAGCTTCTTCATAAGCCCAATCAATGACATTTTGAGCATCATCCCCCAGAAGTTCAGTGATTGAACGAATCTTGTCTGTGAGTGTATATTTTTTCACATGTTTTTTCAGCGCTGATCCAATGGTTATTTTCAAGGACAATTGGTATCTCTCTCTAGGTTCAAATTATTATCTTCTAAGAACATCCTTTGTGAGCATCACTTCTTGAGAATCTTCATCATATGACACCAGCTCAGCTGCTTGTAGATCATGAACAGCTTTGAGGACAGCTGCTGGTTGAATACCAGTGCTTGATGCAATATTCTTTCGTGTTATTGCAGTCTGAACATCATGAAGTGTGTATAGAATCCTTGCATGTGGCTTACCATAGAAGACAGTTTCAATTAGAGTAATGTAGATTGCCAGAAGATCACTGACATCTACCTTCTCCTGTAAAGCTTCTTTTTCAGCTGATGCCTCACGATAGAGTTCAGAGACCCTTGAAAGCTGCTCATTGATTTCATCCATTTCTCTTCTGAGTTCGTCGCGCTCTCGTTGAAGGGCTTCTTGTGCCTCGCTTTTGCCAGCTTCAGCTTCTTGAGCTTTTGTACCCAAGCTCGCAATCTCTTCTTTGGCCGCATCCAGATTTGATTTTACTTTGTCCCTTTCCTTCTCAGCCTTCTCAAGCTTGGTTGTGAGTTCCTTGACATGCTCTTCAGCAGCCCAAGCCTTTTCTTCTACTTCCCTCTTTGCTGATCTGAGTTCCTCCGCCTCGCTGTTGAGACCTTCTCTTTCATCCATTAGTTTGACAATTGAGTTCTTGAACTCATCTAATAATTCAAGCATCTTCTCCCTATCAGTCATATAGACACATCTCACTGTGTGAAGTGACAACTTGCTTTATATCAGTTTCACATCGTAGGCTGCAGCCTTGGTCTTTAGGTATCTGATGTATAACTGCTTTAAGTCATTGAGTGGCAGACCAAAGGCTTTGAAAGCTTCTAGCTCTCCTTTTCTTTTCTTTTTTAACATCTTTTCATTCTCTTTATTGAGTGTTTCATCTTCACTAATAGCAGGAATGCTCTGGTTCTGACGCGCACATTTGATATCGGAATTGCTCATGGATTCAAGTGAATGTTCGATTCCTTTGAGCATTCCATTTTTACGCCAGAAGTCACTGGTTGTAAGCCCGATAAGCTGAGCTTTGGGAGTGGCGAGTCCTCTGATGTTGGACAGCTCAATGGAGTTGCTCTTGATTGTTGAGAAAATCCGAAGCGACCATGGTGACATATCTGCTAGAACTAATATCGGGACTTCATTGTCAGCCAATCGTCTTATCCAAGCTCTCATGTTCCTTCCAGGTTGACCAAAGAGAGACCCCACTCCTATGCTCATCTGTTCAGAAAGTCCCAGCTCAATCAAGTTCCTTGCCATCGCCTCTTTTTCAACGAAAATCGCGGCATTGATGTTGATATCATGAATCTTAACATCAAACGGTCGAGAGGAAATGAACCAACCATATTCTCCAGCCGCTTTACAATTCAACCTTACCCCAGAAAGATCAGACAGTGTGACATCACCATAGAAAGTTCCTTTTGGCGAGCTAACAACTCCGAACTCCTCACGAGGTACTGATTTTCCTCTTTGCTTGAGAATCCGCTCACAGAGATTGATCATCCGATTGGTTTCATTTTGATTAGAAATCTTGAGAACATCTTGAACATGTCTAACTTTATGCATGTAATAGAAATCTCGGAGACTCATAGACATCCTCTGCTCAAGGTGCTCCTTAAACCGGGTTAACCCATATACGAGAGCTGAGATGGTCTTTGCACTCTCAACCTTTCTACCGTCAATGAAGGATGGAGTGTCTTCAATGGGGATATATCCCTCAAGGCTAGAATAGTTCACATTCTTCTTTGTGGATCCAAAGTATCCAATCTCTGGAAATTCTCCTTCATCTATTGTTTCTGCAATGGTTTCAAGGATTGTATCGATGAGCCCTATGACCTCTGAATTAGATTCGCTCATTCCGCATCATCTCCCATCAAAAATAGGTTTCTTACAGAAACCTCTCTCCCTAGTGCTGAGGATAGGGTTTCTGACATGAACTCGTAGTACTTCACAAGCTTGATCTCTCTCTTTCGTTGTTTGTGTGCTCTGTTTCGTTTCCGGACTTTTTCGCTCAACTCCCGAAGACAATCTTTGAATCCTAGCTCAATCTCTTTGCGGACAATATCAACATCACCAAGGTACTCTTTCCCGACAGTCTTGTATGGAATTTTAGTGGAACAGATGTGCATTACAAATGCAACTGGATCATCCTGTCTGAAACCGTAGTGTTTTAGATTGAGGTTTCTGACCACTCTGAATGAAACATCTGACCGCTCATCATACAGCAAAGGTATACGATTTGCGAATCTAAAGAGCTTTATTCCCGGTCCAAGCCCGCCTCCATATGCAACACCAGTTTCAATGATGAAGGGGTGGCCCTCATAGACATTTGGTAGTCTCTGTCTAAACACTGCAAAATCTGGTGATAGACGTTGAACACCTGCCATTAGTATAGCAGTACCAGCAGGTGAGAGAGATTTTGATGAAGGTGGAAAGAACTCCTCATAGCTGGCAAGCGATTTCATCATGGACACTAGCTCATGTTGTTGCAATGAAGACGGGGCTCTATCATCTTCCAGCCCTGAATACCGAAGGAATTTCTCTGCAGTTGAAGCTCCAACTCGCTGGAAGGAGCGTTTCATGAAAGATATGAGATCCTTTGTTCTTGTTGTGTCAATCATCTTTTTGAGCATTTCAACATCGATGCCTCTCGGATGAGGTTTCATCTCCTTTGGTGCATTCGGAAGCCTGTTAATCAATCTATCAAACTTCAGAACATCACCATCTGGGGTTTCAAAGAATATCGATGAGTGGGGCACAATAATCGCAGTTTGTGAGAAGTAGTCTACAATTCGTCGTTTGCTTCTGATCCAGTCTCCTTGAAGCTTGAATGAAACCATTGTTCCCGTTTCATTAGGTGACTTGGTTATCTTCTCTTCCTTTAGGATGACTGGTTGATTTGTATCGATGTCAAGTTTCATAACAACTCTGTAGCCATAGGTTTCATACCTTCTCCCAGTCACAATCTCAATTGGTTCTTGGGTTGTCACCTGTCCATAGAGGAGTGCCAAGCTTCCTCCAAGTCCAAAGGTTCCTCTGCTCTGTTTCAGTGTGAATTTGGTTCCTGTTAGCATCTTCCCAATCAGTATGGGAATCTCTTCTCGTTTGATTCCCTTGCCATTGTCCTTCACTGTCAGCTCAAAAACCTCAGGTCCTGCACTTAGAAGATCTTGTTCTCTAGCATCATCTTCTCTGTGGAGAATTACGCTGACCTCTGGCAATATCCTCTCTTCTCCACAGGCATCTAGGCTGTTCTCAACAATTTCACGTATTGCAACATACAGAGACCGAGCTGGATTATCAAAACCTGCAATTGTCCTATTACGATAGAACCATGCTGAAATTGAAAGTTCGGTGATGTCTGGACTGTATCCCTTAGGTGTGAGCAAATAGAGAATCCCCTGACAATGTCATAGAGTCTTCGTCATTCTCCTGCTATGAAGCGTGGTATTATTCCCGCAACATCTCATAGTCCTAAGAGTGGGAACATGAAATAGCCAAGAATCAACATAAAGAGAAGTCCAAGTGTCAGTGCAACCCAGACTCTACTATTCCAGTATCTGACAGTTGCTCCATCAAATGGCTGGATCGGTATCATATTGAATAGACCAAGGAATGCATTCAATTGGATGCCATATCGAAGAAGGATGCCCAAAGGAAACAGACTAACTCCTATGGCAAACATTAGTATGGCCATAATTGCAAGAGCCGCTGCAATCAAGAAATTAATCAAGGGTCCAGCGAGGTTTGATTTTCCATTATGGTCAGTGTTTGTAATCCCGCTGGTGTACACTACTCCTGTCCCAAAAATGGGTAATGAGAACAGAATCGCCATTGCGGACAGATAATAACCCATAGAAGTCATTCTGAACTCAGACCACATACCATAGTGCTGAGCAACGAATTTGTGAGCCATTTCATGTGCCATGAACGATGCAAGAAAGATCGTAATTGTACCAACAACCAACCATCCAAGACCTAAGCCCATGTAAAAAATGACAGCATTGATTGCGTTGAATATCCCCAAGGAATTTCCGAAGATAGATATCCCAACAAGGATTACAAGAATCGAGGCAATGACGAGATCACGAATCTCAGTTGATGAGAACCGTTTTCTTCTATACCTTTGGCGTCTTCTTCTAGTAGGCTGTTGAGTTGGGAATGTGACATTGACATCATCCGTGTCGAGTGAAGCTGAAATCTTCTTTTTCGCATCTTCTCGGACTCTATGCATCGCGGGACAACCATGGCTCTCTGGAAGACGATGCTCTGTACAGTATATCCCGTTGCAATAAGGGCAAGTGAAGCTAAGATCTTCCGTGTCGCAGAGAGAGCATGTTGGCATTGACAATACACCAGTCTGTGTAACGTCAGAACTTGTTCAATATATCCGTATCTCTGTGACACCATTTTGATTATTGACACTTCTGTTGACACAATCCTTAAGTGAAAGCAGGTTTGAGCTCCCATCGAGCCGGGAGACATTAGGAGCAGTAATTATGGACTATGACGTGGCTATTGTTGGTAGCGGCCCCGCTGGGATATTCTGTGCTCTAGAACTAGTGGAACACAAACCTGACTTGAAGATACTAGTTATTGAGAAGGGAAAAAGTATCGAGAAACGCACTTGTCCCAACTCTACTGCAGCAGCAGGTTGCAAGAAATGCAGTCCTTGCAATATTCTTGCAGGATGGGGTGGAGCTGGCGCTTTTTCGGATGGAAAGCTTACGCACTCAACTCAAGTCGGTGGATGGCTTGATGATCTAATTGGTGAAACGCGTTTAATGGAACTAATCGATTATGTCGATTCTAAGTATCTCGCCTATGGAGCCCCGCAGAAGATCTATGGGAGTATAAATGAAGACATAGAAACCTATACTAACAAAGCCGCTATGGTTGGTATGCGGCTCATACCTCAGCAGGTTCGTCACATGGGTCGAGAAGGGTGCATAGATGTTATGGGTCGCATGTATGACAAAATTCTCAAACATGCAGATGTACGTTTTAATACGGAAGCAAAAGATATCCAAGTTGATGGAGGAGCTGTTAAAGGGCTTGAAACCAATGGTGGCGACGTGATTAATGCACGATACGTTGTTGCAGCTCCAGGTCGAGTTGGTAATGAGTGGCTTTCTCGTCAGGCCGAACGTCTGTTTCTCCACACTGAGAACAACTTTGTCGATATTGGTGTGCGAGTCGAGATTCCAGCGGCAGTGATGAAGGAGATTGCAGAAGCGCTGTACGAGCCAAAATTAATCTATTATTCGAGACGGTTCGATGACAAGGTTCGCTTGTTCTGTTTTAATCCTGGTGGTGTAGTGACAAGCGAATACTATGACGAGATACTTACAGTGAATGGGCAGTCTTTTGCTAATAAGAAGACAGCCAACACAAATTTTGCACTTCTCGTTTCTACCAGATTTACTGCTCCTTTCAATGAGCCAATTGCTTATGGTCAGTATATTGCTAGATTGGCTAATGTGTTGGGTGATGGAGTTATTGTTCAGAGACTGGCTGATTTGCAAAGGGGAAAAAGAAGTACAAAAGAGAGAATTGCCAGAAGCCCTGTGAAACCAACCTTGCCAAGTGCATCCCCAGGTGATCTAAGTTTTGCCCTGCCTTATCGGCATCTGAGTTCAATTCTGGAGATGCTCAATGCATTGGATGAACTATGTCCTGGTGTAGCAAGCGCTGGAACTCTCCTTTATGGAGTAGAGGTCAAATTCTATTCATCTCGGCTTAAGTTGAATGAACAATTAGAAACCCAGGTGGAAAATCTATATGCTGCAGGGGATGGGGCTGGGATTACGAGAGGGCTTATGCAAGCGTCAGTATCTGGGATGCTTGTAGCACGTGATATTCTAGGAAAAGAAGGTGTTCCCCTTCTAGTTCCTGAAAACTAGTCTGACCACTTCCAAAGGCTTATAAACTAATATACCAAATGGTATCTTAGGTACTGGCTAACAAGCCATACAGAAAAGGAGCCCCAACGGTGACTCGGATGGGCGGCTTGTGCCGCCCGGGGCTTCGTAATGGGAGGTATTTTTCCAAATGATAGAAGATGACTTTGAGTCAGTGTTACGCAAGATGCTAGAACAATTTATGGAGGCCTTTGATACATTCTCCGAGGGCAATGGTACAATTAAATCATGGACTGGCTCATTTGTCAATGAACCGCTCGAATCAACAATCGAGCCAATGAACAATGAACCAAACGTAGAGAAAATAGATCTTGGAGATAGTGTCCTCTTCTTAATTCAGGGACATTTTGACTCTGCAGTAGAACCTAGGGTGAAAGTAGAGGGACAGAACATCATTGTCACTTTTGGTCCTGAAACAAAGGACATTCAAGTTGAATCTGGGTTCCCAATAGATCTAGAGAAGTCGAATGTATCCTACCGCAATGGTGTGATTGAGATTACCGCTGTAAAGGCTGAGAATTACAATGAAAGCGAAGGATATCTGAAAATTGAGTAATAGAGAGTGAGATAATGAGTGAAAATTCAGTCCGACTAAAAGTAGCAGCGGCCATGCCAAAAGACCAAGGCCGTGGCATTGTAAGATTAAACTCAGATGTGAGAAATCACTTAGGAATTAGATCTGGTGATTATGTACTCCTCAAAGGTGTAAAAGAAACCGTGGCAGTTGCATGGCCCAGTCTCAAAGAAGATGAAGTTCTCGATATGATTCGAATGGATGGATTGATTCGAAATAATGCTGGAGCTAGACTTGGTGAAATGGTCGATGTAAGCAAGACGAATGTTCCAGAAGCAACCAAAGTTGTTTTAGCACCTGGACAACCGGTTCGTTTCCAACAGGGCTTTGAGAACTATGTAAAACAACAAATCATCAACAAACCAATCACACGAGGTGACATAATTCTAATTTCATCGATTGGGCAAGGTCTGCAATTTACTGCAACAACAGTGTCACCCAGCAAACATGTACGGATTACTCCAGATACTGTTGTTGAAGTTTTGACAAAACCTGCAAAACCGGAAGATGTCAAAATTCCTGATGTGACCTACGAGGACATCGGTGGTCTTGGGAAGGAGCTCATAAAGATCCGTGAGATGGTTGAGCTTCCAATGAAATCCCCAGAGTTATTTAGACGACTTGGAATCACACCGCCAAAGGGAGTATTATTGATGGGTCCCCCTGGAACAGGAAAGACATTGATTGCAAAAGCTGTTGCGAACGAGTCTGGAGCAAACTTCAAGGTTATCAATGGACCTGAGATAATGTCCAAGTTCTATGGAGAGTCAGAACAAAAGCTTCGAGAAACCTTTGAAGATGCAGAGAAAAATGCCCCTACAATCATCTTCATTGACGAGCTGGATCGTATTGCTCCAAAGAGAGCTGATGTCACTGGCGAGGTCGAACGGCGAGTAGTTGCACAATTACTTGCTCTCATGGATGGTTTAGCTGGTCGTGGTCAAGTAATCGTCATAGGTGCATCTAATCGTCCCGATGATATTGATGAAGCACTGCGAAGACCAGGTCGTTTTGACCGCGAGATTGTGATTGGGGTTCCAGACAAACAGGGACGACTAGAGATTCTTCAGATTCACACCAGATCAATGCCCCTAGAAGAGAATCTAGACCTTGAAAAGCTAGCAGCAGTGGCTCATGGATTCGTTGGTGCAGACCTCTCAGCTCTAGCAAGAGAAGCAGCAATGCAAGCTCTTCGGAGAGTTCTTCCTCATATAGATCCCGAAACAGGAGATATTCCTGCCGATGTTCTGAGTAACTTATTTGTCACACAAGCAGATTTTGACATGGCACTTGCTGAGGTATCTCCTTCAGCCCTGAGAGAAGTTCTGGTTGAAAAACCCAATGTCAGGTGGGACGACGTCGGAGGATTAGCGAAAGTAAAGATGCAGCTTAGAGAAGCCGTTGAAGCTCCATTGAAGCATCCTGAGGTTTTTGAAGAAATGGGCATCAGAACTCCCAAGGGTGTTCTTCTCTTCGGCCCTCCAGGAACAGGAAAGACCCTCTTAGCGAAAGCAGTTGCTACAGAGAGTGAAGCGAATTTCATCTCCGTTCGAGGTCCTGAGATATTCAACAAGTACGTAGGAGAATCCGAAAAAGCTGTTCGTGAGATATTCAAGAAAGCACGTCAGACTGCTCCCTGTGTGCTGTTCTTTGATGAGATTGATGCAATACTCAGCATGAGAGGACAGAGAGATGACACCGGTGTTAGTCAAAGAATAGTGAACCAATTCCTAGCTGAATTGGATGGCATGCAAACTCTCCAGAATGTGCTCGTAATTGGTGCTACAAATAGAGCAGACATTCTTGACCCTGCTGTCCTACGACCAGGAAGATTCGATGGTGTGGTATTTGTTCCACCTCCAGATACTGATGCTCGATTGGAGATTCTCAGAGTTCATACTCGTGAAATGCCACTCGAAGATGACGTAAGTCTGGAGAAGCTTGCGGATGAAACTGAGGGTTTCTCTGGTGCTGATATCGAAGGACTTGTTCGGGAAGCTGCCATGGCAGCTGTTCGTAATGACTGGAAAGCCAAACCAGTCAAAATGAAGCACTTTGAAGAAGCATTGCAAGAAGTACGACCTAGTATCTCTCCTGATGATGTCAAGAGATTCTTAGCGTTAGCAGAACAAGTGAAGAAGCGACAACCCCAGAAGGACCTTGACCTTCCTGGATACATGTAAGCACATAATGTACGACTGGATGTGAATGTCACATTCAGTCGTAGTAATTCTTTTTCTCATTCGACTATTACAACCACAATACCCTTTTGAATCTCAGCTGATTTGTGAATTCCAGAATCGTATTCGTAGAGGCCGTGTTATGAGTGACTTCTATCCTATCTCGCCACTTGTTGGAATAACAAACACAAGCTATGGCGCTCAGGCTGGTGTTATGGATGAAAAGTGGGCTGTGCGTGTAGTACGTGGTCGGAAGATAATTGCTGAAAAAACAATCGCAGAATTAGATTTAGAAAATATGGTTGGTGTGGCTTATGGTCACATTCGCGTTGAGGGTTTGAGTAGGCATGCAGTTGCTCAGATGGCTGGAAGACTGATGCAGTATGCTAGAAAATATCAGACTGCAGGTGTATGTCCAAATTATGAGATTCCAGATCTAGCTTATGAAGACGGTACAACAATTGGTGAGATTGCAGCTACAGCTCGAGGAGAAGTTGCTGTTGAGGATACTACTCCCTCATTTGAATTGCCTGATATGAGAATCGGCGAAATTCCTCCACTCTCCCGTACGACCGAAGAAGCTGCTTGGAAAACAAACATTGAGGCTCATGCTACAATGATATGTGAAACAGCAGCTTATGCTGCTGAGATGCCAAAAGGCCATCTTGAAAATATCTTCAATAGAGTGGCCGATGCCCTGATACATCGATGGGCTGTGTCAAATCCAGAAGAACCTCCCACTGCATTAATAAAATTCGCAGCTTTGATTCAAAGCTGCTCTGACGAGAGCCAATTACCAAAAACTGGTACTGGAACTGCCACAATTGAAACAGGAGTATGCAAGGTTCTGGGCACATGTCGAAACCTCGATCCTGGTGCGTTAAAAATTCCATTAGGATATCCCTGTACTTTTCATGAGATGATTGCGAAAAAGCTCAGTGATTTAACTGGCGCCAAAGTCAGCATCAATGCCTCATCTACAGGATGCATCATGAGTATTTCACTAGAATGATATCTTATATGCTAGTTACCCAATAATCTTAAATCGCTACACACGACTCATCTAGAATTGAACGAGACCGCGTGGTAAAGTCTCGAATAGGAGCTTAGAAAATTGAGCTACTTGACATGGCGTGAGTATACGCGTT
>JAEOUL010000135.1 GCA_016839345.1 Candidatus Thorarchaeota archaeon | reverse complement strand
GCTGAAGGAATGGTATATCGAAAAAAATCTTGCCTTCTACTGTGTCCTCAACAGGAGCAGTGTACACTTCTCCACTTGGCATATTTTTTTTCCCGTCACTCGCCACCCAAATCCTCCCTTTGGTTGAAGCATAAAGATCTGTTTCTGGACCTATGAAACGAAGATCTTGGTGTTTCTCGAGATGTTCCTTCATCTCATACAAGAGCTTACTCTCTTCTTTCCAATCGATGAGAGTTGCTCCATATACAAATTCTCGATACTCTTCCAAGCTCATGCTAGCTTCTTGAGCAAGACTTTGACATGGATGAACAGTCAGAACCCATCGCTTACTGAGTCTTATGTCCTGGATCTCTTGTTGTGTTTTGGAATTCAAAATAATTTGTTTTGAATCAACATTTGCTAGGGCTCTAGTATTAACAGGTGAGCGAAGTGAAATGTATACATCACATTTCTCTATGAGCGCTTTCAGATGTTCCGGGACAACCTTAAGGGTTGAATCCGAAACCTCATTATAGAACTCTCTTGTCGCTTCTTCACTCTGCATAAGTGTTACAACCCTGCCTCCGGCTCGAGCAATTTCTTTGTAGAGTGCAACAACAAGTTCATGAGAGTCCGGCGTAGCATTAATGACAACCATATCGCTAGGCTTTATTTCGGTACTCCATTCAACCAATATCTTCGCATGCTCAACTACTCTGGGATCCATTCATCATCCTCTCTCTTGACATCTTGTCTATTTTTCGTAGAAGTACTTGCCATTGGCGTAAATGACCTCATCTCCCGATGTAATCTCGCCTTCTATCATGGTTTTAATCATATCAACATGAACAGCACTCTCATTTGTACCATTACATTCTGGATAGGCCATCCCAAGTGCACAATGGATTGTATCCCCTATCTTCTCATCAAATAGCATGTTCAAGGTGTACTGTTTAATACCTCGGTTTGTACCAATAGCCATCTCGCCCAGCTTATTTGAACCCTCATCAGTTTCAATAATTGCCTTGAGAACATCCTCAGATTTCTCTGCTGAGAAGTCGATGACTTCTCCTTTCTCGAAAGTCAATCTGACGCCTTCAACCACCTTTCCCTGTTGCTGGAATGGGATGTCGAAGTATATCTTGCCCTCCACCGAATCCTCGATTGGAGCAGTAAAGACTTCTCCGCTAGGCATATTCTTCTTACCATCTGCAGCAATCCAGATTCGCCCCTCTGTCTTGGCATAAAGATCAGTTTCGGGTCCAACAAATCGGATATCACTGTGGCGCTCCAGGTGTTCCTTCATGATGTACATATTCTTACACTCGTTCTTCCAGTCAATTAACATAGCACCATACGCAAAATCCCGATATTCACCCAAACTCATGTTTCCCTGTTGAGCAAGAGTCGCGCATGGGTGTATTGTACCCACCCATCTCTTAGTCATGAGTATATCACTAATCTCCTTATTCGTCTTTGATCTAGTAATAATTCTCTTAGGATCTACATTTGCTAAGGCTTTGGTATTGATGGGAGCACTAAGACCGATATAGACATCACAGTTTTCCACAAGTGCTTTCATATGTCGGGGGAAGACTTCGAGAGTTTCATCACTTGCACCATCGAAGTATGCTCTAGTCACTTCTTCACTTTGCATGAGAATAACACTTGACCCTCCAGATCTCGCTACTTCTCTGGCCACTTCTATCGTAAGGTCATGAGCGCTTGGTGTTGCAGAAATAATGACCATATCACCTTTCTTTACTTCAGTACTCCATTCAACTAGAATCTTGGCATGTTCCTCAATACGTGGGTCCATAATCAATTCCTCGAAGATTTTCTTTAGGAATTCCTATCATATAGCTTCCGAACAGAGCACCTTTCTTCATACGGACAAATTCTAAACTACTGACTCTTGAATTGGACCTGCAGAGGTATGAAAATCGTTCTTGTTGTCGTCCTTTACTAGAGTGTCAAGACACTTTTGTAACCTACACCTCACGCTTCTCAGTTGCATGAGTGGCTCCACAATATGGGCACTTCACACTAAGTGGTCCGACCCACTCAATATCCTCAGAACTTAACGAAGCTCCACAATCTTTGCAGAATCGTGGTGGTTCATGAATGAATGATTTCTCTTTAGGCGCTTCTGTAGCTCTTCCTCCTGTCATCCCGAGGAATGCAAATCGTCCTCTGGATAATTCATCGCTCATTCCATATAGAATAATCCCAGCTCCAATTAAACCGCTCACAATCGGGATAACCATCATGTAAAACAGAATTGATCCAGCACTAAGATCATCCATCCAGAAAATCTGCATTAAACCACCGAAGAATCCTAAAATTATGATGATCATACCGATGACCATGGTTGCGATTCGTTTACCTGAGAACATTACGGATGCACCAGTACCTTGTATTTGAATCCACACTCAAGTTCCAGATATAGGTTTCACTGTGATGAACTTAGTACTCTGATGATTACATTCATTTGGAGCGTAGAGCTAGAGCCTACTCATGTTCGGAATATTGACTGCTACGTTGAAGAACTCGATTAAGGGAAAAGGCATTCATGTTGATCCACTGGTAGCTCTGGAAAATCTAACACCTGAAATGGCTGCGAAGGTTCCAGAGCAGAGTGAACACTCTTGTTGGCATATTTTGCACCATATAGTGTTCTGGCAGGATTTGATGCTTGAGGCATTACGAGGAAAAAAAGATGTAGGTTGGCCGAAGAATAACGAGCCAAGCTGGCCAAAGGAACTTCCAAAAGATGCCAAGAAATGGGATGAGCTTGTTCAACACTTCAAAGAAGGACTGGAAGAGGCCTACAAAATGACAGAGGATATTGAGTCTCTTGATGAACTTCCCTCATGGCCAAAAGTTCCGGCATTCAGAGCTCTCATTGTCTTCGTTCAACACAACGCATACCACATTGGCGAAATTGTAGCTACTAGACAGACTTTGGGATTTTGGCCACCTTCACCTGACCACAAGACATTCTAGGTCTTGGTGGGTTTCACTCGAACTAAAACTGAGTTAAACCCTGGAGTATGACCGAAGGCAGTATGTGAATCTTTAGTTAGAAGATTAACATTCCCGTCCTCATCCCACCAACCATCAGAAGACCAGACCACTCTTGGATCTATGTCAGAAGTCAGGGCAAGTTTCATATTCTTAACAACGCCCCTTTTTGATTCAACATCAACTCGATCTCCCTCCTTAAGCCCAAGTTCCTTTGCTTTTTGAGGATGCATATTCAAGAATGCTCTCCGTTTTCCTACAGATTTCATATTTGACATCCTCAGTGTTTCTGTGACAACATCATAGGGACAGACATCAAGCTCACACTCTCTACACCCAATACATTTTGTTAGGTCCCAGACTGGAACAAGAAGACCTGTGATATCAAGAGGGATATCGAGTTTCTCATCCGTTACCTCTACTGCCAATCCACCAACGAGTTCTCCCAGTTTCTTTCTTAATTTAGCCTGCTGAGGTGCATCTTCCACGTCTAAACGCATTAGATTGGTGCTGGGTTGAGTGAAACTGATAGCTTCCTCGGGACAATCCTCCACGCATTTCTTACAGGCTGTGCAATGAGCATAACTTTTCACAGTACCCCCGACTTCAAGAGTCGTATACTGTGAATGTAGTCGTTCCCGGAGACGACCTGTTATCATTATGAGAGGATATTCTTCGAAGATCCAAGGTGTAGATATAGGACTCTCTGATGGTTCTTCATGGAATGGAAGCGGATCAAGACCCTGTTCCTCAAGACTAGTTGCAAACAGGTGGACTTTTCCTGTTTTTGTTCTGAATTTTCTATCTGAGAATGGAATTCCTGGACTTCTTGTTCTGATACCGTCAGGTCTTTCAATAAGCTTCTCTATTGTGATATGTTTGCAGTCATCACTTTGAAGGGCAAGTTTGATTGCATCTATCTCATTTAACTGAAAGTGCCCACCAATTCCTAGATGCTCAGCAACACCCTTCCATATATCCAGTTCACTTTTGACCTCACCTAGTGGCTCAACAATCTTCGGAGCATACTGTACAATCCTATGAAGTTCAGAATGGACTAGGTTATGATGTTCGAAGATAAAAGTAGCAGGAAGGACAATATCACAAAGCCTAGCAGTGTCAGTCATCTCAAGGTCGATACATACTTTGAAAGGTATCCTATCAAGTGCTTCTTTGACTTTGTTAGTATTTGGCCACTGAGTCATTGGACTTGCTGCCTGAATCACGAAGACTTTGAGTGGACTCTCCTCAAGACTTAGTACATAATCTGGAATATATGTGCCAGACGGGACGACTGGTTTTATCGATGGGTCAAGTAACTCCGGCAGTGTAACAGCTGCGCCATTGAACGGGCTATTGTCTGAGGATAAGTACTGAAAACCTCCACCCGGGACCCCCAAATATCCGCAGATAGCGAGGAGACTATGGACAGCTCTTGCAGCCCAAGTGCCATTAGTATAGTGATTCATTCCGGCAGGAGCCGTGGTGATTAGTGCAGGCCCATGATTGGCAAAAACTGTAGCAATCTCTTTAATCATGCTCTTACCGACCCAGGTTGTTTCGCTGACTCTCTCAATGGAATACTCAGATACGCGGTTCTTGTATTCCTCGAAGCCGTGAACATAGTTTTTCACAAAATCGTGATCATAGAGGTTTCTACGTATAATTTCATTAGCTACCCCTAAAGCCAAAGCCCCATCAGTTCCAGGGCGTATGGTAGTATATAGGTCAGCTACTTTGGCATATGGAGTTCTTCTCGGATCAATAACAATTAGTTTGGCACCGTTATCAATTGCTTCCTGAATTACTCTTTTACAATGGATACTAGACTCAAATTTGTTAGTCCCCCAAATAACAATACACTTCGAATTTGCCCAATCCTGAAGTTCGTGTGGTGGAAATGGTCCAACATTGAAACGTGCTCCCTCATATGCGCCTTCAAAACATATCTCGACAATTCCTGGAATCATTCTACATCCGAAGGCGTTTGAGAATCTTGCAGCATACCGGGAAGCCATTCCGTCGTTTCCTGATCCTGAGTAGATGCCTACACTCTGGGGCCCATACTCATCTCTGGCTTTTTTCATATGCTGGGCAATTTCGTTAAAAGCCTCTTCCCAGGAAATTCTCTTGAATGAACCATCTGGTTGTTTTCTTTGAGGATATAGCAATCTGTCTGAATAATACATCCTCAAGACATGTGCATAGCCCTTTGGACAGATTCTTCCAAGCGTGTAGGGATGATTGGGATCTCCTTCCAGTCTAGTGATCTTCCCATCCTCAACATGGACTATATACGCACAGATGTCAGGACAATTCAGCGCACAGGCCGAATGATGCTTCTCAACAACCATTGCTTGAAACATCCAATTTCCAGGAGATTAAGATTTCTGATTTCTACTCGAAACACTTATTACTATTCTACTAGTATAATAAAATCATTCTACTGGTATAATATTTTGATGTGAATGAGTTGAATGAAGCTGATGAGTTCCTCCCCTCAACCTATCTTGCGGTACTGACCATTCTGGGAGCAGGAGCTGAATATGGTTATGAAGTCAATAACATCATTGAGCAGTATGGTTATCGCGAATGGGTGGACCTGAGATTTTCGTCAGTCTACAAGGCGCTCTCAGAGCTAGAGAAAAGGGGTCTAGTCGAGGGTAAAAAGAAAGATACTGCGATTAGAACATCAAAGAAGACATTCCGTCTTACTAGGAAAGGACTAAACACACTCAGAAGGCAAATCAAGATGTGTCTTACAAATCCTCCAAGACCTAAGACACTGTTTGATCTTGGAGTATCTGCCATGAGCGCTCTCACACAGGAGGAAGTTCTTGAGGCACTACAAATTCACAAGGCGAACCTGGAACATAGCCTGAAGTTTCTTGAAACTAATGTTCAGAACTTTGACAACATAGAGAGGCTAAGGAGAGAAGCACCAGAGAGCAGAGTTGGTAGAATAACTGTTGACGATTACGACAACGTGGAAAACATAGGGGCTGTTCGCGCTCTGTTTGACCGTCCTGCATGGTCTGTACGGTGTCAGATAGCATGGCTTGAATCGTTCATTAAGCAGGTCAAGATGGGTGAAGGGTTCACGTTCAAAGATTCTAGTAATAGGTGAGAGAGATGAGTGAGAGAATAATGTTAGATTTTGAGCATCTTCCAGGTGGGAAGAACTGCATGACGAGTTCGTTATGGAAGTTGCTCCATCACATCGGGCATGATATCTCGGAGGAGATGCTTGTTGGAATCGCATCGGGATTAGGTTTTATCTACTGGAAAATGAAACAGATGCCAACACCGTTTGTCGGAGGGATGAATGGCGGAAGGTTCCCAACAATCTTGGGGTTGGCTGTTGATCGATTGGGCGGAGAATGGAAGGTCTTGAAATCATCTTCAGTGAAACGCGCTCACAAGCATCTTCGAGAAACTCTTGAAATGGACCAACCAGCTTTGGTCTGTGCAGATCTTGGATTTCTGGACTACTTGTCTTTGGGCGGTGATGATCACTTTGGAATGCATACCATTCTTGTCTACGGAATTGATGAAAAGGAGGATGAGGCTCACATTTCTGATCGGTTTGCCACAACCATTACAATTCCTCTCTCACGTCTTCAACAGGCCAGAGCATCAGAATATCATCCGTTCCCTGCAAAGAATAAGATGATGCAGGTGTCGATGCCTGATGAAATGATTCCGTTAGAAGAGATAATTCCTTTTGCGGTTCAAGAGAATGCGGATTTTATGCTCAACCCGCCGATATCAAACATGGGTGCACAGGGGATAATGAGATGGAAGAAGGAGTTGCACAGATATCCTAAGATACTGCCTAACAATCAAACAATAGCTCAAGCTTTGATAGAACACTTTGTTTACATTGAAGTTGGTGGGAGTGGAGGTTCACTGTTCCGCAGGATGTATTCACGGTTTTTGAAAGAGGCATCAAAGGTAATGAAGGATCCTGAGCTCCAGAAGATTTCTCTTCTCTATGATGATATATGTGATGATTGGTCTAAACTCGCAGTTCAATTGACTCCTGATGATATGCCAGGTCTAGGAAGAATCAGAGAGATTTATTTCCAGAATAATATTGATATGGAACAGAAAGGTGCAGGAGCTCTGGTTGATGTAAAGGAACGATTAACGGATATTCCTTCATTAATGGAGCAAGCTGTTGATGAAGTAGAGAAATTCAATATAATTCTTGAAAGCGTTGGAAACCTTCTTGATAGACTCTACAAAGCTGAAACTGATGCAGCAGAACGTCTCTTACTTTGGGCTAATCAATGATTTCTAATGTACAATTCGTATCTATAGTGTTCTATCGAAGAAATCTACCATATACTTGAACATCATTGTTCTTTGTTCCACATCACCAGAACCATGACCCTCGTCGGTAAGAACCACATATTCAAAGTCTTCTCCTTCTTTCTTGCCTAGCTCAACCAAACGATCTCTGAACAACTCCGCCTGATCAATAGGACATCTTGGATCATTTTCTGCGTGTATTATTTGAAGTTTAGACGTCATATTCTCGACAAAATTGAGTGCACTACGATTTTCCCATAGCTCAAGCACTTCGGGTGTTTCAGGTTTCCCCATTTGTTCCTCAAGAAGGTATGCAAGTGCAGGAAAAGTTTCCATTAACTTATCATACATTAGTTTCAGAGACGTAATACCAACATAAGCTGAAGCTGATCTCCAGAGGGAAGGTTTCTTCGTGACTGCCATATATGTCAGATAACCTCCATAACTACCCCCAGTGATGCCTATTCGTTCTGGATCTATATATTCCAGAGTCTTGAGGTAGTCAACACTCGCTTCGATATCATCCAAATCCTTACCTCCCCAATCATTCAGACATGCATCTCTGAACTCCACGTCATATCCAGTAGATCCTCTGACATTGGGCATTAAAACAACATAACCCCTGTCTACTAGGACTTGAGAGCGTGGATGAAACAAACGGGAATAATGAGCCGTAGGTCCTCCGTGAGGAATTATTATCGCTGGGATCTTCTTGTTTTGAGGTATTTCCTTTGGCCTGTAAAGAATTCCATGAATAGTCACGTCACCAGATTGATAGCTAATGTAGTCATCTGGGTAAAAGTCATCGGGAGTATAGCGACCATATTCTGCGGGAATTATTTCTTTGAATGTATGCTCTATTAGGTTGTAGATCAAGTAACGCATTCTGTGAGTAGAATCTTGGTGAGCAATAAGAAATCGATTTCCATCAGCTGTGATATATCGACCTCCTGCAGATCCAGGAGGAATCTTAAGAGGAATCTCCTTTCCTGAAGCTACCTCAAATAGAATGAGTATCAGTTCTGCATCTGCTTCTCGTCTAACAACGAAATTCTCACCATCACCTGTGAACACAAGCGGAATATCAGAATGCTTCTTGTTGCCAAACCACTTTACTTCGTTTGTTTTCAAAAAGTAAACGCCAGCCTGCTCAACACCAGAATGGTCTGACATCACAAGTAACTTTGATCCATCCCGAGACCAGTCAATAGCGATATCTTGTGATCCGTCATTGACGGACAAGAGCTTCCTTTTCTCAGATCCATCGCTACGAACTGTCCATACATCTAGATTTTGCAAGTTCTCAGAATCATTTGCCGTATAAGCAATCCATTCATCATCCGGTGAAATCCAAAAATCATACCAAAATGCAACAGGACGGTTATGATCAGTCAATTTTCTGACGTCTGAACCATCAACATTCATTCGAAATAGCTGAGTGACTCCTCCTGCACGGTCCGAGGAGAAGACAATCCATTTTCCATCATGACTCACTTCACCTAAGTCATCTCGGTATTCAGGAGTGTTTGTAATTTGCGTGATTTTTCTATCTGGAATTGATATTGAGAAGATGTCGTTCTTCTCATTACCCTCGACTGGATCTTTCATAAATAGAATATACGAATCATCCGGTGCCCACTTGTGAAAACCAATCGGAGACTTTGGAAAATTGCCATCGGTCAATTGTGAGAACTTCATGGTTGTCAAATCAAGCATGTGCAGCTCTGGCGATCCAGTCTTGTTTGACACATAGACTATCTTGTCAGTGGATCTTCCAAGAGCGCCCCAGAAATGATCAGGAAGTGCCATCAGCTCTTCTAAATCAAGCTTCTTTCCATTTGACGACATTTCAGTAACACCATTGAAACTAGATTTTGTTTTGAGGTTGTATTTAAGTGGAGCTTACTTCCACATAGCCAAATGGAAAGGCTAATCATCTAGGCTTGAAAGATTCTCAATTTGGTGGTAGCTTGTCTAAACGTATTTACACCAGAGCTGGTGACAAAGGGGAAACAGTACTTCTATCAGGGGAACGAGTTAGCAAGGCGGACCCTCGAGTCGAAGCATATGGAACAGTTGATGAATTAGGGACCACATTGGGTGTTGCCAAGGTTCACTCCTCAGAACGAATTGCTAGTCATATACATGACATTCAACAGAAATTGTTTTTTGTGAATGCAGAGCTCGCTACGAATCGTGAGTCATTAGATTCCAAAAATGCACTTCAAAAATTGAAGCAAATCACTATAGAAGATGTAAAGCATCTAGAGAAGATTTCAGATGAGTTATCTAATGAGTTGCCAATACTGACAAACTTTGTAATCCCTGGTGGAACAAAAGCTGCTGCATTCCTACATGTATGTCGAACTGTTTGTAGAAGAGCAGAGCGACGCATTGTTCAATTCGCAAACTCTTACCCAATCAACGAGGAATTGATCAAATACATCAACCGACTTTCTGATTTACTCTTCGTTATGGCAAGATACGAAAATATTGAGGAAGGTGAGGGAGATCAGATTATCTCTCGGGAGGGGACTAAGGAAATGACAAAAGAATAGGTTGTCATCCTCAATCAACAAAGGTTTCTAGTTACCCTCTCCTATTGCAATACAATCTAATTGAGCTGGCTAGAGAATTGAAGAAATCATGATTGATGCTGTTCATTCTACAAGATATACTATGTCTTTCTCACGTACTCTATCTGGAACCTTGATAGCTATCTCTTGACCTGCGGAACCTGAATCGATGTTCACTCTATCGACTTGCATAGATGCTACATTCATTTCAAAATTTGTCGTAGCACCCTCAATCCTGATTTTGTTTCCGACATCAAGTGTGTCCTCAAGCATAATCGCAGCTACACTTATCTTGTGAAAATATCGTGTGACGAAACCTACTTTCTTATCTCCCATACGAATGCACCTGCAGGCAATAGTAAGCAATCTATCAGAAAAGTCCTTCGTCCCACCGATATTGATAGTTCCTCTCCATTGAACCCTGTTATCACATGAAATTGGATAAAGGAGGAATCTTCAGTATTATTGACTATTGGATGCAGATTTCAGGCATACTCCTATGGTGTGGTGATTTACACAAATCTTCTTTTTAGTCACCGAGTTCTTCCTCTGATTGAAAGGATTCTACCGTCAGGTATGTTCTAGGGCGGGAAAACTACTTCACTGAGACGCAGGTGGTCTCTCTCCTGCAAGGAATCCTATTATCTACTTCATAACTTTCTTTTTTCTACGTATCAGATCTTCTTTTTGATGCGGAATAACCACAATCAGGAGTTGGAAACAGACAAGTCCAACAAGCAGAGCCATGTCAAGAGGTAGATACGCTGCTTCTGTTTCAAAGAGTAGAGCAGGAGGTGGTACTGGTGGAGCTGTAATATCGTGTGCTACAACATACATCAAATCATTACCATAACATAGCACATCACGACCGGTTGCACTATAGAAATACCCCACTGTGGGTCCAAAATTAGTTGTGAGGTCCTCCTTCCAGTAATGCCACAGAAGTCTAGCAGTAGATCCATCTACAACATTGATGTACTCCTTATTGGTTAGAACAAGATCGGTCCAACCATCCGCATTCATATCCTCAAGGACAATACGTGTGTCTTTTCCACCCAACACCAATGGAGCATTGTATCTCCAAACTTCAGTTCCAATGAAGTTGTAGGCGATTGCACCATATCTCTCAAGACTGACCACTACTTCATCTACGCCATCATTGTTGTAAATGTCACCAGCGAAGAATTCTCTGACTGTACCGGTGTCGAAGCTGATAGTAATGCTACCTCCTCCAACAAACTCGTACATATGTATGTCCGAATCTGAATCCATTACAGCAAGGTCAGCAGATCCGTCCCCGTTGAAATCACCAGCCGCGAGGCCATATGTTGATGTTGAAGAAGCAGTTGTGAAGAGAGCACCGTTCCCGCCATTATAGATTCGGGCATTAAATGACGATGCACCCATTACTATGTCTGCTGTTGTACCTCCTCTGAAGTTTCCAATTGCCATACGATACGAGGTTGCAGTGGAAGTGAAGAGATCAGCCTTTGTGTTGTAAAGAGCATAACCGACCTCGTCATACCATTCTATGTATACCTCACTGCCGCCTGCCCACTGTCTAAACAAGACAGCAATTTCCTCATAGTCATTGCCAGCTGCATCACTGAAATCTGCAACACGAACACCTCTAATTTCATGTGTGTCAAGAGCGGTTATTTGGAGCAACAATTGACCATCCAAGCCATCAATTATGTAGACATCACGAAGACCCGACCACACAGCAATATCCTTGGTAGTCCAATCGCTGATGTAGCCAATT
>JAEOUL010000011.1 GCA_016839345.1 Candidatus Thorarchaeota archaeon | reverse complement strand
TGGTTCCCTCTGGAACAAGATACACATCCGGAAGTACATTGCCATCGCTATCAGTGAGAGAGTTTGCATCATGAACTGGATATACAGTGATCATGTGTAGATAATCGAATACAGCCCTGTTCAGTATATTCTGTACTCCTGAACCTCCGAATTTCTTGAGAATATGATCCTTGATTTTCTCTAACTGAGCTAGCTCGTTCTCATTCAGACTGTCAGGTGTGAGGATTTGAAAATCATCATCACCTGGAATATACTTTATCACGCCTTTCTGATCCAAATCCTTCAAGACCTTCTCTGCAAGAGCACTGACCGGTACAATGAGATAGTCAGGGAACTCATCTCGGAGTCGTTTCAGATTGTCTTCTGCATTAGGTCGATCAATCTTGTTTGCTGCAATTATGATTGGCTTGGAAATCTTCTGTAAGGTTTGAACGAAAAACCTCGTTTCTTCATCGGTCCACTTGTCAACAGTTTCCGGCTTGAGGTCAGCTTTCCTCATCGATTTGAGAATCTGAACACTGGTTATCTTTAGACCTGATAGCTTCTCCAACAGAAGTTCCTCAAGTTTCGCTCCCTCTGATCTCACACGACCAGTAATTCTTCTCCAGTCCTTCTTAACAATGGCAAGCACCCATTCAGTGAGCTCTTCTTCAAGAAATCTAACATCTTCCAGAGGGTCATGGCTTCCAGCATCGACCTCTTGACCTTCTGCATCCAAGGCCCCGCTTGCATCAACTATGTGAATAAGTACATCTGCTTGTCTGAGATCATCGAGGAACTGGTTTCCCATTCCTCGCCCCTCATGAGCTCCAGGAACCAATCCTGCTACATCAATCAGTTTGATTGGAACCAGTCTGACTTGCTCAATACATATTGAGTTCTGTGGGTTGTCTTCCACATTAAAGTCTGCACACGCGCATGCCGTACGGACATGAGTCACCCCTACATTGGCTTCTATCGTCGTGAAAGGATAACTTCCTACCTTGAAATCAGTCATACAAGCTGCATTCGTGAAGCTAGTCTTTCCACATGATGGCTTACCGACAATCCCTACACTGAATCCCATGACACATCGCTTCCTGAAATTCAGTTTCTCGTAGTCCTCACTTAGAAATAAACACTTCACTTCAACCCACTAAAAGACACAGAATGACTGCTTTAACAAATGTAATAAGAAACCTCACCTATAGATAAAGGACGAGGGGATTGAAATGCATAGGCGAAGAAGAGGTGGCCGTGGTAGGTTCCCAATTCAACCTAAAATCGGGCGCAAACCTCTGGCTGAGATAATGACTCCCGAACCATCAAGTACTCGAGAGCCTATTCACATTGATCTTGCAGAAGCAGAAGTACTACGGCTTGTTGACCTTGAGGGGTTCTATCAAGAACAGGCCGGTCTTTCGATGGGCGTAAGTCGAGGTACGATTTGGCGTCTACTGGCAAGCGCAAGAGAGAAGGTCACACGGTCCATATTTGAAGGGCGTCCGCTCATGGTTGGTCTTTCGGCAGAAGATGATACATGACAGCCCTGTGATTCTCACATTTACAAACGGTCTTCCCGTTGCATATGGCCGTTTGTTAAGTATGCTAAATGCTATCACTAGCTTCCCTTCCCTTCCACTGCAACGTCATCCAGTTCTGGGTATTACTAACTATTTAGAGTGGCGCGAGAGTCAATCAGAATGAGCCCTGTGAGACATCGTAATACGCGATGCCCGCTTATATAGAGAATTTGGAATCATCTACATGGAGAGGATGACGATTCAACTGGACATGCCCACCCGGATTGAACCCATTGCCAACTATGTGATTAGGCGTCCTGGTATCCCACGATGGTGGGATCCTGTGGCTCGCCCACACGTAGCAGTGATTGTAAATAATCCTGCGAATGGCGGAGCACTCAGATACTATTTATCACAGTGCGGTGAGAAAGACAGTAAAGGACGGATCTCTCTTGATGTGGGTGACATCGATAGTCTTCCAGAAGGTACACTCCTTGAAGTACGATATAGTGCCACCAAGGCCAATCTATATCAACTCGAGAAGGTCGGAGCTGTGGCTTGCTGGAGATGGGTGAATCGCAGTCAGGGTCTCCAGAGTTTTGAAACTGAGTCGCCAAATTGGAATTACTGCGTTGACACCAATATGACCTCTCATGATTTCATGTATTCCTAAAGTTTGCATCAAAATAATCAGATTTCTAGTTTGCAAGTTTCTTCTATCTTTTATACGAGTGATGCATCTTTCTACAAGAGGAAGATTCGATGCAGCCATTTGAAATTGCTAAGGATGTATATTGGGTTGGGGCTTTAGATTACAATCTGCGCCACTTCCATGGGTATAGCTACACTACTCATCATGGCACAACATACAATGCGTATCTCATAATCGGAGAGAAAGTGGCATTGATTGATTCTGTAATGAGTCCATTTACAGATGAAATGCTCACGCGTATCTCAAAGGTGATTGATCCCCAGAGAATTGACTTCATGATATCTAATCATAATGAAATGGATCATTCAGGGGCAACACCTGAAATTCTCAAGAGAGTCCCACAGGCCAAACTAGTCTGTACATCAAAAGCAGTTGACCAGCTCAAGAAACACTATGCTGATGGATGGAATACTCAAACAGTCAAGACGGGCGATGAAATAGATCTAGGAGGCAAGACACTCAGGTTCTATGAGGCTCCTATGCTTCACTGGCCTGAGTCCATGTTCACTTACTATGTTGAGGAACAACTCCTGTTACCAAATGATGCCTTTGGTCAGCATTATGCCACTGAAAGACGGTTTGCCGATGAGGTGGACCAGACTGTCCTTTGGCGAGAGGCTGAGAAATACTATGCCAACATCCTCTGGCCTCTGAGTAGAATGGTTCAAAGAAAGATCGAGGAGGTTGTTGAACTGGGTCTTCCTATCAAGATGATAGCTCCATCACATGGTCTTATTTGGCGAAAGGACCCGCTTCAGATTGCCACCAGATATCTTGAGTGGGCCAAGGGTGAGAGGCTGCAAGACAAGGTGATCATCACCTGGGACACCATGTGGGACAGTACAACAAAACTCGCACGTGCAATTGCTGAAGGTATCAACAGTGAAGGTCTGGAGCCTATCCTCAAACTCATCCCTCACAACGATCGTAGTGACATCATGGCAGACCTGTTAGAAGCTCGAGGAATTCTCGTTGGAAGCTCTACACTGCACAATGATATTCTCCCAACGGTTGCGTCTATTCTTTCTGACTTAGAGGTGTTGAAACCTGCTGGAAAGAAGTGTGCGGCCTTTGGGTCCTATGGTTGGGGTGGAGGTGCTGTAAAAAAGATCCAAGAGTCCATGGAGAAGGGAAAGATGGACATCGTAATGGAACCATTCACTGTGAAGTGGGTTCCTACTGAGGATGAACTTCAAAAAGCCCTCAATCTCGGGAAAGAGTTTGCAAAGAAGGTGAAGTCATCTACCTGATGCTGAACTTCTTTGAAACTGAGAGTCCTGAATGGACCTATCGATTCGACAGCTCGATAGAATCGGAGAACTACTTGTTTTCATGGTAACTAGAGGGCATTTGGAAATCTGGCTTCAATTGTTTCTATGATTTGGCTCCACTCAGTTGTACCGAAACTGAGAACTCGTTCTCTCTTTGAAAATCTGACATAAACGTCGATCATCCAATCAGTCATCACGATGAAGAAGAAGGCTGGAAGTCCCAGTAGGACCGCGAGCGCTGGATAGTCAATTGTGAATATGGATGTGACTCCAAAAATAAAGCCAACAAGATAGCAC
>JAEOUL010000345.1 GCA_016839345.1 Candidatus Thorarchaeota archaeon | reverse complement strand
TTGAGTTGCTGCTGCAGTTTCTACAATAATGCAAAGATTGTATGTGTTTGATTCCATAGGAACCAAGTTGATTTTCAAGAGATGCTTCCAAGAGATTCTTGCAGCATTAGTAGCTAAATCAACAGGTTCCATTGATAATATGTGAAGGTTGATACCAAGTTTTGAAACTGGTATTTGTTGGTCCACATAAAGTATCAAACCATCAAGAAATTCCTGAAAATCATCAATCCTCTTTGACATAGCTTTTGCAACTTGTTGATTGTCAAGACCCCGTGTAGAAACAACACCTAAACGTATCTCATTACAACGGGGTATTTCACTTGAAATGGGTTTGAGAGAGATATCACACGTATCTTCAATTTCCAGAATATCAGAAACTTGAGAATCGATTATGATTGTACCAGAGGGAATTTTCTCTGAAGACCTTAAATCAACATAAACATCCTTTCCTTGATATTCGATTTTAAAAACACCAGGGCTTACATCTGTTGATACAAAACAGAGACCCTTTTGATTGCGTCCCCGTCTTGCACTTAGATTCAATAGGCATCCTCCTTCAATGCAATCTAGTATTGTAGATTTTTCTGGCAACAGAATGTGAACCATAGAAGACCTCAACGCGTAGACTTGCCTTTCCTTTTGTATCAGTCATTGGTATAAGATTCAGCTCGAGCTTGCGATTAGTATTTGGACTGATTTGATGGTGCTCATTTGTGACTTCAGAAACCTCATCTGAGGTTACTAGGGATGCAATCACTCTGATGTCTATTACCGCAGCACTTGGATTCTTAACCTGAACATGAAGATTGAATGCTTTTCCTGCAACTATATTGTTAGGTACTTCCCCCAATTGCACAACTAAATCTGTCTGAGTGGTACTAAGAGGTCTTCCCTTTGGCCAACGAGATATTCTACCAAGCTCAAGTAGCCGCGAGAGAGAGGTCTTTAATGCTCTTAATTCCAATGAGAGCTGTGAAGCCGCTTCGCCCATATCGAAAACTCCGTCATTTGCTTCATAGTATGACAGAACTCGTCGATCAGCCTCAATTAGATCACTTACTCCTTCTAGTATCTGTAGGATAGCCTCAGGAAGTTCGTGAGCTTCAAGTAGTGAATAGTACTTACCATCTTCTACAGAAGATGCGATTTTTCTAAACGAGTCTTCCACAAGCGGGTTACAACCACACACGAAGATGAACATTGTACTTCCATAGTCTTTTCGAAACTGTTGAACCTCATCAATTGGATCATGACCTTTTGGACATCCATCAGGAAAATAGTCGTCACCAATGCTGTTGTACTTCTTACCGTGAGGTGGAGCATCCCCCACAAGGAGTAGTACTTTGTACGCATCCTGTTCCCATGAGAGCTTAGTACGCGCATCATAGAGACCGTCAGCCACTGCCTCAGGGGTGTCACCTCCCTCTGAGGGGTTAAGTGATGAGATGAGTTTGTGAACGCTCTTGATTTTTTCTGTGAAATCAAAGACCCTGGTAACATATGATCTATCTTGAGGTGGATGGTCTCTATATGATACAACTCCAAATCTAATTTCAAGACCCTTTGTTCGACGTGTTATGTGGTCGACAATCTCGAAGAGACTATTCTTGACTGCTTGGATGTCATCCTTCATTGAACCGGTGGTATCTACTACAAATGCTACATCAAGTTTGGTGGAGGCCAGCCCAATCCTCTCCGATTCAAGCAGTGCCCATGACCAATTAAGCCTTTGCTGCTAGGCAGAACATAGAAAATTTTAGGAGCTATTATGGTGGAGATGTATGGACGAGATGAGTGACACAGACATCGTACTTGAGTTTGGTTTTGAAGGAGACCTTATTCTCAAGGGTGTTATCAATAGAATTCATGCACCACTCATCGTGGAAGAGATAAAATCTAGGCTTCCAATCGAAGGGCGCACAGCATTTATGCGTGGAGAAATGATAATCACTTTAGGAATTTCGAAAGGAAATGCAAAACCTACAAAGGAGGTAAAGAGAGCAGATATTGCATATCAACCCCTTGGCGACTCTCTAAATATCTATCTTCACGACACGAAGACATTCACTCAAGTAAACATTCTTGGAAGAATTATTTCGGATGAAATGGAATTAGAAAAAATAACCGCAGTTCGTAGAGGTAGCATGGTATCTATCCGATTGGTCCCATAAAAAAGAGCAGGTTCTCTACAAATTCTTGATGATGGCTTCCTGTTCATCGACCTTTTTCTCTTCCGGATCAACAACCATTCCAGGTTCATGGGTTTCAATTAAAACCTCGATTCCAGAATGCTCGACTCGTTTCACCCCATTACTAGACAATGCACGGACTCTAAGCTGTGTAGTATTGAATTCGGTCTTATTCGAGGTTTCAACAGCTTGAGTTTCACGTCGTAGCTTTGTTTTTGAAATCCGGACCTGTTCCTTAAGTTCAGCTACTTGCACTTGGAGTTTCTTGCGTTCTGAACTCTCATGGTCTAATTGAATCTTCAAATCATCATGTGTAAGGCGAGGTACAAAATCTTTAGTCTTGTCCACCCAAGTAACGATCGTGCCATCAAACTTTCTTGTAGTTGTAACTTGACCTAATGCTCGTAGGACAGCAATCACATCATAAACACGACGTTTTGGAGTATTCAAGGTTTCAGCGAGAATGTCGCTCCTAATTCCTTCCTCCCCTCGCTCTATTAAAACTCTGACTGACTTCTTTGCCAGATCAACTAGCTTCAACTATGCACCCCACTGAAATCCGGCGACTTGCTCGAACGAGCACACTTCCATGATATTTCTCGTGCCTCGTATTTATGAGTTTGTAATTCTCTCATTATACGAGTCCGTCCCGATTTATCGAATGTATTACCGACATACTACATTTTAAGGAATCTAGTAAAACTCTTCGAGTTCATTTCGAAAAATGAGAATTAGTATTATTCGATAGAGTTTCCAAAAATTCGAAATAAAAATGCCTAAACACACATACGATGTCCCGTTTGACTACACCAAAGATTTCTTAACGTGGATTCCGGGCTTGAGTGATTGAATTCCGCCCTGCACTTTGGAGTATAGATAACGATGAGTAAGAAGAAAGTTATTATCATGGGAGCAGCTGGTCGCGATTTCCATAACTTCAATGTTTTTTTCCGAGAGAATGAGGACTATGAAGTAGTTGCATTCACTGCTGAACAGATACCTGGAATCGGTGACAGAATATACCCACCAGAGCTCTCGGGACGACTCTATCCGAAGGGTATAAAGATCTACCCGGAGGAGAAATTACCCGATCTCATCGAAGAATTTGACGTTGAACAATGCATTCTTGCATATTCCGACCTTCCCTATGAGGTTGTAGGAAATAAAATCGCTTGGGTGAATAGTCTTGGACCAGATCTCCGACTCATGGGACCAAGGAACACCATGATAGAAAGTAGCAAGCCAGTTGTTGCGGTTTGCGCAGTTCGAACTGGCTGTGGTAAAAGCCAAACATCAAGACGAGTGAATCAGATACTAGTCGAAATGGGATTGAAGCCCGTAAACATCAGACACCCAATGCCATATGATCCGGATCTCACTACACAAATAGCACAGAGATACGAGAGTCTGGAAGACTTGGACAAGTACCGCTGTACGATTGAGGAAAGAGAAGAGTACGAGCCTATGATCAATATGGGTGTCACACTATACGCTGGAGTTGACTATGGCAAGATTTTGGAACAGGCTGAGAAAGAAGCAGATGTAATCACATGGGATGGGGGGAACAACGACTTCCCATTCTACAAACCAGACCTCTTAATTGTCATTGCAGACCCGCACCGACCAGGTCATGAGATATCATACTACCCTGGTGAAACCAACCTCAGGATGGCTGATGTTGTAGTAATAAACAAAATCGATACTGCAGATTATGACGATGTTGAAGAAGTCAGAGAAAACATCATGTTTACCAACAAAAGCGCAATGATTGTAGACGCTGCATCTCCACTCACAATTGAAAACATTGAGAAAATCAGAGGCAAAAGAGTAATTGTTGTTGAAGATGGTCCAACAGTCACACATGGCGACATGCCCTATGGCGCGGGGTACATAGCAGCCAGAAAGGCAGGAGCTGTAATCGTCGACCCGAGACCATTTGCAGTTGGAAGTATCAAAGACACCTTTGAAAAATACAGTCATCTCGAAGATGTCCTTCCCGCAATGGGTTATGGTAAGAAGCAAATGGATGAACTTCAACAGACAATCAACAAGTCTGATGTTGAGGCAATAGTAATTGGTACTCCAATCGACCTCAACCGAGTTATAAAAATCGGTAAGCCAAATGTCAGAGTCAAGTATGATCTTCAAGAGATTGGTAGACCCAATCTTGAGGACATTCTGAATGAGTTTGCCAAGAAGCACAATCTCAAGTAAATAAGAAGGGGGATAGAATCCCCCATTGTCTCCTCTAAGGATCCTCAAAAAACAAACTCAGGAAGGTCAGACTCAATCATTCCTTTTCGAGAGCTTAAGTCTCTGTAGAGTACTGCTACGAAAATCAGACCTGGGGCACCGACGAGTAGTGAAGTGATAGAAACCTCAAGAACAAGCGCATAGGGATTCATATACATGAAGGATGTCAGTGCGAAACTAACAACGATGCCAAAAACAGCTACTGCAAGTCCAATGAGAATCTGACCTCCGAGAACATGGAAGAAGTTCCCACTTGTCAGTTCCCATGCTCTCTTCAATGAGTCAATCGCAGACAAGTCTGTGTCTACTGCAATAGCAAGTGCAGGAGCCAGCCTTATTGTGACATAGAGTGCGAATACACCACCTACAAATAGCAAAACCAAAGCCATCATCATTAGCTGAATAGCTTCTGGAGTGATGGTTGGATTGAACGGATCTGATATATCAATACCTTCCAAGGCGAGACCCATCATTGCTAGACTTGGACCGGTCACAGCGGACACAATGAGTGTTATGATCAGTTGAATAGCTATAATTTTCACAATTTTTCCTAATGCGTGGGAGAAGCTTGCCCCAATCTCTGCAGTTTGTCCACCATAATCATCAAGAGCAAATTTGATTGCGGCTCCACTCAATATAGCGTTGACAACGAATGCAATAACTCCAAATCCAACAGTGATTGTAATGAGAGTCGTATCGGGCATTGATGGGAGTGCAAAGATACCGAATAGGTAGTTGATCGGATCTGTTGATATAACTCCAATTCTCCCGAAAATTGTAGAAAGGATGATGAAGGAAAACAAGGTTATTACAACGCTCACAAAGCCCACAATCGCAATGTAATGGGCAAACTTACGAATCCACAAGCTCAAAGTCTGTGACGCAAGACCAGTCGCATTAAGTGTATAATTCTCAACAGGTTGCTGAGATGGGTCCACACCTAAACCATCTTCGAAAGCCATCGATCTTCCTCCTTGTAATAGAATCTGCCTTACTTCGTTATAATTGCTCCGCAGTAATCATTGTGTAGGTTTTTTGTGTAGAGCAATTCAATATTGTATAAATCATGCAGGTTTCGGTCGGTTGTCAACAATCTCCATGAATTTCATACCGCCTGCTCGCTCTACCAGTTCTTCGAAACCAATGATAGTGACACCTGGGGTGATTTCAGTGTTAGTCTTGGTTGTTTTCTGAATCTCAAGTATAAGAGATTTGTAATCACCAGAAACTGGACCTCGAGGAGCAACATAGAGATTCAATATATCCATGCTGTAAGGATCTGACATGTCTTCCTTGGCAACTTCAATTTGCACTTCTTCAATCTTGCTAATTGAAAGAAGAATCTCACGGAGTGCTGTAAGATTGACCGTTGCACCTTTGATTTTCTTCTCTGTGAGACCCATGATATCCATTTGAGCCTGTGCATCGTTGGTCCTTCCAATATCCCAGAAGAATGGACCGTCAAAATCACAGATAGGACACTTTCCCTTTTCTTGATGAGAGGCAATATCGCCTAGAAGAAATCCTTCAAACACGGTCCCGGTTCCGTCAAGGTGGAAAAGACACATATGTCCAGATTCGTCGTCGCCAACGAAGTCATAGGTCCCATCATCATTGAACTTGATGAGCTCAAAGGCCAACATTAGGGGTGATACATTGTGATAAGGTCCATGTCTATCACATTGAACTGCAAATGAAATCTTACTCTCGGAGGAGGCATATCCTCCAACAACTCTAACCTCTTTTGCACCCTTCTCTGTCAATATACCAACCATGTCATTCACAGCAGGTTCATAGATTTTCTCACCAGCAAGCAGTAAAACATTCTTCTCTGGAGCCACGTATTCTTTAGCCTCTTTCATTGATCTGAAGAACCGGTTTCTAAGGTAGCTTGGCATGCCAGCAAAACTATTCACTTTAAATAAACCAGCCATCTCAATTAGTCTATCACTTGGAATAGCTCCTCCAGCACTTGTGGCAACATAGAACTTTGACATCTGTTTAAGACCCAAGTTAACAGCATGCCATCCAAGGTGAGGGGCATATGGAAAGAGGTTCATACTGATTGACTCCCATCCGCTCTCAACAAAAGGGTCTATTGCCATCTGACCAACCTTCACACAGTTTTTGTATAATAGTTCATTATCATATCGAGTCAGGAATACTGGAGAAGGCAAGCCAGTAGCTCTTCCCGAGCTCAACCAGAATTGAAGTGGCGAGAATTGGTAGGTTGCACGCTCCTTGAGTTTAGCCATTGCAGCTTCCTTGCCTATTCGGAGTTTGACCTTCGCACCATTGTTTCGGATGAATTTGGCGAGTTCTTTATGACCCACCTCATTTGAATATTTCATAAGATTTCCAATTGCTTCTGCAGAATCACGCGGTTTGCCATCCACTTCTGTTGGATTTAATACGAATTCTTGAAGGTTATCCCTATAGTCGATTTTCTTGACCAATGGGACATTGTATTTTGCCCAGTCTTCAATACACGTGATATTGAATGGATCTACGTTATTGGCTTTGAACAGTTTCCGGTAGTAAGGATGATTTGGCCACACTTGGTACCGAATGAATGCTCTAAACTTCTTATCTTGAATCTCTTTAATCTCGTGATGGTTTGTCTTCTTTAATTCCTTAAAGGTGAAGGTGTCTTTTGTCATATTCAAACTTCCATTTTGTACTACAGCAACATGCGCGGTTATGTCTGACATAATAAAGTTGTGAGTCGTCATAATGGAGGAAATACACGCACTTAAGGGTCTAAAGTAGAAACCCATAATAGACAAAACCACAGTGACCAAGTATCTTAGACTGTCTGGTCAGGAGTGAATTAGCATTGTCAGAAGTTGACGAAAAACTGCAGAAAGGCATCATCGAACTTGACAAAGGAAACGATAAGAAAGCGTTCAGTCTCTTCAAAGAAGTCTTTGAGGAACGCCAAGGAAGACTTCTCAAGAAAGTTCAAGATAATCCAAAATCACCAACGCTAATGCTTGATGCTTTGTACATGATACACGGACTTGTGTGGCTAAGAGTTGCTGAGGCAGGGAAGGACAAGAAGCATAGTCTAGAACTTCTTGGAAAAGCAGTTGGTACTGTTGAAGCAGCAAGAAGTGCATTAGGTCCACTTGTGTCAGGTCTTGCCCAATGGGCTAAAGAACAGAATATTAAGGTCGTTCACAACAAAGCTCTGGGCCTTCTTGCTGCTACGAAAGACCTTGAAGATATGGCTAAGAAAGCTTTAGAAGCTAGCCGTCGTATGGGCTAAATTAAAAGACAATGCAGACTGATCAGATGCCTATCTATCATATTTTTCGTTCATGTGTTTAGACCATTCATCAACAGGAAACCTTTCTTCCATTAGTTCTAATTCAGAAAGGACTGCAGATTCAAGATCTATATCAAACAAATTAGCAATCTGGGTGAAAAGGTTGAATGATTGAGCAAATTCACGTGATAAATCTGATTTCTCTGGCGCTTTGTGACCAAGCCCAATAACTTTGTACCCCTCCTTCACGGTAATATGTCGAGATATTTCACCAAGCTCTTCAATCAAATGAGCAAAGACGAGTGATGCTGGAAACTTATCCCATCCTCTATCTTTATCGAACTGGTTTAACTTCTCTTGAATTTCTCTAAGGTGCATCTAAGTCATCCTCTTTATTATTTGTAAAACCTGTGCCCGAGCCTGGTCTAAGGTTGATGGAGGCGGTGTTTTGAGTGGTCCTAATACTGTATCTTCAGGAAGTGGCTCTCCACCCAGGAACATTGCCTCACTTACAATGTTCATCATCTCAACGGGAGGAAGTAGCGCACAGGCAAGTTTCATTCCTGATTTAAGACCTTGGATATTTGTTACAATTTTCCAGATTCGAGTTCCATCAGTACACCGACATTCAATGAGATTCTTGGAATCTTGGACTTCCTTTGTCTGACTGATTTCAACTGCAATAATATCTACAGCATGACCTGGGTCTTCATCGAACTCTCGAAGTTTGTGCATGAACCCCTCAACAATTCGAATTGAATAGAAGGTATCAGCCAAACTTAGAGTTTCTTTCATTGTAGAAGGTTTGTACCCTGAAGTATTGATTGAATCCTGTATCTCTGCTCGGAAAGAAATTATAGAATCAACAATCTTCTGCGTTGCTTCCAAATCGGCAACTTGCTGTGCGGGGATGTAAGAATATTTTATTTCGTAGATTAAACTCCCTGCTTGTTGGAGGGCTTCTACTAGTTTTGAATAATCAACATGTAACTTTAATTTACGACCGCCGACAACCTCGGTTAGTCGTCTTATAGCATCTTCCAACACCAGTATCCTGGCATCTTTTGCCGTATCCAAGAAGGTCACCAAAATTTGTGACACAGAGGCTCTTGATAAACCTCTCTCATCAAAGAGGAGGTCACACGAATTGATTTAAGCACACGCGCACTTAGCCAGTTTGATTTCAGCAGTGGGAGATACGCACCTTGATTCAAGCCGTATACATCCTGATTGCCGATAGTGGCCTATGCGTCCTAGACAGGAAATATGGAGAAGCGGATATGGACCCAAATCTAATTAGTGGATTTCTTACAGCATTAATTCAATTTGGACGCGAACTTAGCGATGGTAATCGAGTGCATGTAATTGATTTTGGAGTGTTCGACATCTGTCTCTCACTGAAGAACAATGTGATTGTTGCAGCTACCGTAGACAAAGTGGATGATGGTAATGCTGCAATGGCTGTGCTTGGTGAGGTCAACAATGCCTTTTTTAAAAAATATGGAAGTATGCTGGCTGAGTGGGATGGGAACTTAGAGCCATTTGAGTCATTTTACCAAGTACTCGACAGGATTACAAAAGAGGGACGTGCCTCTGAAACTAAGATTGTTGTCCCAGTATTATCAGGAAAAGTCAATCCCATGCTTGTCCGTCTGGGTCAGATGAGTCAAGAAACCTTTGATGTGGCTAAGAAATGTGATGGCAAACTCACTACAAGAGACATTGCAGATCAACTTGGAATGCACTTGAAAGAGGTTCAAAAGTCACTTAATTCACTTGAAGATATGAAAATTCTTGAATGGAGAGAGATTGGATAGAATCGTATTCTCTCATATTACATTCTTGTTCTCATTGAGAGTAGATTATGTACCTCACATAATCTATGATGATTGTCCCCATTCATTGCCAGCGGCAATCAAGATCAAGCCAATAACAATCAGACCGGGTGCGAGAACTCCGGGTATTGTAACTGAACCAAATACAAGATCACTCAGGAAATAGCGACCCGCATGAATGACTCTTCCAGCAAATAATACAAAGAATCCAAGTCCAAGAAATAGATTGGATTTTCGCAAATTACCACCGGATTGCCAAGCAAGATACCAGAACAGAAGGGGTATGAATAATGCATACACTGCACCTGCAGATCCTGAGAGAATCAATCTCATCTGGGAATCGAGTGGGACAAATCCTAGAAGAACACCAATTCCCACTGCTGGGATAGCAAATAAAATCTGAGCCCATTTCTTTCCAAATATCATGAAACCAGCGGTCGCAGACAGTAAAGCAAGCGCCATCCATTGGAAGAAGGCTCCGGCCATTAGCCAAAATGGAGATTCACCTAGGAATGG
>JAEOUL010000134.1 GCA_016839345.1 Candidatus Thorarchaeota archaeon | reverse complement strand
TCATGACTGTTTCCACTTCACTCCACCGACACCTGCTAGTATTTTCGATTCTTACATTGTTTCTTCTCCCAATTTCTGTACAATCATCTTCCAATCGGGTCGACCTAGTTACGGTGGCCGCTGATGAACCCTTGAATATTATTTTGATGATTGGTGACGGAATGGGGTATGAACATGTAGAATTAGCTAGACTAGTTGAAGTTGGGGAATCAAGCTTTCTAAAGATGCAGGAGTCTGATTGGAATGCCTCAGTCATTACTTCTTCAGCAAATTCTGCTGTGACTGATTCTGCAGCTGCTGCCACTGCGATAGCAACTGGATTTAAGACAAACAACCTTTTCGTTTCGATGGACCCTTCTCAAGTACTTCTTGAAACAATCTTAGAATACGCACAAACACAAGACAAGTCCACTGGAATTGTTGCAACCAGTCGATTGACACATGCAACACCCGCATGTTTTATGACCCATGTGGCTGATCGGAACGATGAAGCAGAGATTGCTCGTCAGATTGTTGAAGAAGCAGATGTAGATATTTTACTTGGAGGAGGTATGAGCTATTTCACGGGTACACAAATCACGACAATGGGTTCGAAAGGATACTCTCTGGTCTACAATAAAACCGAGCTTGCTGCATTGACAACGGGACGGGTGTTCGGGCTTTTTTCACCCGATCACATGGACTATGAATACGATCGTGATTATTCTGAACAGCCATCCATTGCAGATATGACGAACAAATCACTCGAGATTCTCTCTCAAGACACAGATGGATTCTTTCTAATGGTTGAAGGGAGTAAAATTGATCACGCTGCACATAGTTGGGATGAGGTTCGAACAGCACTAGATGCAATAGCTTTTGACAAAGCAATAGATGTTGCAATAGATTTTGTTGAAACTCATGCTAATTCGATTCTGATTGTAACAGCAGATCACGAAACAGGAGGACTAGGTATTGTGAGTCACAATCTCAGTTCAGAGCTTCCTGCTGATCTCCTATCCGAGAGTGAAAAACGAAATCTCCGCAGCGAAAGAGCCAGCAATATTACAGTGAGTTGGACTACTGGGTTACATACAAGTGCGCAAGTACCAATTTTTGTCTTTGGAGATGCCTTCGCTGATTTAAGTCAAGATGTTACAATTGACAACACAGAGATATACAACCTTATGAAGAACTACTACGATGGTCTTCCTGTAATTGTTACACCAGCTCCCACAACAACTACAACCACTACTACTACTACAACGACATCCCCAACACCTACAACTACACCGGGCGATTCTTCCCTATTGGTGATTGTTACAGTGATTGTTATTGCACTCGTAGCCGTTGTAACCGTCCTGTTAAGGAAGCGATGACTTAATCTATATTGTAAACCATCATCTATGGGATTTTCAAAGATCGGCTTTCCAAGAGTAACGGACAGTTCTCGATACTCTTTGAAATCCAAACGCCTCATAGAGTCCGATAGCAGGTATGTTCACTGAATCCACTCCAAGTGTAAGGTTCTCTGCTCCCTTCTCTCGCAAGACTTCAATCACTTTTGACATAAGGAATTTCGCCAACCCTTTTCCGCGATGAAAGGGGTGAACGCCAAGCGACTCGATGTGCTCTTCCTCTTCAGTCCTTGAGAGTACAAGAATGAATCCAGCGACATCTCCATCTTTTTCTAAAACAAACGAAGCTTCTTTGTTGATAGATTTCGATTTGTTGAAATTCCTGTTAAATTCCTGTCGTTTCTGTTCTTCAGTCATTTCATAGATCCACATAGCTTGACCGGTCATGAAGGCCTGATTGTAGCATTCAAACAATTTCTCCACGTTGACATCTACCAGAGATTGTAGATTGAATTCAGTCCCAAGGTTCTGCTGCGGAATGTTTCGTTTGTCCACTGGATTCACAACCATGAAGAGATTTTCCTCCAACAGATTCCATCCCTTTGCCTCATACCATGATTGACGTTGTGAGAACGCTTCTTGGTTATCGCCAGTTATATCTCCGAATCCTACTTCTATTCTCTTAATCCCGTTCTCAAGGGCATATCTATTCACTTCAGAAATCAACTGCTGGCCTACATCTTCTCTCTTTGGTCCTTGACTTACGAATGGATGCCATCTGCTCACTTCTCCAATTTCATTAGTGGTTCTTTCTAGTCCCATCCATCCTTGAACAGTATCATCTTCAGACGCTACTACGACAATCTCAATCGGAAATCGCTCGTTCATCAGATTCAGGTATTCTTCTAACTGATCAACAGTATAAACAGTAAGTCCCTCCTCTCGGCATACTTCTGAGGTCATCTCAGCTAGTGCTCTTACATCTATACTATCCCATTTCTGAATTTCGATTTTCACCGTTCCATTATTCCCCAGTTAGAGTCGTCACACTTGACTAGATTCATAAGCATTGTCAACAGCGGGTATCTGTCAGGTGGATGTTTTGGTGCTAGCAGACTATACTTCCGTAATTCTCCGATATGGGGAGATAGGAATCAAATCCAACCAGACTCGCCGCCGGATGAAAAATCTGCTAATTGGTCAAGTTGAATCTGCTCTTAAAGAAAAGAATGTTCCATTTACTAAAGTCCATTCAGTATATGGTAGAATATACATTGACACCAATAAGGCGATTGATGCTGCTGAGGTTGCAGCTAAAGTCTTTGGAATTGTATCAACATCTCCAGTTGTTGAGGTTTCTGCTGAACTGGTTGAGATTCTCCATGCAGGTGAGCAGCTGGTCAAAGCTGAATTCAAGAAAGGTTTATCCTTTGCAGTAGGAGCAAGACGGATTGGCGAGCATCCCTATACCAGTCAGGATCTGAGAGAACAACTTGGCGAGAGAATCTTGGAGGAATTCCCCGAGCTAGCTCTTAGAGTCAACCTTTCAGAACCTGAACAGACAATATATGTTGAGGTCCGAGATGCTAAGGCACACCTATTCACTCGAACAATCAAAGGTGTAGGAGGAATGCCAACAGGATCTCAGGGAAAAGTCGTTTGCACAATTTCTACTGGGCTTGACTCACCTATTGCTGCATACAAAGTGATGAAACGAGGATGTATCCCTGTCTTTGTCCATCTTGACAATACTCCTTATGCTGACGAGAACTGCTCTGATATTGCGGTGAAACAGGCACAACTTCTTGCTAACTACATACATGGGTTCAAAGTGAAGCTATACATTATACCTCATGCACCTGATATTGAAGAAGCGCAGAAACATGCCCCGGAGAAAATGACCTGTCTTTTCTGTAAGAGGAATATGCTGCGAATCGCTAGAGAGATTGCTTTACAGGAGGAAGCAGACGCTATTGTCACAGGTGAGATTATTGGAGAACAAGCCTCTCAAACGACTGCGAATTTACGTGTAATAGAAAATGCTGTGGCTGACTTTCCAATTCTCAGACCCAACGCAGGAGATGACAAGGTCGATATCGAACACCTAGCCCAAGAAATCGGAACCTATGAGTTTGCGAAGGAAGGCGTATCTTGTTGCACATTGAACCCAAGATATCCTTCTGTTAGGGCTGATCCAGTACAGGTTGCATCATGTGAAGAATCGATGGACCTGAGCATCTTGGCTGAGGAACTCAAAAATGCAAAGGTCATAGTTCTTCGTGAGGGTAAATAACAAGTCCTTCAATAACCTCTCAAATTAGCTTAACGCCGTTAATAACCCGTTATTCTGTTGTTTGGATATATTCTAAGTATTCTTTCCGGTAATACAAAGTTCTTAAAGAAATTCACAAGAGATACGAAAGTATCAATGCTGCAATTTGTAGTTGAAGGAGTGTAAAGGTTTTGCCGCGAGCAAGGAAGGACAGAATAATTCCAGTCGCCCCAATTGACCGTCTCATGAGAGATTCGGGTGCAGGTAGAGTCAGTGACAAAGGCGCGGAAGAGTTGGCAAGGATTCTAGAGGAGATCGGAAAGATGTTAGCAAAGAGAGCATTTGCATTAACAGAACATGCTGGAAGAAAGACAATCACTGACAAAGATATCAAACTTGCATATGAACAATGGAGACCCTGATGTTAACATATAGGTTTTCAAGTCGTAGTATACATACCAATATGACCATACGCGGCAATTGGTGATCAGTTTTGGGAAAGGCATTAGAACCTGTAGAAGAAAATACCATCATTCTCTCTATGCATGACATTACTCCAGTCTTTGAGGATGATATTGTCCAGTCATATGATCTCCTAGCTGATTTGGGAATTTCCAGTCTTACTATGTTAGTCACCCCTTTCTATGGATTAAAGAAGTCGAACAAGTTTACTAACCATGATATGTTCACAAAGTTCCTAAGGTCATTGGACTTGGAGATCTCCATGCACGGTTATTCTCATTTTGCTAAATCAGGGTCTCTCAAGGAATTCGACAAGTTGACTCAAGAGAAAGTGATATCTCGACTTAGGGATGGCGTTTCTATTATGTTGAAAGGATTCGGAATCAAACCCTATGGGTTTGTTCCGCCCCTCTGGGAATCAGCACCTAAGATTGTCAAAGCAACGAAGAAGATAGGTTTCGACTATTGTGTTAATGGAAACAATATACACAATCACTCAAAGAACAGAGTTTTCCAAACCGCTGAACGAATCGTAAGCCAAGGCCAACGGACACTTTCATTCGAGGCTGCTTTGTTTGAGATTGAGCTAGGTGGGGCACTTCAGATTGGGATTCACCCACGTGATTATCGTATGAATGGAATCTTTGAACTACTTGTAGACCTAAAAGATCGACTTGGTTATCGATTCGTTGGGATTCAGGAATATCTCAATACAATTTGATTATTTCTCCTTCTTTCGAAAAAACGTCAGTATTACCACCAAACAGAATCCAGTTCCCCCAGAACAAACTCTTATACCTAGGATTTCTCAACAACAATTGCTTAGAGTCCATACTTGATAATGCAGACGTGCATTTTGTAGTGGACTTATGCTGGACAGTAAAAGAGGAGGACATCCTTGTGAGGAAAGTGAATCTCATAAGCATACTAGTTGTAGTTCTATTTCTATTCTCAATGATAAATCCATCAACTGACTTTGGCCCAGCGTCAACAGTCAGTAATCCAATCATGCCGCAATTGACTGATACAAGTCCATTTGCTTTAAGCAGCGATCGTAGTTCTGGTGTTGGACTTTCACTTCCAGTTACACTCAGTGGACAGGTTTCTAATATTGGCCAAGGCACTCTGTCCTTTGATTCCTCCTCCTCTGGAATTAGTTCTGTCACATTGACAGATGGATGGACAGGAACCAACCTCCAAGCACAAATTGACTCTCTAACTTGGACTGCTGAAAACGTTCTTCAAAATGGAGAACTTAATTCAAGACATAACGAGCTTTTCATTGTCGTAACAAGTGCTCACACATCAAACTATTTGGATCATAATAACGATACTGTTTATGTTCCAGATGGCTGGACAATAATCAAAGATGTTCCTGATGATAATCCCCATCCTCTACATGGCTTCTACGAATTGGACAGTGATTCCAACGGTTATGGTGGTACATGGGGTATCTATCTCGAAGCACAATTAACGACGAGTTATGACCCTACACCCAGTGACGAGATCTATCTTAGTCAAATGATATCTATGCCCTATAGAGAACTCTATTCTGCACAGGTTTCGTTCAGATACCGTGTGAGCACCAGCTCGACAATGGATGACAAGGTCCATTTCTTCATTAGAATTGCTGGATATACTTACAAATTCCATGATTTTGAGTCGGGAGATCCAACAAATACCTGGCTAACACATACTGTCAACATTCCTGCTTCCTTGATGACAGGACTATCAACAAACGCATTGCCTTTTGCCATTGGTCTAGCAACTGATGAAAGTGTGAGTCCTTCATCAAATTCAAACGCCTATGCGTATATTGATGATGTGAATGTCGACTTGACTGTTAGACCATTTCCAGAGCAAGTAGATCTTAAGACAAATGACACCTTAGTCTGGGGGTACACGAAATATGCTACATACCCCTACACACCGGATGATGATGACCGAACTTGCTATGATAATCCTACTCAGGGTATTGATTTTGATGGATATGGAAACGATGGAGGTCTTGGTGTAGGTATCTACGATGACATTGGATTCAACAAAGAATCTCTGTTTCAAGCTGGTCTGCAATTTCCCCTCTATATTCCTCAAGGTGCAATTGTCACCTCTGCATATCTCGAGGTTGAAGCCATGCTGGGGTCATCACCACCAGCGGAAGGTATGAGACTCTATATCGCGGATCAGGACAATGCACCAAAATTCACCTTAGGACTTCCACATCTGGAAGACAGATACAATTGGATGGATACTAGTATTGACTGGCCTCTCAACTCTTGGATTACTGCTACTGACACTAGATACAGATCACCTGAAATTGGTTCACTGGTTCAGAAAGTGGTTAGTAGAGCAGGCTGGACTGAAGGAAACTACATTTCAATTATGCTTGATCTGATGTATTGTGATAATTATGATTCTCGCAGATGGAATGATGTAAAGGGAACATCTCATTTTGACAATCAACACAGACCAAGACTCTTCGTTGAATATATTATACCTGAAGCTGAGGATAGAGTCGTCTTCTTTGACTATGAAAAGGATATCACAATTGACCACACAAATGTAGTTTCAGATTTGACAGATTTTCCTGTGTTGATTGATATAACCGACACTGATTTGAGAGACAATGTTCTATCTAATGGAAATGATATTGCTTTCACAATTGCTGGTAATCCTGTAGCTCATGAGATTGAACTCTTCGATCAAACAACAGGTCATCTGGTCGCGTGGGTTAAAGTCCCATCTCTCTCCAGTTCCATTGACACTGTCATCACAATGCATTATGGTTCTGAATCAGTTATGCCAACTTTGAGTTCAAGACCTCTAAGCTCAAGAGTATGGGAGGGATACGAGGTTGTTCATCATCTTAACAACGACCCTACAGGATTGCAATTTGATAGTACGTATAACTACCATGACGGTACACCTTATGGTGGCTTCTACTCAAGTAATCTCATTGAAGGTCAAATTGGAACAGCTGTTAGTTTTGATGGAGTCGATGATGTAATCTCATTAGGTCAGGTCTATACAGATCAATACACACAGGTTTCAATGAGTGCATGGGTCAATCACTGGGACTCAGGAGATGATAGGATTTTCTCAAAAGCTCCGAATACAAATCCCCCTGAAGCAATACTTCATCTAGCGCTGGCTGGCCAAGAATTCATTGTACGGATGAGGACAGACACTACAAGTGGTTCCAGTATAAGTGGTGGAATGACAACTCAAAACAACTGGCAACATTTGGCATGGACATGGGACTCTGTTACAGATTATGTTAGACTCTACCTGAATGGTTCTTTGGTTAACCAAATAACCCGTGCTGGTTCCTCACTCTATGACTCCGATTTGAACATGACTATAGGCAATTGGAAAGAGTATCCAGATGCAAATCCATCAAATGACCGGTTCTTCAACGGAACTATTGATGAGTTGCGAATGAGTCCCAATGTTCTATCAGAGGCTTGGTATACAACCGAGTTCAATAACCAAAAAGATCCATCAAGCTTCTATTCTGTTGGGACTGAGAAAACTATACAAGACACATGGACTGATGCCGGTGATACTACTGTTGTCTTTTCTACATCTTCTCCAACAATGGTAACCATGGATGTCATACTCACATTGGATGTTGGAGGAGAAGCTCAAACGATGGACACTGATTTCAATGAGGGGGTTAGCTACTTCATTGAAACTGGAGCAAGCATAGTCAATTGGACTGCCAAGGTCATGGTTTCACCACCTGCTGGTGCGACATCGTTTGGTTTCACTGTTGAATATCCGCGTGCTGAGTGGAAAGCCACAGCAGTTCTCAATCCTTTGAACCAACCAAAAATTGTCGATCAAGATTGGTGGTACAATGGAGGAACTCTAACACTAAAAGCGACCTCAATAGATTTCTGGGGTGTATGGACTATCAAATTCATCAGTTGGAATTTCGTGCAGGACCTTCAGATTGATAACACTGCCTACAACATCAACGACATTGCAAAATTCACAATCACAACGCCAACTATTACTGGGGCTCGTGTTGGTGTAGATCTTATAGATCCCACTGGTACGACCTGGTATTCTGCATATAATACTACTCCCGGTCCTGATCCAGATCACAAGTTTCCATCCTTCAGGTATCGTAAGAATCTCGTGATTCCCGATACTGAGGTGTATGGAGATCTAAACAATTTCCCTGTTCTTGTACAGTTTGTTGATTCTGATCTTCATGATCCTACAAAGGTGAGAGCTGATGGCTCTGATATCCTGTTTGCCATGGGTTCTACTATTCTGGATCATGAGATTGAGTATTTCACTCGAGATTATGATGCATCGAACGGATACATCTCCGCCTGGGTAAAGATGAATCTAACAGACGTGGGCGATACAACAATAACGATGTATTACGGAAGTCCTGTTGTAGATAACCTAGAAAAACCCGCTGGAGTTTGGTCATCAAACTTTGAGGCTGTATGGCATCTCAGTGAAACTACTGTTAGCGGTTCATCTGGTGTCATCCATTCTGATTCATCTGGAAACGGTTATGATGGAGTTCAAAATGGAAATGGTCTATATACCTCTGGACGAGCAGCTTTTGCCCAAACATTCGATGGTTCAAATGACTATATCTCAATCTCAGAAACACTAACTCCTGAGGGTGATGTATTCATCACAGGGTGGTTTAGACTTAACGTTCCTCACACTGCAGCATCACCAAATACACAGGTCATCATGGAGAAATACATCGATATAGATCATGACATGTTAATTGCATTGGTAGGCCAAGATTATGGTCAAGGTGTAGTACCCAATGGCACACTTGTATTCAAGGTCGAAAGTTCTACAGATTCTGCATTGTACAAATGGACTCAAGCAACAACCTGGCCTGCTAATACGTGGATCTTCTTCGGATGTTACGCAGATGAAGATAACCCTTCAAACAATGCTATCTGGATCAATATGAACGATAATACAGCTGCTGGTCAGGTTGGTAGCTCATCGCAGGCAAATATGTCCTATGTTGAAGAGTGGCGTTTGGGAGGTGGAGATTTTGATTCTGGAACTACTGGTAGCGGATGGTTGAACGGTCAACTCGATGAGATTAGAGTTTCATCTGTTCGGAAACCTACTGACTGGCTTAGGACTGAGGTTACAAACCAGAATGATCCTGGAGGATTTGTAAGTATAGGGACTGAACAGGAGCGAACCTCACCTGAACATACAATATCTAAGCTCATTGATTCTACAGCTCCTGCAGGTCTCTGGACCGTAATTGCCCATTACAATGATACAGGTGCTTATGTGACAAACAAGACCGGGCTCTTTGAGAAGACATTCATTGTTCGACATGACACTACCTTGACTCTCAATGCTCCCTCTGATGCAGTGAGTGATAGACTCTCAGTCAAGACTGCAGGTGATGCTCTCATTGTTGAGTATAAACTCACAGATGATATCACTGCTGCAGGTGTGACGGGTGCAACCGTGACGATGAATTGGACTAGTCCCTCAATAATCACACTAGATGAGTATGGTGCTGGTAGATATGGAAAGGTCCTTGACACTAACGATCTCGCAGATGCCAAACGGTGGCGATTCGATGTTCAATCTACACACCAGTACTATAATGATGCTACAGAATACTTCAATCTGGATCTGTTTCATTCAACCTTACTGGATGCTTCTGATGTTACGACTACTCCTGCTGGAGAGGATTTCACAGCTACGCTCACATTCATAGATGACTACTCAGGTGCGCCAATAACCGATGCAACAATCACTTTGTCGAATGGAAATCCCGTTGCTCATGTGAACAATGGAGATGGGACGTATGATATCACAATCGCGACAGGTGCACTTAGTCTGGGTGATCATCTCTATTCCTTCAACGCCACAAGTGCAGGTGGATTCATGCACATTGGTACCGTCGATGTGACTTTCACACTTAGAGCACATTACACTGCTGTCACTGTTTCCGGAGATCTGACTACAATCCATGGAGAAGACACTACTCTACATGTTTTATTGATTGACCTAGACACAGGACTTAGTGTCAATGTCCTCGATGTTGCTACATTCAACTACACGTCAAGCTATGGTCAACAGATCCTTGGACCTTTAGTCAGCTATACAATGGATCTTGATACAGATGCGTGGTCTGTAGGTCCAGCTGTGACTGTCACACTCACAATTACAATGTCAAATTCAGACTACTATGCTCCTGATGCGTATCAATTTGAAGTGATAATTAGAGCACATCGAACGTCCTTAACAGTAACAGGTGTGTCGACACATCCATATGGTGACGAAACACCACTCACAATAATCTTGATGGATTTGGATTTGGGAGTAAGTGTCCCAATAAGTGCTGTTTCCAATTTCCGTTTCGATTGGACTGTGGACTTTGATGATTATCTAAATCCAAGTAGTTATGATTTCACACTAGATACAAGTACTTGGCCTGTGGGAGTTAGAACTGTCACTGTCATTACAACGATGTCAGGAAGTATCTATGAAACTCCATCCTCCTATCAGTTTGATGTCACTATTAGAAGTATGACTACAGTTATGTATCATGATCCATCAACATTGAACTTCCCACTTGGAGCGGACTTTGAAATCTATCTAAGGTTGAATGTAAGTGAACCTGGACCTTACTATGAATCTCCAATTACAGGGAGAGTTGCAGGTGAATTTTCTGTACCTGGTTACATAATTACAATAGATACAACAGAGCAAGCTATCGGTCGATACAAACTTACAATTAGTGAATCCTATTTCACTGGTGGAATTCATGAGATTACAGTCTACTTTACATCTGCAGATAGCGAATATGCAAACGCCTTCCTTGTGATTCGATTTTTGTATCGTGACATAGATAGTACACTCACTTCTCCGAATTATCCGCAAGTTACAACTCCATACGATCTCAATGTTCGAATCACACTCAATTATACAGATGTTGACTTTGGTTTAGGTATAGAAGGTGCCATAATCTCATCAGCAGAAAATGGCTCACGGATTGATAGTTGGACCGATGAGGGTAGCGGCATCTATTTTGTATGGATTGATGTATCACTTCTAGATTTAGGATTTTATTCTCTATTTCTGACAGCTGATGCACCCGGTGCAGCTGCGCGAACTCTAGAGTTTACACTTGTTATTCGTGCCGCATACACTTCAGTTATTCCATCAGTTGGTTCTCTTACAATTCCAATTGGCAATTCTCCGAGCTTTTATGTTGACTACACAGATATTGATCGATTGATTCCAATAGATAATAGCACTGAAGCTTGGACTCGCGTAGTTTCAACCTGGGGTAATTTTTCAGTTGTTTATGAAGCCGGAACTCAGAGATACAAGATAACATTCCACACTTCCGAATCTGACACAATTCAGGCAAATATCGTGTACACTTTCACATTTTCAAAAGGTCTGAATTATCAAGAAGGTAGCTTCGCTATCACAGTAACAATTAGAACTCACAATACCGAGTTCAGAATAGTAAGTGCGATTGAGCCCACCACTTCTATTGGCACTTTCTACATCTCCGTATATTATGGTGATCTTGACAGTGCTGTGGGTATCAAATCTGTAGATGTTGACTTTTCGATTTGGAATGGAACTCACACTGTAATTTCAAGTTATTATTTCGACTTGGTTCTTGGTGATGGATATTATATCATTGAGGTGTCAGCTTCACAGTTTCCGCTTGGTTTCCAGACATTCACTGTCTACGCTGACTGGACTGGAGTAATTGAGAAGTATCAGGATAAGTCGTTTGTAACAACTGCTTCTGTGATTGGAAGGGATTCGGCACTGACACTTCTCATCAGTTCTGAACCTACGCCTTATGGCGAAACAATGGAGTACATATTCTTCTACAGTGACACTGGAACCGGAATTAGTAATTTGACAAGTGGGGGAGGCAATGTTTTCATCTATGTTAGTTTCCAAGGTGAAATAGTAGATCTTGGATTGGTCATAATCACTGCAATTGACAATAACAATCAACCTGGTAACTACTCTATCCAGTTTAATACAGATATCTTTAGTCGAACTGGGCTAATCTACATGAATGTCTTTGTCAACTGGTCAAAGGGAGTTACCCCATACTATACTAATCGAACCGATGTTGTTTCCGTGAGAGTTCTACCTAGAGACACTCTTCTCTCAATCACACCTCCATCTCCGACAAGTTATGATGAAAATGCAACCCTTACTCTGACCTTTGAAGACATAACTGATAATGTACTTGTAACTGGACTTAGTAAGCAGCAAATTTCATTGAACATATCGTTCTCGCTTACTGAAGATGCAGGAACATACACAATCTCTTTCGATACCAACCAATATCCTAGTTTAGGAACCCATGCAATACAAATTGATGTGACTTGGATTGGAGCTCCGTTCTATGCCAACAGAACTGGTAGAATTACGTATATCAATATCCTTGCACGAGAAACCTATGTCGAGTACCTGACTCCGCCCCCAACACAATATGAGGATCAGGTTGTTTTCAATGTCACTTGGAC
>JAEOUL010000344.1 GCA_016839345.1 Candidatus Thorarchaeota archaeon | reverse complement strand
GAAACAGATGTAATCCAATTTGGATTTCGAGGGAGCTTCATGCTCCCTCATCCTTCATTTTAGGTTGGAGGTCTAAAGCAATAGCGAGCCTTCACTCATCTAATGAGTCTGGTTCATGATGCTCGTCGACATCCGTGAGCTTGAGAGACCTTCTCTTACGGAACCAAGACAGTAATCGATACCTTATTGGAACAATGATAGTATCTTGGTCACCTTTTCTCTTACGGAACCAAAAGACTAGTCGGAGCCTTGTTCTTTGAATGATAGCAAGAGTTTGATGCCATCGTGAACCCAACACTACGATACTCAGCGTGAGCAAGACAAGCACCCATCCCTGCAGGAAAATTACATAATAAGTTGAAGTAGTGATGTTATTTTCCACGGTGTTGTTGTTTGAGAAATAGAGGTAGATGTCATGTTCGGTGTTGTTGATGCACGTGTTGTTGACCACCATATTGGAATCTGAGCGATGAATGTAGATGCCATTTTCGTTTTTGTTACAGATGTTGTTGGACAAAGTGTTTGATGCTGAGCCTGCGAGGGAGATGCCGTAAATGTTGCTCGTGCAAGTGTTGTCAGCCATGTTGTTGAAACCTGAGTAATGGAGGCAGATGCCTTCGTCTTTGTTACTGGTGCAGGTGTTGTGTATCACACTGTTGGAGTCTGAGTTATAGAGGTAGATGCCAATCCTGTTGTTGTTGCAGGTGTTGTTGCTCACGATGTTGAAGTCTGATTCACGGAGATAGATGCCAGATTCGCCATTGCTGGTGCAGGTGTTGTCGGACACTGTGTTGGATTTTGGGCCTTCGAGCGAGATGCCATCGTTGGTGTTGGTGTTGCATATGTTATTGGACAGAGTGTTGTATGCTGACCATAAGATGTAGATGCCAGATTCGCCATTGCTGGAGCAGGTGTTGTCAGACACGGTGTTGGAATTTGAGCCTTCGAGGCAGATGCCATCGTCTTTGTTACTGGTGCAGGTGTTGTTCACCACGGTGTTGGAATCTGAGGAACTGAGGTAGATGCCATTTTTGTTGTTATTGCAGGTGTTGTTGCTCACGATGTTGAAGTCTGATTCAAGGAGATTGATGCCAGATTGGCCATTGCGGGTGCACCAGTTGTTGATTAGCTCGCCATTGTAAACATTCTGTAGATGGATTCCAACTCCGATCAAACCAGAAACGTTACGAGAATTAATAGAAGTTACATAAAACCCACTAAGATTGCAGTTGCTTATGGTGAAACTGACTCGAGTGTTCCTGATTTCTATACAGCTAGTAATACCAAGACTGAACATTTGTTGGAAGTCCAAAGCAGTATTGTCAATATCCAACCCATCAATTATGAACGGGTTCCCAGAAGAACCATCACCTGGCCATCCCTCTAGCAGAGCTGTGTCAGAGAAGTTGGCATCCCCATCAATCACAATGGGACCATGTGGGGTGCCTGCAACATGCATTTCCAGTTTCTCAGGTTCTGTGACCACCGCCGTAGACTGATGGAACGTTCTGTCAAGATCTTCGATAGGAGTCACATTTGTCGCTAAGGCCAACAGGATCATGAACAATGTCAGTGGCAAGAAGCATCTACTGACTTTATCAGGTATATGCTTTCCCTCCTTTCCTACCTGTGTTGAAACTAAGATGTGGTAGCGTTCCTTGAGATCAGTCTAAGGAATCTGAGATATATCATTGTAATGACAACACTGCAGTCAAGGCTTTTCTCATGATTTTGACATAAATCTATCGAGAATCGCCATGGCCAGGGAGATATTCGGACCCGACTATCTGCCATACAGGAAAGAGAAACAGATGTAGTTTCAAGTTACAAATCGAGAGAGAGGGGTTTTCCTCTCTCACTCACTCTTTCTACAATTCTGTATTCAGATCAGGAGAAGAACTTGAAACGGGATGGATATCTTCTCGCATTATTCCAGATTGGCAGTTGTAACAAATCAAAGGTTCAAAAGATTAAAGGAAAGATTCAGATAGAGGAGTGCAGTAGAACAAAAGTGAATCATCATAGGATGGGAGTGGTCATAGGTGCCTTCACAAACATCAAATGAGTATACCACACCTCTTGTACTCAGATATGGTTTTCTCATTGATTGGAAAAGGACCTTGAGTTTTGCGTATACGTGGATGATACTTACGATGATACTCTTCTGTTTGTCAGGAGTTTCAATCTGGGTTCTTGTGTCAGATATTTGGATCTGGAGTTGGATATTTGTTTGGGCGGCAGTTGTGTGGGTCGCAAAAAGTTTCGTCGAAGGTTTTGAGAACTTTTTCGATATCTTTGATGGCAAAACGAAAGGGAAACTCAAGCTGTACAAATCTTTTGATATCAACGAAGATAAACCTAAGGAGCTCACACCAAATCAGGAACTAATCAAGAGCATATTCACAAAAAAGGGGTATGATTCTTTTAAGAGCGATGTACGAAACCTTTTGTTTCATAGGTGGCATAAGAAGGGACTCATTCCAGTGGGTGTTGTTTCACTAGGTCTTGTCGTATTTACTTACCTTTTCATTTGGCCCTATGGAGAAGCCGCCTATGGTTTTCGTACTTGGCCCTTCTACGAAATACTAACAATTTTGGGTGCCTCATCACTCTTCATCTCATTTCTCTTTGCTGGTTCTTTTGCCGGAGTAATCCTATCTTTTCTTATTGCAACAAATCGAATGAAGGATCAATATCTGAAAATATCTAAATATGTGAATAAGCTTAGAAATGAAAAGGAAATAAAATCAGAAGAAATGATTGGATATCCTTCTTTCAAAAACAAGTTATCAGTTATTGGACAATTTCTGTTTAGTATGACATCGAAGATCTTAGGACTATTTGTTTCATATATATTGTATTGGGCATATAGGACTTGGCTGTTAGGAGATCCATTAATACCAGAACGAGTTCTCATCGGTGTCGCATTCAGCCTAATAGCAGCAATTCTAACATTTGCATCCCAGATAGGACTTCATGACTTGCTTTCGAGATACAAAGAAGAGATACTTACAATACTCATGGACAAGCAGGCAAGCAAACACTGTGAACTTGTCAACATGTTATCTGGAAAAAATGAACCATCATTAGAAAGCTTCAAGGCCTATGACCATTTCGAGAAAATAGTGACTGACCTTGAAAACTCCTCGACATGGGCTTTTCCTGTAAATACAATAACAGTTGCATTGATGTCTCTCTTGCCACTCATAACATCGATTCTTTCATTAGTGATTGAGAACTTCTTACTATGATTCGACTGTTGTTGAAATAGTCATGGTTCGTGAGATATTTGGCCCAGACTATCTGCCCTACAGGCAAGAAAAACAGATGTAGTTTCAATTTTCATTTCCAGAGAGAGTTTTCCTTTCAACCAAACTCATTTTCCTGAAATAATAAAGGCGCATCTTCATTTCTTTACATTCCAAAATTCTCGAAAAATTCCAATATACAACAAATGAAAAGATAGGTTACCTCTCACCCTTAATCTTCTATTTTATTTGATACAAACATAAGTTAAGAGTAGAATTTGAACTCCTAGTTGTATAGACTTCAATGATGATGAGGGGATAATCGATGAAGCATCAGGGGTTCACAATATTCATAATTCTAGTATTTCTCATACCAACAATCTCGTCATCTAAGGATTCCAACCACATAATTGGTCAATTGAAACAGTATGAAGAGTCTCAAGTTTCTTCACTCTGGACTTTTCCTACAGGAAACGCTGTGAGAACAGCCGCGCTGTTTGATTTGGATGGTGACCAAAGTCTTGAAGTCATTGTAGGTAGTGCCGATGGAAATGTATATGCTGTCCATGGATTAGATGGTTCTTTATTTTGGAATTATAGCACAGGAGCCTCAATCATTGGTTCAGTTGCAATCGCTGATTTAGACACAAGTGGTTCAGCTGACGTGGTGGTATCATCAAATGGGAATAAAATCATAGCTATTGATGGATTAACAGGTACAGAATTGTGGAATAATTCCATTGGCAGCGGCCCATCGTCGTCCCCCTCGATAGCATACTTGGATGGTATGGGAAATTACACAGTAGTGGGAGGTTATGATGGCAATGTTTATGCTCTCAACTGGACAGGAGGAATAGTTTGGACGTTTAGTACAGGTGATGAGGTAATTTCTTCGCCAGCCATTGGAAACCTTGATGGTGATGCTGAGCTAGAAGTGGTCATAGGTTGTCAAGACAATCGAATCTACGCAATAGATGGCGGGACAGGAAATCAACAGTGGATGTTCACGACAGGAGGTGATGTCTATTCATCACCAGCCCTCGGAGATGTTGACAAAGATGGTGGATTAGATGTTGTGGTAGGGAGCTTGGATGGTAAAGTCTATGCGATTGATGGTCAAACAGGTATGATGTTATGGGAGGAATTACTTGGAGGAGAAGTATCGTCATCACCAGCTCTTGGAGACGTGGATGGAGATGACTATCTTGATGTAGCTATCGGGTGTATGGACGGGAATGTTTCATTATTGAATGGAGATGACGGAAGCCGCATATGGTCATCATCTATTGGATCACCCATTTATTCATCTCCAGCTCTTGGTGATATAGATGGCAATGGACAGTTGGATGTAATAGTCGGGGATTATTTAGACAGCTATCACGCTCTTAGTGGAAATGATGGGCACATCATCTGGTCATATGAAACTGGAGATCATGCGCAATCTGCGCCTGCGCTTGGGGATATTGATGATGATGACAGAATCGAAGTAATTGTTGGCAGTGATGATTTCAGCTTGCATGCCATTGATGTTTCAAATAGTGGCAATAGAATATTCTGGCAAGGTCACGGAGGGACTACATATTTCACTAGAACCAGATGTGTGTCTGAGATAGATTTTGATAATGATCATCTTTCATGGTATTCGGAGAAGTATTATGGAACAAGCTCAGCAGATCCAGATACAGATGAAGATGGTATGCCGGATGGCTGGGAAGTAACACATGCGCTCAATCCCTTGGTAGATGATTCAGGTGGCGACCCAGATGGCGATGGAAACACAAACTTGCAGGAATACTTAGCAGGAACAAATCCGAGAATTGATGAAACTACTATTACTTCAACAACTACTACAAACACAGCCACGCCCACTGGTGGAGATGGTAGTTTATTTGTAACATTGACTCTTGCTAGTGTCTTAGGTTCAGGAGTCATCTCCGTTGTTGCTATTGTATATATTCAGAGAAGAAAGAGATTCTTGGAGGACTTGGATGTGGTTGATGTTTCACAACCAGTTGCTGAAGCAGGTATTGAAGCATTAAGAGGAGGAGAGTTTGTTGGGAATCGATTTAGGTTCAAAGTAAAAATTGTCAACAACTCCGAGTTCATAATTACAGATGCAACTGTCACGCTCCTTGCATATCCAAAAGACAGTCTCAAACTAGATGGAGATGTAGCCAGGGTAGTACCAAAGATTGATTCACAAGGATTCAGAAGTCCTACATTCGAATTTGTACCCACTCAGGATTGTGTAAAAGGCAACTTGATCGCAAGCGTTTCATTCGTTGACCATAGAGGACAAGCTCACTCAATCACAACGGAGCCATATACAGTCCGTGCTGTATGCGACCTTCTCACTCCTGAAAGTATCTCTCCGGAGGAATTTGAATTGAAACTCTCAAATCTCGAACATGGGGATTTGACTCTGGAGGTAGAAGACTGGACACCTGAAGAGATGCACACAAAAACTCTCAAGATTCTTGATTCTTCGAACTTCTTTGAAGTTTCAGTGGAGTCTAGACGTGTTGGCGAGCACATTGAGATTCGTGTAAATGGTTGGGCCAAGGGTAAGTACACAGGCAAAAATGTAGGTACTGAAATTACTATCACTGGGAAACCAGGAGTTGAAGGTGCAACTTGTGCAGTCAAGATGTCAGGTGAGGATAATGCTATGATTCTCCCTGCAATTGATGAGATAAGTCACAAACTTGGTGCCTGGTTGTGTCCTAGATGCAGTGGTGTACTTCCAGAAGAATCTGTAAAAGACCTTAAGGAAGGAAGGAGTTCTGTTTGCACTTTCTGTGGAGTAACTGTTGATAGATAATTTGCCATATCTAGAGAAATATTCAGAGAAAACTATCTACCATAATTCATCTGAAGTGGTTCCTATCTGTTCAAGCTGTTCCATTCACAGGTCTTAATTTTATAAAATTTGAATACGTCAAGAAAACTAGCGGGTGTTGTATTTCAATTACTTAGTTCAAAAGAAAATCGTCATGGCACGTGAGATATTTAGACCGGACTATCTGCTCTACAGGCAAGAGAAACAGATGTAATCCAATTTGGATTTCGAGGGAGCTTCATGCTCCCTCATCCTTCATTTTAGGTTGGAGGTCTAAAGCAATAGCGAGCCTTCACTCATCTAATGAGTCTGGTTCATAATGCTCGTCGACATCCGTGAGCTTGAGAAAACTTCTCTTACGGAACCAAGACAGTAATCGATACCTTATTGGAACAATGATATAATCTTGGTCACCTTTTCTCTTACGGAACCAAAAGACTAGTTGGAGCTTTGTTCTTTGAATGACAGTAAAAGCTGTATGCCTTACTGAACCCAACACTACGACACCAAGTAGGAGCAAGACAAGCACCAATCCTTGCAGAAAAATTACAGAATAAGTTGATGTAATGATGTTGTTTTCTACGGTGTTGGAGTATGAGTCATAGAGGTAGATATCATGTTCAGTGTTGCCAGTGCACGTGTTGTTGACTATGGTGTTGAAATCTGATTCATAGATGTAGATGCCAATCCTGTTGCTGGTGCAGGTGTTGTCAGCCACGGTGTTGTAATTCGCTGCGTTGAGGTAGATGCCACATTCCGTGTTGCTGTTACAAATGTTGTCAGACACGGTGCTGGAATTTGAGCCTTCTACACAGATGCCATCGTCATTGTTACTGGTGCAGGTGTTGTGTATCACGGTGTTGTTGTCTGAGTGATAGAGGTAGATGCCATTCCTGTTGTTGTTGCAGGTGTTGTCAGCCAGAATGTTGAAACCAGAGTATACGAGGGAGATGCCAGATTCGCCATTTCTGTTGCAGGTGTTGTTCGCCATAATGTTGGAAGATGATTCATAGATGCTGATGCCAATGTCGTTGCTAGAACAGGTGTTGTTCGCCATTGTGTTAGAAAGTGATGCTTCGAAGTAGATGCCAATCCTGTTGCTGGTACATATGTTGTCGGAAAGAGTGTTTGATGCTGAGCCTTCGAGGGAGATGCCGTACATGTTGCTGGTGCAGGTGTTGTTGACAATGGTTGTCTGAGTTGTATAGCATAGTAAGACCCCTACTGAGCAGTCCATCAGTGTCTGGTCTTTGACTGTGACCCGTGAACAGCCCACAAGAATGACCTGACCAGCTGGAGCGGAAACGACACTGCCTACTTGGTCCTGAAGGAACACCAAGGGCAGTGTATTCACGCTGTTACCAGTGACCCTGAGTTGATGACAATAAGCCAAAGTGCCTGTGAGGAAGAGACCACAACCATTGAGGGTGTTGGTGGTAATAATGTTGAAACCTGATTCCTCGAGAGAGATACCAAGGTCGATGCTGTTGCAGGTATTTTCAGCCAGGATGTTGAAACCTGAGTTATAGAGGTGGATGCCAATTCCGTTGCTGGTGCAGGTGTTGCTCGCCACAATGTTGGAATTTGAGTAAATGAGGGAGATGCCAATGTTGTTGCTATAGCAAGTGTTGTTCGTCACTGTGTTGGAGCCTGAGTTATAGAGGTGGATGCCTAGGTCGTTGCTGTTGCAGATGTTGTTCGCTATAGTGTTGAAACCTGAGTATACGAGGGAGATGCCATCTTCATTGTTACTGGTGCAGGTGTTGTGTATCACGGTGTTGTTGTCTGAGTGATAGAGGTAGATGCCATTCCTGTTGTTGTTGCAGGTGTTGTCAGCTAGAATGTTGAAACTTGAGTATACGAGGGAGATGCCAGATTCGCCATTTCTGTTGCAAGTGTTGTTCGCCATGGTGTTAGAAACTGATGCATCGAGCGAGATGCCATCGTTGTTGTTGCTGTTGCATATGTTGTCGGACAGAGTGTTTGATGTTGAGCCTTCGAGAGAGATGCCATTGTCATTGCTGGTGCATATATTGTCGGAAAGAGTGTTTGACGATGAAACATCGAGGGAGATGCCGTAAATGTTGTTGGCGCAGGTGTTGTTGACAATGGTTGTCAGAGTTGTATAGCATAGTAAGACCCCTACTGAGCAGTCCATCAGTGTCGGGTCTTTGACTGTGACCCGTGAACAGCCCACAAGAATGACCTGACCAGCTGGAGCGGAAACGACACTGTCTACTTGGTCCTGAAGGAACACCAAGGGCAGTGTATTCACGCTGTTATCAGTGACCTCGAGTTGATGACATTGATCTAGAGCGCCTTTGAGGAAGAGACCACAACCATTGAGAGTGTTGTTGGTAATAATGTTGGAACTCGACCCACTGAGATAGATGCCAATCCTATTGCTGGTGCAGGTGTTGTTCGCTATGATGTTGAAAGCTGAGTCTTCGAAGGAGATGCCACATTGGTCATTGCTGGTGCAGGTGTTATTAGCCACGGTGTTAGAATTCGACCAGTAGAAGATGATGCCATATTGACCATTGTTGGTGCAGGTGTTATTAGCCACGGTGTTAGAATTTGAGAATTCGAGGGAGATGCCAACCTCGTTGTTGTTGCATATGTTGTCGGACAGAGTATTTGATGTTGAGTCTTCGAGGGAGATGCCATATTGGACATTGCTGGTGCAGGTGTTGTTGACTAGCACACCATTGGAAACATTATATAGAGCGATTCCAGCTCCCAAAATCACCCACTCCGCTATAAATGGACTTGAAGCAGCACGAGTGAGATAGCAGTTGCTGATGGTGAAGCTGACTCGCGTATTGCTGATGCTTATGCAGTAACCGACCTCACCCCCGAGATCAATGTCCAATCTGTCAATTATGTACGGGTTCTCGGGCGAACCATCTCCAGACCATCCCTCTAGCAGAGCTGTGTACGAGAAGCTGGCATCCCCATCAATCGCGATGGGTCCATGTGTGATGTCTCCAGGAAGCAACCCCTGTTTCTCAGGTACTGAGACCACCGCTGTTGACTGATGAGCTAGCCCATCAGAGACTCCTACAGGCGTCACATTAGTCACCAAGGCTAAAAAGAACATGACTAACGTTAGTGACAAGAAGCAACTACTGACTCTATTAGACACATGCTTTCTCTCCTTTCTTACCTGTGTTGAAATGCAAGAAGTCGTTGCGTTCGTCGAGATCAGCCTAAGAAATCTTTGAGAAGTGTCATGGTAAAGACAGCACTGCAGTTAAGGCGTTTCTCATGATTTTGACATAAATCTATCGAGAATCGTCATGGCACAAGAGATATTCGGACCAGACTATCTACCGTACAGGCAAGAGAAGCAGAGGTAAGTCTCTTTGAACCAATGAGAGAAATTAGACCCTCTCATCATCATCTTTTTTCTAGCACGGATTAATAAGTGGAAATGGCTAGGAGTACAGGAGTATTGCGAGGGAGATTGAAACCACCATTATAGAATTGACACCTTTCTAGACTTGCATGAGCAGACCTCGACAACGTTCGTCGCAGCAGTGGAGTGTGTATGTTGCTGAGGAAAAGAGGCAGATTTTGGATGTTTGTTGGGCTTGTATTCGTTCTAGTACTATGGATCACAGTTCCTGTTATAGATTATGACCAAAACCAAATAGAATTAAAATCAACAGTAGTCGCGAAGAACAGTCCGATTGTTGCTGGAATCCCTCATGGCCCCATAGTGATTGATAGCGATGCTAACTTCAGTGCAACAGCCCTGGATGAGGGGTGGTCAGGTGATGGCTCGTCAGAAAGTCCGTTTATTATTGATGGGTATGATATCGATCTTGGAGGTGCGGCTGGCACCTGTATCAATATCACAAACACACGGGTCAACTTCACCATCAGTAACTGCAATCTCTCTAGTGCCAATGTGAATCCGGGATCTGGGGTCTACCTGAACAATGTCAGCCATGGCAAAATACTTGGTAATATCTTCTTAAACGACTATTATGCCATCTATCTCTATGAGAGTAATCATACTACGATTGCTGACAATACATGTGATTCAAACACGTGGGGCATTCATGTCAACTATGGACAGTCTAACACCTTGAAGAACAACACATGCACCAACCATTGGCGTGGTCTTGTTGTCTATCGGTCATCACTCAATCTTGTAGTGAACAACAACTGTAGCCATAATGTAGCAAGTGGAATTGCGATAACGGAATCTACTTTGAATGAAGTGTATAACAATACATGCAACTATGAGGACTATAATGGCATAGATGTAGTCTTATCAAACTCGAACAATCTGGAGAATAACACTTGCAAAAACAACAACGAGTATGGCATTTATCTCGAGGACTCTGATTCTAACACAATAACCAACAACACGTGCAGCGCTAACAATCTGGCTGGCATCGACCTCCGTGATTCAGATTCTAACACTATAGCCAATAATACATGCAACAACAGGGACTATGGCATCAACATTAGGTATTCCAATTCCAACATCATTGCCAACAACACCTGCAATTACAACAATGATTATGGCATCAGACTCTATGAATCTGATTTCAACACTATTGTCAACAACACATGCAATCACAATAACTACAATTCTGGCATCTACATTTTTGGTTCCGAGTCCAACACTATTGCTGATAATTCTTTCAGCAGCAATTGTATTTATGGCATCTTTAACGATGGGGGTGATTTGAATACAATAACCAACAACACCTGCAATTACAATGGTCAGCATGGCATCTTTCTTCTTGATGGGGCTAATTCCAACACAATAACCAACAACACATGCAGCGCTAACAATCTGGCTGGCATCTACCTCCATGATTCAGATTCTAACACTATGACCAACAATACATGCGGCAGCAATGGTAATTATGGCATCTACATCAATGGTCTGTCCAATGATATCCTGTGGAATATCTTTGCAAATAACTCTGTGATGAACGGTCAGGATGGGGGGAGTGGTAATTTCTTCGACTACAACTACTGGTCAGACTATTCAGGAATTGATGCAAATCAGGACGGCTTCGGTGACACCCCATATGTATTTACTGGAAACTCCGATCCCCATCCATTGATGTATTTGCCAGTCCCACCTCGTTGGATTGATGATCTGCTAGTGGATGAGATTATTGAATTTGGGAGTCCCTTCTTGTATGATTTTAATGCCACCGGGGATGGACCATTATTTTGGTCTGTGAATGACGCACAGTTTTCCATAAATTCTGAAGGTTTGCTAAGTGGGTTTATAGCTATAGGTGACTATGGAATAGATATTACAGTTTCCAACATCTATGGAATCAGTGTATCAACTACATTCCACCTTGCTGTGGTTCCGGATGCAGGCATTCCTCCCCAGTGGCTCATCATCCCAACTAATCAGACATTAGCTTTTAATGAAAAACTAGATTGTCAAGTCGCAGCTATTGATTCATCAGGAATTCATCACTGGGAACTTAATAATACACTTGATTTCGTCATCAGTATAAGCTTCTACGCTGATGGCAGTACTGCCCGTATAACAAACAGCTCTTTTCTTAATCCAAGATTATACAATCTAAACATCACAGTCTATGATGTTTATGGAAACAAACTTTCAGCCATTTTCACTGTAACCGTGAATCCACCAGAACAAGACACTGTTCCTCCAGCTTGGATTACACTTCATATCTCTCAGACCATTGAACATGGACAGGCATTAGAGATCTATATCGAGGCATGGGATGCATCAGGCATCGACCATTTTTGGCTCAATGACACAGATCACTTCACACTAGACGAGCAAGGCGTAATCAGGAATGCCACCATCCTTGAACCTGGCGTGTACAGACTTGAGGTGAGAGCCTATGACCCATATGACAATTACTGCATTGCTACGCTTGTGGTGACAGTTCTTGAGGCACCAACCACTCCTACAACTACGACCACAACAACTACAACGACTCAAACTGGCACAACAAGTCCAACTACACCCATAGGACCAGGCGGAATGGATCCGTTAGTGACACTTGTCATTGGAGTAAGCTTTGGTGGGGCAATGGTAATAGTCATTGTCATAGTCTTACACATGAAACGACGAAGTGCTTCAAAATCGTCATGACCCGCGAGATTTTTGGACCTGACTATCTGCCCTACAGGCAGGAGAAACAGATGTAGTTTCGGATTCAATAATGAGAGAGGGTCTTCCTCTCTCCCTACTCTTTCTAGTTAATACATGGTATGAAAAAATGAGTGTGATGGAGTGAAGGAATCACCCCACCGTGGACGCAGTTTATGCCTTGTCAAATTCAGCAAGTTTGGAGATTCTCTCCGTGAATTCATCCACCAGTTTCTTTGCTTCTGATACAAGTGTATCAGAGAATTCCTTTCTTAGCTTTCTCCGGAGGGCAAAACTGGCTCTTCGCATCTTATGCCAGCTTTCAGCTAGTTCACTAGCCCCTTCAGGTACAGCACCATTCCATTCATCGAACTGCGGTCCGAAGAATCTGGCGCTTTTATCTTGTGCTCTTCGTTCCTCATGTTCTGCCAGAAGTTTCCTACCTTCCTCTGTCAACTCATACCGTCGGACACCTGCTTCAGTATCAGGCAGTTCCTTCGTATAGCCCGAGTCTAAGAGCCATGAGAGTAGCGGATAGACAGATCCAGGACTTGGCCTCCATCTATGACCAGTGTTTTCCTCAATATCAGTCATAATCTCAGCTCCTGACAAAGGTTTCTCATTGAGAAGTCGCAAGACTTTACCTCGAAGGTATCCCTTTGGGACTGATGAGGTCCGTCTATCCCAGTGTCTGTGTTTGTGTGGTCTACGCATGCCTTTTCTTTCACCTCCATTCAAGTATTCGAGCAAATCGTATCACTATTGATATCGCTTGCGATATCGGTATTGATATTGAAAGAATATAAACCTTTGGAGAGTCAGGCTGATAGAAGTCATATCAATTTCTTTTCTTTACTCGTCATGGCTCGGGAGATAATCAGATTTGACTATTTGTCATTCAGGCAAGAGAAATAGATGTAGTTTCGAAGTAAAATCGAGAGAGGTTCTTCCTATCTCCAAACTCTGACTCTTTAGAAAATCAGTACTCAAATTTCTTCTCCAAAGCGATTTGGATTCTTTCTTGCCAAACAATCCCACTTCTTGACAAATTCCTGTCACACCGTAGACACTCAGGAAGGGTATCCTACTGTCTGCGCGAACAGGACCCGCTGACTAGGACGCAGATTGAATTCGGCTTTGATACTATCTTTATCACAGTTATGGAACCAGGTAGCTAACCCCTCTGAAGCAGCAAAGAGATTGATGTTTTGCGCAATGAAACCAGTATCTGTGAAGTAATATGATTTTTGAACTTCGTGGTCACCAATTCTCGGGTCAGGTTGGTCAGGTCCAAGATAATAACGTAGAAGGTCTACAACATAGAAAATGTTCACCGGTGTATGCTGAGTAAACTTAGATGCCCCACCCTGACCAGACAGCATGCTAAAGTCCCCTTCTGAAATGGGAGTCAGCTGATGAGGAATTGCCTCATACAAATATAGACCACTCTTCAATGCAACGTAAAGATCAATTTCTTGAGAATTACTTGCAGAGGGAGCTGTCCGTCCTGGTTTGTTAAAGGATGCCTTCTCACGATTTACACCAAAGGCTGCCCAGAGGAGGTTAGAGAGAACCTGTAGTGGAATCTCTCTCGGATCAATATTCCGGTTAGTCTGCCTTAGTGATAGGGCTTCCAGTAGAGGTTTTCCACCTTTTTTCATAGGTTCTGGTAAGATAATTGGATCCATTATACACACCTACTCTTGGTCTATCTCCCATTTTTGATAGACGGCTTCGATGCCATCACCTACGACTTCTATGTCAGTAATCTCTCCCATGCCAGCTTCATGAAGCCACCGAACATGATCAATGGTGTAGGGATCGATGCCAATGCATCTTGCAGCTGTTGCATCTGCAGCTACTGGATCGACACTCGCTATGATTGTGTCCATCTTCACTGGTGTGCCACTCCAAGGACCACTACCAGACTTGCCATAGAAGCCATCGATAACACTGAGAGTGGGGCGTAGGGTCTTACAGATATCGTAGATGAAGTTGTTCGTTCCAAATTGGTGCATGGAGTATTTGTTACGTGTAGTGAGCATACCGAACATGTTCTTCAATCCCATAGTGATTGTTGTATGATGCAGCGTCTTCATTGTTGGTACTGTAATGATAGCTGACTCCACAGCAATCCGGGCCACCTTAAATTTCTCAATTCCGCGTGGGTTCTGTACTTCTAATTCGACCTTATCATCAAGCTTACCCATGTTGACATACTCGCAACCCAATCGATCAACCACTTCCATCATACCGGTTTCAATGATTGCTTCGTCTGGTGATGTTATCCCACCCTCTGTTTCAACCACTATAGCTTTCTTGTCAAGTTCCATCATCTTCATAATCACTGCTTCAACAACTATGGGATCAGTTGTTATCCCAGTTTCGAAAGTGTGACCTGTTATTAGATTTGGTTTCACTAGGACAGTTTCATAGGGCTCAAGAGCATCCTTGAACGGTATCAATTCCATTGCTCGAAACACGGGTTCAACGCCGCGTTCTCCCTTTACAACAGATACTAATGACACAGCTCTATCTACAGAATGTCGGATATTTAAGTCTAAAAATGGAGTTCCTGATTTGTTTACATTTCCTTGTGGAAGATTCCCCAAGATACTCCGTATAAGAACTCCTTATCTTTTAAGGGAATAAAGCCGGAACATTGAACCGTCATTCCTCTTTTCTTTGCTCTCTCTTCTAGAAATCCTGGCGTTAATTCCCTGATGTGATCAAGTTTTTCTTGTAGCATTCCTTCACTCTTTAGTGGAAACCCCTTACTTGCAATACACCCGTCGCACCAGCCTTCAAGCCAGAGCGTCCGATTATTGTCTTGTATCTCTGCTATAATCTCACTAGGTTTTGGCAAATCAGGAACAAGATTTGCAACAATCGTTATTAGGTCATAGAAAGATGGAGTATCTGAATCGGTCATAATGTTTCCAAAAAAAAATAATGGAAAGCCAATATTTGATTGTTGATTTGAGTAGAATTGATTAGAGAGAAAAAGATCGTCTTGGCGAGAGAGATTTTTGGACCTGACTATCTACCGTACAGGCAAGAGAAACAGAAGTAGTTTCAGCTTAAAGCAGCGATAATTTCATCAGCTGTCAATACTTTGGCAAAACCCTTCCGCATAACTTTTAGTTCGAACTCCTGCATTTCTGGATCATCAGCTGCTGTCACATCGCTTCCAAACACAACTTTGAAGCTTCTTTCATATGCTTGTCTGGCGGAGTTGCTGCAACAGTAGTTTGTCAGTGTGCCAGTTATTATCACAGTGTCTTTTTCCATGTTCTTCAAAATCGTTTCAAGAGGTGTGTCATAGAATGCTCCATATGATGATTTTCGAATTACTATCTCATCCTCTCGAGGTTCAAGTTCTTGCCAGACTTGACCATCTTGGTAAAATAGAGAGAAATCAATATCAAGGTCGGAATATCGCCCAGGCATGAATTTCCCTGTTTTTGGACGGTCCATGTAGTTGTGAGTCTTAGAATACACGGTGTAGATGACAGGTATTTTCTTGGTTCTACAATGTTCAATCAACTTCTTGACACGTGGAACTTGTTTCGTAGCTTCAGGGACCCAATCGGGAGACCAATGAGGTTTGACAAATTCATCCTGCATGTCAATAACTAACAACGCACATTTCTCAGGTTTGATTTCGAACTGGGCATCACCCTGAGTATATGCCTTTCTTGCTAGTTGAAGCAGAAACTCTTCTGTGAACTCACCAACTTTCAATTTTGCATCTCCCTTCTATCTTTGATCATGTTCTGTTTTTGGTCCATAATCAATGTCTCCGTAATCCATGATTATATTTCAATTATATCACTAATCAACAATCGTCATGGCGAGAGAAATTTCTGGCTTGATTTCTCAATTTTATGCGCAGTCCGGAAGAATGATACTCACTCAATCCACAATCCGATAGATATAGTGAGGAGAGAATTGAAACTTGAAAATTGATACTCACTTACATCTAGATGAGCCATGGTTAGTAGATGATGAGCTTCGTAAGAGAACAATTGATGACATCACAGCAAACAAGATTGTGACATGGGCGCAGTCATGCGATATTCCTTCGTATGAGAAAACTATGGAATATGCAAAGCACTCTGAGTATATCTTTCCCTCTTTTGGTATTCTTCCATGGTATGCCAATGAGTATAGGGATAGATTCGATGAAGTTGCGCGATTGTGTAAGGAAGCTATAATGCTTGGGGAGATCGGCTTGGATGAAGGACCGAGGAACAAGGCAACCACTGAGGAACAGAATATGCTCTTCGAAGTCTTTCTGGAGGCATCTGAAAAACACAACAAGATAATGAACTGCCATTTCAGAAATGGGTTGGAGCCAAAGGGACTGGAAGTCATGAAAAGTTATGGCATAAAGAAGGGAATATTTCACTCGTTCAGTGGCCCTGCTGAGATTATAGACGAACTCAATGATTGTGGTTTCTATATTTCATATGGTTCCCCAGGTTTCAGCCATCTCTCTCAGAAAGATCGAGAATATTTTGAAAATAGGATCCCCAGAGTTCATGATGATTTGCTAATAATAGAGATTGATGTCTTAGGTCGTGGTGAAAACTATCATCCACCATCAAATGTCTTTCCTGACATCTTGAAGGCAATTGCAGAAATGCGACAGACCACTCCTGAGGAGATAGAAGCGTTAAATCACAGGAATGTCCTCAGGCTTGTGGCGGATGATCCAAAACTCAAGCCAATGACCAAATTGTTGACATCGTAGGTACCTCGTAGTATAGAAGCAAGAGAAACAGACATGGCTTCAATAATAATGTAGAAAAATCACTTCTCTCGGTCCTACTCTGTGTAGCAATCTGGAATTGTAGGAATCAAAACAAGTCAATTCAGGGTTAAATTAGAGATAAGCACAAATAAATAAGACACACATATTGTGACTTACAGTCTAATTATATTTCATTTTGAAAATAATCATGAGCGTGTTTTGACGAAATTTTGTGTTATGTAACTTTGTATCCACTAAGAGCTACTATCTTGTAATGATTGGGCAAATGATTTATTATGTAGCTGCTAAATTGTTTATTTTAATATCTCTAATAGAGATAGATTAATTGATGGAGGAATGTAGTTATCATGGAATTTGATAAGGAGAAGGTAGCTGGGCTATTCCTATTCTTTTCAACATTACAGTTTTTCTTTGTTTCACTAATACTGGCATTAGTTGAACCTGGATATAGCTTCTCTACTCTTTTCATCAGTGAACTCGGAGCCCCTGGTGCCTCTAATGCTCTAATATTCAATTTGTCATTGACAGGTTTTGGGCTTTGTATTCTTATTGCAGGTTTTCTTTTGTATCGCGCATCAGAAGCGGAATCAATGTTCCCCAGTAGGTTGTTTGCGATTCTGATAATGCTTTGGGGCATCTTCGTCACTGTGATGGGACTAGTTCCAATGCACTCGTTACCCCCTATACATAGTGTCTTCGGATACTTCTATTCCTTTACCCATGTCATTGCAATATTTGTTTCATTCAAAATCATGAAATCCCCCCTATCATACATCCAATTAATTCTAGGAGTAATGGCTGTGGTGACAACTTTCCTCTTTCTCACAGCTATTGATCTGGGTCTTGGATGGGGCGGAATTGAACGAGTAGACTTCCTAGTCACCTATGTGTGGCTATTTGTCATGTCGACATATCTGATGAACAAATCCTAGAATGAAGGAATGATTAGTAGTTAAAGAAAACATGATGTTTACAACTCTGAGATTCCAGACCATTCTTGAGGCCGACACATTCAATGAGTGTCGATTTGTTAAAACTGAATCATAATCAACTATTGGAAATTTTAATTAAACCATTGTTGTATATTACAGCTGGAAGTAGGAATCTTCCAGAATAGAGTTTCATGAGCCAGGGTAGCTATCGAAGGATAAGGAATGTGATTCATCTTGGACAGCCTAAGAAAAGTGTGGGCAAAAGGCATTCTGTTACTAATAATTTTGATTCCAGGTATTCCTACTTGTGAGATAACAGACCTATGTCCAAACGATTTTGGAAAGATGGATGAAGCCTGCAAAGAGTCAGCGTACTTCACTAGATGGACATCCTCAATTGATTATAATACAGAGAGTGTGTATCAAAGAGATTCCATCGAGAGCTTAGATGACTCGAATACCAAATCGCCATTGGCCTATACTCTTTCAGAGTATACTCCCCATGATCCAATACTGATTAACGGCGACTCTGAATTCAACTCAACCGCTCAGGCCGAAGGATGGTCGGGAAATGGTACGAGAACCAACCCATATGTAATCTCAGGACTTGAGATTCTCACTGATGCAGAATCTGCAATATCAATCACAGGAACCACAACTTACTTTGTGATTCGCGATTGCTTTCTGATTGGCGCTTCCTTCAGTGTTCGTCTATCTCACATAAGCTTTGGAACCCTAGAGAATGTCCATACTAAAGAGAGTTCTACAGCTGGCGTTTTTGTTGAGTGGTCTAGTAATGTCACGCTGATTATTGTTTCATGTTTTGATACAGAGTGTGGACTCTCATTCTTTGAATCAGACAATATAACGATACGCGATTGCACATGTATCGCGAACTGGAGGTATGGAATAGAAATCAATCACTGCACCCATGGTATAGTGACAAATAACTCACTTGAGAGAAACGTCCGAGCAATCCATGTACCAGATTCTAATGACATTGAGATTCATAGGAATATCATATGGAGTTGCGATATCGGACTAGACGAAAATACCCAGTCGACTGGCTTTACTATAACGGAGAACATGTTCGCGTTCTGTTATGGTGACGGACTTGTATTGGCTGGCACCGATCACTCTGTTGTGAACAACACATTCGTTCATAGTATTGTGGGAGACAGCGGAACAGACAACCTTTGGGACGATGGATTTTCACAAGGTAATTATTGGAGCGACTACTCTGGGACGGGCTGGTATTCTATTAGTGGACCTGCAGGCAGTTTAGATCACTACCCAAAGTTATACGACCCTACAATTCCAATGATAGATCGGCCTCCTGATATCGAGATGGAATTCTATCAGGAGGTGGAAACAATCGTCTGGAAAGCATATGATGTGGATCCCGGGGCGTACAGAATTCTGAGGAACGGTACGCAGGTAGAGGCAGGCTCGTGGTTCAGTCCGGATGCTGATTTCACGTACCTATTGGATGGCGTTTTGATTGGACATCACAATTTCACGCTTGATGTTTGGGATGATGAGGATCACCATGCCTATGACACAGTATGGGCGACCATTACAGACCAACTGCCCACAATAAATCATCCAGCTGATGTCTTCATTGATGAGGGCGACGAAGGGCACTCAATCACTTGGTTTCCTGCTCATGCACATCCGTCGAATTACGAGGTGAAGAGAAATGATTTACTCTTCGATTCTGGAAATTGGAATGGTAGTAGTATTACCATTGATTTATTCCATTTCCCACCTGGTGTTTGGGACGTAACGTTAACTGTTTGGGCGACGAGCGGTTCTTTTGTTAGTGACTCGATGATTGTTGGAGTCAATAACAGACCATATCTAATACCACTGATCGTTGGTCAGGACAGACTGGAAATACCCGAGTCCACAGAAGGATACAATGTGACTTGGACAGTTCACGGCAGCTATCCCACATCTTACAGCATCTATGAGAACGATGTTGAGGTTGAATCAGGTACACCCATAAGCCGAGTGATATCTTTCGTTATCGCTCCTAGGTCAGCAGATACTGAATGTCACTATAAACTAGTTGTGGGTGATTCGTATGGTCACTACGCAGAGGATTTAGTGATAGTCGTTTTCTTAGCTGCCACAACAGGCAGCCCTCCACTGCTAGGCATTCTGATGACAGGCTTCTTTGTGGGAGGTGTGGGGATCTTTCTAATTATTGCATCCGTCGTAGTGAGGAAGAGAAGAAAGGGACCTATCGTACCTGAGGTGCCCATTGAGGTCGCTGAAGGAATTCCACCATATGAAGAGGTAATTGATGAACTAGCAATAACACCAGAAACTGGAGTCCATGTACTCAGAGGCGCTGAGTTTGTTGGCAACAGATTCAGATTCAAGGTCAAGGTTCTGAACAATACATCCAATGTGATCACAGATGTTACTGTCACAATATCATCATATCCGAGGGATAGCCTGAAGTTGGAGGGTGATATTAGTAGAATCGTACACAAGATTGACCCGGAGGGTTTCAGAAGTCCCGGTTTCGAGTTCATGCCAACTCAAGACTGTGTCAAGGGACACATCATAGCCAGCATATCCTATGTTGACCATAAGGGAGAAGTTCACTCGATGGCAACTGAGCCATATACAATTCGCGCTGTTTGTGACCTACTAAATCCTGAAAGCATCACTCCTAAGGACTATAAGCTTAGAATATCGGGATTTGAGCATGGAGAAGAATCACTAAGAGTTGAGGAGTGGACTCCTGAAGAAATGCATGAAAAGACACTTCGGATTCTAAAAGACTCTAATTTCTTTGAGGTGGATAGCTCTTCAGGTAAGGTTGGTGAACACACGGAGATAAGCATCAGCGGCTGGGCTTCTGGGAAGTATACAGGGAAGAACATTGGATTAGATATTACCATAACAGGAAAGTCAGGAGCAGCGGGAGCTACCTGCAAGGTCAGGATGTCTGGTGAGGATGAAGCTATGATAATGCCAGCCATCGATGAAATCTCCAAGAAGCTGAGTGCTTGGCTATGTCCAAGGTGTAGTGGATTACTACCCATCGATTCTGTGAAAATGCTCAAGGATGGTAAGAGTGTTGAATGTCCGTTCTGTGGAGTGACTATAGATAGATAAATTCTCATGACATAAGAGATATTCAGACCTGACTATCTTCCGTACATGCAAGAGAAACAGATGTAATCTCATATTTCAAATTGAGAGAGGGTTTTCCTCTCTCACTTTTTCTTTGGAACATATTTTCCATCTTTATGATAATCTATAAGGACGTGATTTACCCAATCTTGAATAGATTAGCGTTACTGGTTGGAAGAATACGAAAAGACTTCTCTGGTGGTTGATTGCTGGTACACGTGGTGGTGTTAACCGAGCCAGAATCATGATACTCCTAAACAAGAGACCGTATAATGCCAATCAACTCACGGTGTTTCTAAGTCTTGACTATAAGACAGCCAGGCATCACCTTGAGAGTCATGATTCTTCTTTCTCTTTTTTCTCGTTTCTGGTGGAAAGACCAGATACTTATATTCTAAGCCAAAAATTGTCAATCTTTCCAACGGTCAAGGAATGATTGACATATCTGATATGGACCTTCAAACCAATATTTTTTGTAGATTATAGAGTAGCTGAAACTTCTGTCACCTTTGTATATCGGGAATACTCCGGGTGCCTTCTCTCCATAGTCACCATCAAGGGAGAATTCAGTTGCTTCTCGAAACGGGGTCCAGTTTATTCCATCCTCTGATGTTGTGAGATAAAGCCGCCATCTGTAGGACACAAATGGTGGCCAAGAACCATGCGAGATGGGCTCGGCGATTCGTGTTACAAGTACGAATTGACCACTATCCCATATGACCGAAGACCCCCAATGTTCATAAGAGGTTCTAAGTGGCGGAATTAGAATTGGCGCACTCCATTGAATACCATCATAAGAATATGCTGCAAATAGATATGCGGGGCTTCCAGAAATTGATTTGTCCCAGAACAACCACAGCTTGCCATCAGCCCAACAGAGATCACATATGAAGTCAACCACCTGAGGGTCTCCAGCGGCTAGGTAGGGTTCAGACCAAGTTTCCAAGTCTGTGCTTTTCATAATCCAGATATCTGGTGAGTTGAGCGTTGTAGCCAAATAGAACACGCCATCCCCGTATACAAGCTCTATGTCGGTCGAATATGCTCCTGCATTTGGTAGACTCATTATCATCTTAGGCAGTTCATACGTGATTCCGTCAGTCGAAGTCTGGTAGTAAAGAGCTTGCCCTTTAATGTACGTCACATAGATTGTATTTTCACAATAGAATGCCTTAACTGAGTGCTCTGGAACTAACTCTTCTGCAAGAGGAATTGCGTTGCTCCATGTTCTGGCATCTGACGAGTATCTCATGTAGACATTCGGATTGTAGGGATTGCCATCATCTGGAATCCAGTCATAATAAAGCCAATATTTGTCAAAAGCGTAAAGTACCTCACACCCAGTATGCCCACTATAGGGTTCAGGATTGGTATTGGTTTCCCAGATTACACTCATTTCACTCAGCAAGGGGACGCCTACGACTATGACATAATCTTCCCCAACAAATAGTTCTCCACCATATTCATCGCATAATCTACCTCTAATATAGAGCGTTGCTACTTGTCCAGTATATGAATACAGGTTTAGAGAAGAAACAACCTGCTGTGTGTCGAAATGCAGGACAAGATCAAGATATCCATCCGATTCGAGATCATGACCTCCTCCCGGATCACCTGTATAAGGAGTAGCTATGTCCTCGTATGAGAATCTAATTGGGTTTATTACATCTAACGAACGCCTAAGACTCATTGTGATACTCATCGTGTCTATTTTCGTGACATCGAATTCATCTGTGCCGCATATGGCAACAGGAATAACACCATTATTTTCCAAATTGACTGGATTTGGCCAAGAACCAGGTTTAATGTCAATATATGCAATTATTGATGGTAATTCATCATTGATGTAACCAATAAGCAGGTATTCAAAAAGAGATGCATCTGCAGACATCGCAACGAGTGCATTAATAGGACCAGCATTAGTTGAGTTTGTCTGCCCTTCGTAATTTTCCACATCTAGAACAATCTCTATGCAGTGTGGTTCGAAGGTGACTACTTCTGGATTTGTTAATGAAACGACCGTTAGGTCATCCCAGAAGTATATTCCAACTTGAATCATATCATGAAGGAGATAAGCCTCTGGTGTTGTCATTACACCTTCAAGTCTATCAAGAAAATCTTGTGTCTGCGGAACATAATTTGTAGCATCTAGTCCAACCATTCGAATCGGCAGACCAGAATTAAAGACAACATCTGCTGCATGCGGATCGACCCAAATATTCCATTCTGCAACATAGTTTGGTATTTCGGATTCTAGACCAACATTTCCAGGAGCTTCAATGGTCCCGCCCATAATTAGAATCTCATCTATCTTTGATTTTATGGAGGGTTCTGTATCCAGAGCAATTGCGACATTTGTGAGAGGACCTAATCCTATCAGAGTAATATTTCCTTGTTCACTTTCTATCAATGATATGAACAGGTCTGAAGCACTCAATGAGGAAGGCTGCAGTGTTGTTGAAGGCAGGTCAAGCCCGTAGAAATTATAACTTGCATCTCTCCATGGAGTTGGAAAGGCATGATCAACTACGAGAGGGGTTTCCTTCCCAGCTGCAACTGGAATGTCATAAACTCCTAGATACTCGAGGATACTTAGAGTATTGATAACTCCAGTATCTACATATGACACTCCACAAGAAACTCCAATTCCTATTACCTGAATATTCGGATGTTTGAGAAGATACAACAATGCTTGCCAGTCATCACATGCAGCATCTATGTCAAGTATAACCCTAATCTCTTTCTGACTATCCTCGATTGTTGAGGCATTGGCTGGATTCACGTACAGGCAGGACATTGAAAGAACAATTCCAATCCCTATAATCACAGCAAGTGTTCTGGTTCTGTTTCTTCTCAATTGCTCTCCTCCATAGTTCACTCATGCTAGATCTTCATAACAAAGACTTCTGGTATGCTCCCCTAAGTCACGGTATGTATCTAGCCTACAACGTAGGCTGTTTTTAGCATGAGCTCATAATAATGCAATGGATTATGGTTTTACATAAACTTATCCAAAATTGAAATAGCTCTCATTCACGTGGGACCGCTGATAGAATCTGCTAGACTTTTCCTTTCAAGGAAGAGCAAACAAAATCGTTTTGACTAGGAAACAGATGTAACTCTGCATTTTCAGAGGGAGCATCACGCTCCCTCGATCTTTTTTCATCTCAAACAATCTGTACTGACATCAGATGTGTAGCTAGAGGAGTCCTATTCACTACAAAACCCACAATGGTCCAAGCCATTGCTACATACATGAAGAGAAACTTGGCAAACGCAAAGCTTGAGTGAGCAAAGGCGAGCCAGCCAGCAAACCCTACCGGGTCAGCAGCCATCGAGAGGAGGAACACATTCTCAATCCCGTCTAGAACAGCAGCTATGACACCAACCCATGCAAGCGAGAACCCAATCCTGTTTGGGAGATCTCTCTTGTAGTTCCAAGAGATAAGTCGTGCGGCACTGAAGAAGAACAGGCCGTAGGACAACATGAAGAGATAGTCAGCAAGGTTTGCTGCAATGAAGAGCCCCATATCTGAGAATGTCATCAGTGAGAAGTAGTTCCTGATGACTTCAGCATTGAAACCGAGCTGCGTGTCTTCCATGGTACCTGCATAGCCTGACATCTGCAGCAAGCTGATCACAAGCGTCGCAGCGACCATCATGAATAAGCCACTCACAAGTGCGATGCGGCGCAATCTCTCTTTTCCTGAATCGTAGTCAGATTCCATTTTTTCCCTATTCGAATTTGTCAATTATGAGTCACCTCATAAGTGAATGAGCGTTCACTTATCAAAACTGAATGACCATTCATTTATATATCCTTCCAAATACGTCAGATTGTCATGACAAGAACCAGAGATCAAGCTAAATACGATGCCATCGTCAAGGCATCAATTCAGCTCATCAACACAATTGGGTTTGATGGGATATCGATCTCGAAGATTGCGAAGAAAGCAAAGGTCTCCCCAGCTACCATCTACATCTACTTCGAGAATAAGGAAGACCTCTTCACCAAGCTCTATATCGATATTCGAAAGAAGATGAGTCAAGGCGCATTAGAGGGACTTGAGCAGGATATGATCACAGAGGAAACCTTCAAGTCCATCTGGTATCACTCATTCACATTCAACCTCAGGCATCCGGAGTATATCGCTTATCGAGAGCAGTTTGAACGGACAACAATGATGAGGAACATCAGGACTGAGGATTTCGAGCTCTTCCAGACAGTCAACCGTCTACTCAAGCGGGGCGTCAAGGAGAAGACAATCAAGGCCCTACCTCTACCAATCTTGACCGCATTTGCCTATTTTCCCATCATCACCCTTCTGAATTTCCATCATGCTGGGATCGTCAAGATGGATGAGAATCATATTGAGCAGGCATGTGAGATTGCATGGAATGCAATTCATTCATAGTCATGGCTCGTGAAATCTTCAAGCCCCAGTACTATAATGAGGGATCAATTATCTCTCGACCGGACTCTTTGTCTGGATTCTTTCTGCATGGAATGACTTGTTCATAATTAACCAATTCTCACATGAGAACTTCATCATGGTTAGATAGTCTGTATAGTTCACTGTTGACTGTGAGTGTTTCACAGTGATAACAACCTTAGCCACAGCTACAGAACCCGTACAATCAAGATGTACTATCCTACAATCCGTTATCGCACCGAGTTCATCCTGTTGCTGACAAAGACTCTCCAACATGGAAAAAGAAGACGAGGACAGAGCCCCTTTGCGGACATAACATATCCTCGCCTCGGGATGCCACGATTGCACCAGTAGTTCAATGTTTTTGGTTCTGAGCCCGTTGAAATAGTCATGCACTGTTCGGCAGATGCTTTCGATGTCATTTGACACCATGCAATCACAGCTCGTTGGCACGCCACCTGACCTCCGAAGCTCTGATACGGATTCCTGGTTGCCATTTACTGAGAAGCGGCCTCATCCCTTTCTTCCTGAGTTGCGAGCGGCCAGTACTTGTTGACCAATGCAACCCATAGGATTGAAATCACTGTTGACATAAGTCCAATATTGAATAGTATATTGAGCAGTGCATGGATTTCAGGTGTAACGGAGGGTAGGTACATGAAGCAGTTGCCCATCCCATTTGCAAACCAGTGAAGAAACATGTTCGCATACAGGTTCCCTGTTTTGAGGAACATATAGCCATAGAGAAGTCCGATGATTGTTGCCCATATTATTTGACCAGCAACAAAGACCAGATTTGAGTAGGTGAACCCATTAAGCAGGTTAACGATATGGACATATCCAAAAGCAACCGCTGACCCAGCAATTGCTTTCCGCTCAGAATATACCTGTAGCAGCATCGTGAGAATGACTCCCCGCAAAACAACCTCTTCAAATATGCTTCCAACAGCTGTGATAAGACTCCAGCCAATTTTCGTTGTAATGCGTGTGAGATCGAAGAGGCGTTCTGTGAAATCTTCAAAAACCCATCCAAGGACGAATTGGTTGTAGACTAAGGAGGCTACTATCTGAGCCACAAGGATGCTAATCAAACAAGGGATAAAGATTAGTAGTGTTCTAGATAAAGGTCGGATGCGGTTCACACCGATATCATTCAGATAGCGTCGAATCGTTGTCCTTCCTTTTGGCATTCGGAGGACTTTGGGTATGAATACAATGAAAACAAGGATACCCAAGAGAAATCCAATCGTAGTTGATAGGACAGGGTTTGTTGATACAAGGGGTCCAAGTGAATTTACGACAATTATTCCCAATAATCCAGCCATTAAGAATAACAAAGGAATAGCTACAACAAACACCATCTGATATAAAGATAATCCAGAAGGTGACTCATTGGTTGTTTCTATTCCAGATTTTTTAGAGATGACATTACTTCTCATTTTGATTCACCATGAACAAGTGACTGTTCGTTTCGAATTGAGAAAATGTAAATCCATACAGATATTATTCCACGTTAGTATGTCTTTTCGGAATCAGATTGTTTCCAGAATAGAAAATGGAATATTCCTAAAAGCCTATTTAGGAAAAGACCGGTTTCTATCAGTTTCGTTTCAAAGGACGTTAAAACCTGCTCTATAATACCTCAGCTTCCTCTAAAATCTCTCTCAGTCTTCGTCTTCGCAGGCCATCGTACTTCTTGGTAGGATAAGGAATCAGAGTGGTGATAGAACTGACACAGGAGTAATTTTTGATTTCATGGGTAATGTGCTCAGCTCTGCGATGGTGATCAACAAGAAATACAGCGAATACAATGGGTTCTGTAGCACATATCCAACAGTACTCCTCACAAAACTCATCAGGGTATTGTTTCTGGATCTTACTCAGGACTTCGTGGGCACTAACCTGTGACTCATTATAATGAATCTCTGACATGAAGGCCGTAGCATCTGCTGCGTTCGGGTTCCATCTTATGGTGAAGTGAACAGCAACACTATCGGTGAGATGTTGGAGCACTCTGCGGACTCTTCTGGCTGTTAGCCCGGTATGACTTGAAATCTCAGCAGCCGACATTCGAGGGTCCTCGTAAAGACAGCCTAGAACTCTCAGATGCAGTTTCTTGAAATCAATGCGTTCTCCACGAGCCACTAACAGGTGATGTATCATAATATCGGTGACTCCCTCGAGGTTACGGAGGTAGGTAATGAGTTCAGAGAGTCCTAAGGTTCCAACATAGTCTGCATAGACTGAACATGTATCCGTAGATAAGAAGCCCGCCAAGAGTACATTGGGATTCTCACCAATCACATCAATTAGATCTTCTCCTTGAGAACCATCAGTTGATAGAAGCACGTACACATGCTCTGTGCCAACCATCGCGGGACTCAAGTAGATGGTGAATTCCTGAATGACACCCGCTTCCACTAGGTTGATCACACGCTGTCTTATAGCTGTTGCAGTAAGGCCATATTTCTGAGCAAGTGACTCATAGGTGGTTCTACAATTTCTTGTTAGGTCCATGAGAATGCCCTTATCGATTGAATCCACTGCGATTACCCGAATAAATCAATCGTGAGTTCAACAAATATCTACCGAATCGTGTCACGGGAAATATTCACTCCGAGTATCTACTTTGCAGGCAAGAGAAACAGATGTAGTTTCGACTGAATTTTGAGAGAGGGACTTCCTCTCATTTTCTTTTTTATACTGAACATGTATTCTTTCCCTAGGGCAAATGAATGAACAAGGGATGAAGGTTGGTCGAGGAACCTGATTTATCGGAGGTCAATCATATGACATACACAAAGAAAGAGTTGAAGAATTATCTAAAGGGTCTAGTGAAGAAACAAGACAGATTGACAGCATTCTCATTCGAATATCAATCTGGGCATGAAACTTTTCATACTCGACTTAGAATACTGATAACTTGCGAAAGAATCGAACATCGTAGAATTCAACGGGGAACTCCTGTTGATAGTCCAGATGAAGCAAGTTCGACAAAATTACGAGAGATGGATTTTTCCGCTGAGAAGTTATTGGAATTTGTAAAAGAGTTGATGAAGAATAAGATATGGGACTTGGAGAATTGTTTAGAAAAAGCACTTCCTGATACATCCTTACTGACTTTTACCATCAGGGACAATGACAATCTTGTATTTGAACAGAAGGTCTGGGAGAGCTGTAGAAATGATGACAGGAGGACGAAAGACCTGCTGCGCTCACTCTCTGCTATTATTCCACAGGATTGGACTCCTCCTTAACTTCTTAGAACTGTCATGGTTTGAGGGATATTTGGGCCATACTTTCTGCTGGCCAGACAAGTGAAACAGATGTAGTTTTAGATTTCTTATCGAGAGAGGGATTCCCTTTATCATTCACTCTTTCTAATTATTAGTAAATCTTGGTTAATAGATATCAAGTTTGTAGTTAAACAGGATTGGAAAATTGGTTGAATAATCTGATAACATGTTGGAAGCGGGTAGATAATCATTCGCAGACCTTCATTTAGTGTTTCCATAATAGACTGTACATTCTCAGGATTCAGTCCCCAGACAAGAAAAGCCCCTTTGCTATCCAAATTCAATCCAACTAGAGCTGGACAAGTAAGACCTTTTGCTGATAGCATCGCCTTGGGTAAGTCGACGAGAACTGGTTTCCATTCATCTCTAACCTTCACAGTAATTTCTAAAATCTGAGCATCGTACGTTCCTATTTTCTTTGTCTTTATT
>JAEOUL010000090.1 GCA_016839345.1 Candidatus Thorarchaeota archaeon | reverse complement strand
ACACTAAGTCTGCACTTCATGAAGCATGACTTGCTTTACACCAGTTATCCCCTGTAGACGGTCTTCCAGCTTCTTTACTTCTACATTTAGTTGCTGAGGTGTGAAATAGCATTCATAGAAACACTCGTCTGCAGCTTGACAAATCCCGCTCGTGAACAGAATATCCTCCAAACCAACCTCCATGAATACCATAGTTAGTTCTTCAAGAAAGCTCTTACTTAACTTCTCAATAACAAGCTTGAGATACATCACGTTGCTACTGTCAACAGGATATAGTTTGACATTTCCATCCTTGACAACGAGAATTGCTAGACCATATTGATGACCAATTTTGTCAACAAATTCCGCAGGTAGTGTGATTACATCGCCTTTTTCGATTTTGAGCACTCTTGCCTGCGTCATGTTACCCTTAGCCAATCTATTTTGCCTCCGGTAGTCACTTGCCAAGAATAACTTGTGATGATTATATCTCTTGCGGGAGCTAACAATATTCAGCTTCCGCGACGAAACCAACTTCGAATTCTAGCCAGAGCCTCACTTTCTGGCTTCTTTACAATTCTCAGGGTCCAATCAGGGTCCTGAGTGCTTGAGAATTCGAGAAAAGCCACCTCTCCCTCGGATCGAATTTTCTCCATTTCCTGCAATCTGCCATTTAACCAAGCCTTCTTCGAAACTGGCATACGCGATGTTGCCATATCAAAGAGTCCAGGGTGAAGGTCAAAGATAAGCGCACATTCCTTCATGTATTCAAGGACTCCTTCTTGAAGGGCTTGACTGATTTTCTCTCGATCAGTGAAGAATGAAGCTGCAACAGACATGTTTGGATATTTCTCTGGGATATTTAGCGCGAATTTGAATGACCGATTGAATTTGGATAGGTGAGTGGCTGCATCTAGAAAGAGAGTAGTTTCTGGTCTTCCCTCAAACTGGTCTTCAGAGATGTCCAATTCAGAGCCCGTTATCTTCTCATCTTTATCGATAACTGATTGAATCAACTGGTCTGTAACCGGTGGAAGATCACCATCCTTGATGGTTTCTATCGATTCATATGATAGGGCTTCACTCTCCCACTCCACCTCCTGCTTCCCCTTTGTACTATCATCGTCCATTTTCTTGGGGCGTCTATGAAGAGGTACATATCCTATCTCCTCCACAAGATGTTGCAGGACTAGGGGAAGGAACAAGTCATAGAGTGTTCCACGAGTTTCAAGAATGACCAACACAGGTCTGAAAGATGCAACTGCCTCAACCATCCCAGAGTTGAAATCAGGAGATGCATCAAAGAATCGTGTGAGTTTCTCCTCGGAATATCCTCTCTTCACACGCTCTGTCCACTCTTGATATACATCCTTGACTTCCTGTTTTCTACGATCTTTGATCATGCTCATGAACTTGCCAAGATATCGAACTCCTCGAGAAACAGCTGTTGCAGGGCTAATGAATACAGTCATCATGCCCACAGCCTCACCAGCATACTCACTCGCTTCTGTGCTTCGGATTTTTCCCATTACTTCTTCAGTGAGAGAAGGAGGTCCGAGTTTCTCAACAAGGACTTCAATCATTCCTGTAAAGTCCTCAAATGCGGCATCCCCTGGACCAACGCGTTCTCCAACAGGTGATGCATCCGATAACACCTCTGCAAATACATTGGGTCTCTTCACCAGCCAACTGAGTGGTATCTTCAGAGATGAAAATCCATGCAACCATTCTCTATTCGATTCTTTAGGACCAAAATAGAATTTGGACGAGTCTGGAAAAAGGCCATCAAAAATCTCCATGAACTGCTCAAAACCAGCTCGTGTACTCAACCCCATCTCATCCTTTTCCATGGCATCAACCACAAAAACAAGACCTGTTTCTTTAGCTTTGGCCATCTTAGCCATGGTCAGCATTACCTGTTTTGGTGATAGGTATAGAAGGTCACTCTCAACAAATGGTGCATCATAGAAAGACAATATCCCAAGCCTTCTCCAACCTCTCCTAGACAATTCAGTATTGGCTAGATGTGAGAACCACTCGTATCCTCTCTTGTATCTTGGAATTGAATCATCATCTACCTCTGTTCTGGACATATGATACACCCAAGGGTCGATTTAACCCGACCCTCGGTGCTGTTTGGTTCACTGTTGAGATAAAGCTATTGTATCAACTAGTCCTGTTTCACAGAGATGACCGCAAGAACGAGGGCGACCAATATGATTCCAACAACAAGAGCCAACCGCCACTCAATGCCAGGATTGCTACTTGAGTGTGGATCTACTGAAGATGACAGTACTTCATATGCTCCACTGAAACCTGGCTTGTTCAACAACTCACATGCATAACCTGAGTAGATGAGCTTTCCAGAGCTAAGTCCAGGCATGAATCCAAAGCTCCCATCTTCAGACTGACAATTCAGAATGAACGACTCCGCTGCTGTGACATTGATAGTCGAGAGTGCGTTAAGAATCTCCAAAGCAGAGAGAGCAAAGTAAGTACTCACAATATTAGAATCTAAAGACCCATTCGCCTCTTCGAATCCACCAATATAAAGTGGGTCCTCATATTCTAAAACTTGACGAGAAGTTAACCATGACTGGATGTTTGCAGCATTGGGGACGGCGTCAATGGGATTTAGAGCATAATATGCGAGAACTGCAGCTGCAGTGGGAGTCGCACCTGCTGAAGATGCGGTTGGACTCAGTTTGTATACATCACCCTCCCTGCAACTCTCAATCCATTCAACAGTTGCAGTTTCATTCACAAACCAGTCCCAAGCATTCTCCAAAGGATACATGGTATCGATGAGTCTAATTGACATTAACGCATAAGCAGTAGATATCAAATCGGGATTTTCTTCGAGTTGGGATCCAAATCCGCCAGATTCAGTCATGGTCCTATTAATCCAATATAGATTGGCTGTAGCATTGATGGCATAGGACTCAGTACCTGGTATATCACTCTGAGCTCTCAAAAGATGCCAGAGCACTAGACCCCTGTAATTTATCTCGTTGTTGACCGTTCCTAATGTGTAATCCATGAACCCCCCATACTTGGGTTCCTCAATATTACCCGTTGTCCACTGATGTCTCACTGTAAAGTCCATAATATCCAGAATTTCAATTGTGGGAGGTCTATTACGAAGAATTCCTGTTTCATTAAACACCAAAACAGCACCAGATGTAGGAATAACCCTGTCCACTCCTTCTCCAGGGATAGTATAACCACCACCAACAGCATCGTACCTGCTATTAATGTAAGATCGAAGAGAGTCATAACGACTAGCTGCTGCAACCGGTTGAGCTGTAAGTGCAAGCAATACTAGAGTGAATGTGAATGCAATTGCTACGACTTTGACCTTTCTCATGATGACATCACGGTCAAGTTGAGTTTAACTGAGATATCACTCAGCGCTTTGAGCATCGGAAATGGGCGCGGTTATTAACGTTTCCCCACAACAACGAATGTACCACTGAATACTGACTTGATACATCTATGCGTAACCAATAGGACCTCTCTGTTTTTTCCTAATATACGCATACGCATTATCCGCTGCAATAGCACCATGTCCGACAGCTACAGCAATCTGTTTCATGGATTCGACCACATCTCCAGCTGCAAAAACTCCTGGGATATTTGTTGCTTGTTTTGAGTTGACAAGAATCTCTCCACGCTTATTTGTGATCACACCAATACTCTTTGCAAGAGTGCTCTCTGGACTCGAACCAAGGGCGATGAATGCGCCGTCCACTGAAAGTATCTGTTCCTCTCCTGTTTTCACATTTTCAAGAACCAGTTCATTAACAAGGTCGTTGCCCCTAATTTCCTTGACAATAGTATCCCAGATTATCTCCACATTAGAGTTGAATATGTAATCCTGAATGATCTTTTCAGCCCTCAATTCATCCCTTCTATGAATTAGATAGACTTTCCCAACCACTTCAGAGAGATACAATGCCTCCGTAACTGCAGTGTTTCCACCACCTACAACTGCGACTGTCTTGTCGCGAAAGAGAGGTCCATCACAAGTTGCACAATAGGAAACGCCTCGGCCTGTGAGTTTGTCTTCCCCCGGTACATTGAGATGTTTATGCCCTCCACCTGTTGCAAAGACTATTGCTGGTGCTCGATATACTCCACGTCGAGTCTCAAGGAGAAAGTCACCATCATCTCCTTCTCTCTCCACACTCTTGACTTCAGTAATCTCTCTGATGAAAGCTCCACATTTCTTGACCTGTTCTTTCATCTTATTTGCCAGGTCGAGTCCTACAATGAATGTGTAACCAGGATAGTTTTCTATTCCCGGACTGGTGGCTTGAGCACCTCCCAGGACCTTTGATTCCAATAATAGTGTCTTTAGTCCGTATCTTGCCCCGTAGATGGCTGCAGTCATTCCTGCTGGGCCGCCACCAATGACAATGAGTTCCCAGTTCAAGTCCTCTGTCAATCTAATGTCTCCGTCTTTGGACCCAGTT
>JAEOUL010000343.1 GCA_016839345.1 Candidatus Thorarchaeota archaeon | reverse complement strand
TTGGGCGTAGAAAGAGACATAGAGAATGGAGAGAGCTTCGTAAAGCAATCGGTCGAGCTATCCCAAGTTCTCCATACTATAGAGCACCTGTTGACATCGTTTTCGATGATGAAGAGGATGAAGAGGACTACTTTGGTTTTGGTGAATAAAGAACCTATAACTGACTTACTCTAAGTTCCTTTACTTGGTACAAATTTATCGTCTTTGATATTTGGAAATTTCATTGCTAAGAGTCTGGCTTTGTTGTCACCAGTCACCTCAAATGAGTGAATCTCACCAGACTCCACGACAATCATGTCACCCTCGTTAAGGTCATAGGTCGAATCATCAACATGAATCCGAATACTGGAAAGGGCAAAGAATACTTCTTCAAGATGTGCATGACCATGCGGAGCGCTTGCTGAGCCAGGTTTCAGATCAACAATGATGAATCCACAATCTTGTAACGGATCCTTAAATGTGATATCAGCAAAATATCTTGCTTCATACCCGGATCTTTGTATTGATTCAGAATCTCCTACTCTATGTATTCGGACCATAATTATCAGACTATCATTAGAAACCTACTAGAAATACATTGCCCAATGCATCTAATTGGCGTAAAGATAAGGCTTAAAATGTGCACCCAGATGTGAAAGAATAGGCGAAATAGATGGACCTCTGGAGCGATATTCTAACATTCTTTGGACCAATCTCAGTGATGCCTTTGTCAGCTGTATTCATCACATTTGTTGCGATTGGTCTTGCTTTGCTTTCTATATGGGCAACAAGAAGGTTTACGGATATGGAAAAGATGAAGCAAGATATGGAAGAAATTAAGGCATGGCAGGAGAGATTCAAGAAAGCTAGACAGTCCATGGATCCAATTGAACTTCAACAAGTGCAAGAGGATCAAGGTCGCATTCTCAGACTTCAGAGCTCAATGATGTCATCGAGAATGAAACCAATGTGCGTATTCTACATTCCACTCATACTTGTCTTTGGAATAATGAACACAATCTACGGAAATAGCATTGTTGCAGTCATTCCATTCAACATTCAGGATGTCCTTCCCTTCCTTACAGGAATGATAGGTGCACCAACAAGCGCAGGATTCGGACTCAGTTTCTACGGGTACTATTTTCTTGTAGGTCTAGGTCTCGGTAACTTGATTCGGAAACCCTTTGGTCTATCAATGACAACATAGGCTACTGATGAACGCTTCATTGTGCCATAGGTGACACATAGGTTACTTAGTTCATCCCCTTTTTATTCATTTGAACCCAGATACGGTTGCGGTTCCCCACGGGAGCAGACGGTTAACAATGTGGGGATACGAGAGAGGATGTAGCATGGATTCTACGCATCATCCCTAATGGTCTTTCTTTCTCTGCTACATCCTTTCTCTGCAATTTACGCACTTAGTAACCATTTTAACTAGTAATAGAATGTCGCCACATTATGAGTTCGGGACCCTCAAATGTATATTTTGGATCTGTGATAGCTGGCAATACAGCTAGATGGGCTGCTTTTGGAGCTAAAGTCGATGAAGTTGTAAAGAAGCTGAACTTCAAGACGATAGACAAGAAAGACAAAGTAGCAATCAAGATGCACCTAGGTTTTAATGATGGCTATCAAACAGTCCCTGTATTCTTTGTCAGAAGAATCGTCAAAGCTGTGAAAGCAGCTGGCGGATATCCATTCATCACAGACAATCCAACCGCAGTCTATAATGCTGTTGAGAGAGGATATACACAAGAAACCTGTGGATGTCCAATCATCCCCGTTGCAGGAGTCAAAGATGGTTACACCTATGATTTTGATGTGAACTTTCACAATGTTGACACTCTGAAGATTGGAGGAGTACTCTATGATGCAGATGTCTTAGTTGACCTCACCCATGTAAAGGGACACAATGCATGCGGCTTTGGCGGGGCAATAAAGAATATTGCACTTGGTGGATATCATGGACCTTCTCGATGGAATAAGATTCATGGTGTCGAACAATCTATTCCTTACTGGGATGCACAGAAGTGCACTCCTGAACACGGGAAGAAGCTTGTGAAGGCATGTAAAGAGGATTGCATCAGGTATGATGAAGATAAGCACAAACTTACTATAGCATTTGGCATGTGCAATCAATGTATGGATTGTATGAAAGTAGACGAAGATGTTGGCTGCCTCAATTTCGGGAAAGCAAACTTCTCACTCTTTCAAGAGCTTATGGCAATTGGAGCTAATGAGATTCTCAAGACCTTTGATGAAGACAAAAGATTCTTCCTGAATTTCTTGATTGATATCACTCCCTACTGTGATTGTTGGGGTATGGCTCTGCCGCATATTGTCAACGATATTGGAGTTCTTGGAAGCAGAGATATTGTGGCCGTGGAACAGGCCAGCCTTGATTTAATCGGAAAACAAGAACTGATTGAGAGTATGGTTCCACCCTTTGTCAGATTACACAATGATCCAGATTTGCACCCATTTCAGAGGATAAATGGCCCGATGAAGGATCCATATTTGACAGTTGAATTCGCTGAGAAATTGGGTATGGGAACTAAAGAATACAAACTGGTTGAAGTTCTCTCACCAAAGAAGACTGCCAAGATGAAAGGACCCAAGACTGTGAGTGTACCTGCTGCATCGTTCTTCTAGCATTTAAATACATTTAACCCAAAAAATGATTAAAAGACCTGGGTGGAAGAGTAAGCGGGACCAACACAGGTGTTATGGCATATTTAGTGTGAGTGATTGAATCTTGCCGTATGAACATTCTCCCGAAGAGAGACTCAAAAGATACAAGGCAAGTCTAGATAAGATGGCCAAGGCCGAGGGCAGAAATCTCAAAACTACAGCTCAGGTGAAGAAGAACACCAGTCCTCACACAAGTAGTGCTATTTCAGATAGAACAAGAGTTGATAAGACAGTTCGAATGGTTAGCAAACCAAAACCACCTCAAGTAACAGTGAGTCCAGCCAAGAAAGAACTTCGAGAGTCTATAGCTACAGTCAGGAAATCAACTAAGACCTTGAGTGATGCCAAAATTAAGGAGATAGATGGTCGAAACCTCCTAATGCTCAGAGTCAGACAGCGTTCAATTGAGAGCTCACTTAGGGAGATTAAGAAGCGAAGGGAAACTCTGGAAGTTCAACTAAGAAGCAAGTTCATTACCAAGAAGCAATATCAAGAGGAAATGACAGCACTTATTGCAGAAGGTAGAAGTTTGCTTGTCGAAAAGGAGCGAGTCGATAAGGAAATGGCTCGATTAAAGAAGAAATAGATTTTTTTCGTTTAATTTGAGTATATCTAATATAATGTTGGTGAGGTTTTCTACATTATATATAACGTTTCAACTAGGTTAAGCGTTAAGGAGTAGGAAATATGACGCGACTAAAGCACGTCCTAATTCTAACTATTTTGATCCTCCCAATGTTCGTTCTTGTGCCCCTTGTGGTCACAGGACCGACTGGAGTTCAGACGAATGCAGCTGTTATTGACACATCTGTGCCAGCTACATCCGTTCAAAGAACTCTTCGAGTAGCTGTATATGTTGAGGATAACTTATCCTTGCCAGCTTACTCCTCGGGAGGTGTGCCTACTGGATATTATACGGATGTCATTGATTTACTCGAATCTAAAGGTTGTGCAGTAACTGGAATGACAACTCAAGATATTCTAGACCACAAACTTATGGTTGCTGATTATGATGTCTTTATTTTACCAAATCAGCTTCCGAGAGAGAGTGTTGTAGACCTAATTGTAGACTTCTGGATTGGAGGAGGAGGAGTAATCAACTTCGGTAATAGTGTTGGCTTCTGTTTCTATGGCGGGCTCATAGATCCAATCTATGAAGGGTCTGACCAAGCTGGTGCTATGTGGGATGTTATAGGTATATGGCCCAATATGACAATCTCCACACGCCATCCAGTTACAAAATCCTATGAAGTCAATGACTGGTATCTCCAATCAGGGATTCTCACAGTTTTCAATCCAGCTATGATTGCAACAATTGGTCCCAGATACATTCCATTTGCTGTGACCAATCATACGCCTACTAGTTACATAATCTTTGGACTCGATAATCCAGATAGAGGTGGTAGGTTTGTACATTTTCCAGGGAACTGTAGTAATATCCCGTCTTGGCAAAACCAAATGATTATTGATGCAATTGACTGGTTAACACCAAGACCAAAGGGAAGAATTCTCTTTGACTCGAGCCACATACCTGCCTATGGAGTAGATACTTGGGATACAGTTGGGTGGACAGATGAGTACTACTATACTTGGAGAGATGCACTTGTCAGCCGGAGTTATACGTTCGACAAACTCCATCCTTCGTCTGAAGGTAATTTGACAAGCACCAATCTTGCGGGTTATGACATGCTCATTCTACCAATGTCTTCGAATAATTACACAAATGCTGAAATTGAAGCTGTAGCATCTTGGGTCAACAATGGTGGCGGCCTCCTAGCTTTGGCAGATCAAACCTATAATCTAGGAGATAAGCAAGAAATGAACAGATTACTCGAAGCATTCGATCTGCAAAGTAACTACACAGTCGGTGCTAACAACATTGTTGACAGCTATGAATTACATCCAATAGTAGAAGGATGCACAAGTCTTCAGTTTGTGGCTGGTGGGTCTTTAAATTACACAGGACCTGCTTATCCAATATGGTATGATGCCAACGGTAACACAGTAATTGCAGGACAAGACTTTGGAAGTGGAAGAATTATCCTAACTGGCGATCTAGATTTTCTAGGGCACAATGATATAACAAACGCAAATAACTTCCAATTTGGTATCAATGCGGCAAATTGGCTCACCGCTACAATGGCGGATGTTCTATTCTACGTCGAAAACTATGATCTAGCTAACCCATATGAAGCACCCGGTGTTGAAGCTTTGAACGACCTAGGGATTTCATTTTATTTGACCTACATAGAATCATACATGAATCTCTCACTTTACAGTCAGCAGTGGAGTCTTGTCATTCTTGACTCTGCTTGGCCCGGTATCAATCCATATCTTGATGATTTTTCAACATATCTTGATACTGGAGGTGAATTGATAGTTTCATGGCATATGATGCATACCTATACATCTCACCCATTATACTCCAAGGTTGGGTTTGAGTATTCAGAAAACTATCCTGACTCGACACCATTCTACATCTGGTCTTCTGGTCATGGAATCTTCAATTTTCCAAATGACTATGGAGCTTTGAACTTCACTCAAGGCTATGATATCGGAGAAGAGGGCGATCTTATGACTGTGTATGCTAATGCAACAGCTCTAGCAGGTCTCACAGAAACGAGCCAGCCAGGAAATGCTACAATCGTATTAGGATTTAATGGACATGTACTCTGGAATGGATATCTGCTTGACCAATTGACTGGTGACATCGATGACACTACATACTCGGATGCCTTTGAGTTATGGGAGAATGAGATAGCATTCATGTACTACGACAGACCAACCATTAATCATCCAGCTGATGTCACCTACATGGAAACTGAAACTGGAAATGAGATCTCATGGACTCCTGCAGCTGATGCTGGTCCTTGGAAGTATGAATTTCATGTGAATGGAACTTTTGTCGAGAGTGGTCGTTGGTACGGAGGTTCATTAACATTCAATGTTGATGGTGTCAATGCTTCAATCACTGAGTACGAACTTGAGGTCTTTGATAAACTTGGTTACAGAGCATATGACTTGGTCATACTCAATGTGACCGAGTATGTTGAACCACCTACGACACCAGGAACCGGTGGAGTTGATCCCACCCTATTACTCATCATTGGTGCAGCAGTGGCTGGGATTGTCATCATTTTTGTTGTAGTTTTACAATTCAAGAAGAAGAAATAGCACAAACTATGGGACGCTGTCTTTTTACAGCGACCCATCTCTATCTTTTTTTCCTCATTAGTACAAGGCCAAAAAAGGCAAATAGACCTCGAAGTTTTAGAATAATGAGTCCGGAGGTAGTAAGCCCTGAGTAAGAAGCGAAGCACTGCAAGTTCCAAACATCTAGCTTTTGTTCACAAGATAGCTGAACTGAGTAGACGAGGAGATATCGATGCAGTTGCTGAGCAGATGAAGGGATACTTTGTAGATAAGAAGTCACACCCATGGGACAAGATGTACAAAGACATTGATACTTATTGGAAGCAAGTTCATCCTAAGACACCTCCTTCAGAAACACTTCTTCTACTTCGAGATGCTGTTTTTGGTGCACTTGATATCTTATCACTGAGTATCGCTCTTCCCAATCCTACTTCAGAATTCCTTTCGATTTTCACAAAAGAGGACTCCTGGAAAGAGGGTAGAAGAAAGGTTAGGAACAAGTGCGTCGAGTTGGTTGAAGATCTCATAAGAAAGAAGAAGACAAGATACCTTGAACCTTCAGCTCTAAAACGCGATGGATTTGGATTTTTTGTCGACGACATAGAAGATGTTGAGTTGGCATTATTTAGAAAAGCTAAACCTGTCATGAAAAGAGACCAAAAAAAGAGAAAGACCGAGTTTCTTGACCTTGCACTATTAGAAAAAACACAAACAGGAAGTAGATTCCTACGAGAACAGATTATTATGGAAACAAAGATTGACAAGAAGGATCCGCGAATTCTCAATATCCTTGAGGCTTATGACCACTTCTTGGTAGAACTTGAAATTGATAGAAGTTCAGCAATACCTGAATCAGTAAAAACTGAGCAAGTTACACTGAATGGTACTCCATTGTTAAATAAACAAGATGAGAAAATCACACCCAGCAAAAGGGTGATCGATAAAGCAATACAATCTCCTCTTACAGATTTTATCGAAGAAAAGAAAGTAAAGAAGAAGAAACCACAAAAAGCTCCTACAAGAAAGAGGAGGAGGGCCAAGAAGAAGTGAGCAAGAAAAACACTGCGGAATCCACAACATTGGAGAAGAAGGCGCTCAAGGAACTCTCAAAGATTGCTTACGATATTGACTCCCCAGACTTAGGAAAAATGTATGATGCAGTTGGTCGACTTGCATCACATAAGAATAGTAGGTCCCTCCTTCCCAAAGCTATGGAATTACTAGACAACCCAGATCAGAATGTAAAACAAGCTGCATTCACTGTTGCAGGGAAGTTCACCTTTGGAAAGTATACTCCTGATTTCTTCAGCTCACTGAAATCGCTGAATCCGGTAGAGAGAGAACAGGTACTCCAGGGAATTCAAGAGAAGTTCAATCAAATAGGCGGACCAGAATCAAATGGTGAGTTAAAGCGTTGGATCAATGCTCTTGAAGGACTAGGTAAGGAACATCAACCTGCAGTATTTGGATTGATGAGGTTTCTAGGTGAGCCTGGTAAGAGATGGGTTACAAAACAGATCAAACAGAACTTCGCAAATATATCTCTAGGTGCTGTCCCTGCTTTAAGTGCATTCCCGGGGAAGACAAAGAAGAATCTCATCAAACTCCTAGCTGAAACAGCTTCCAAGAAGAGAAGGGATATGTTACCTTACATTTGTGGGATTGTTGACCAGACAACATATTCTAACCTCTCAGTATTTCTTAAGGGTAGCAAATGGCAGGAGAGAGTCGAGATAGCTGCAGCTGTATCTGCTTCAGGAATCAAGACGACATCCGGTTTCATAATGGAACTTGTTGGAGATCCCAATTGGCAAGTGAAGCAAGCATTATTGGACAATCTAAACGTTCGAGATTCTAAATTCTCAGCTTTATCGAAGATACTCAGTTTTCTCGTTAAGGAGTCACATGACAGAGTGAGGACTCGAGCTGAACGAACACTCTTAATTCTAGGCTCAGAGAAATGTTATGATACATCAATCAAAGACCAGAGAGTGAAATTAGAGAAGCAATATCGTACACAACTACTCAGGGCAGCTGAGACAAATAAAGACCTGAATGCTGGATGGTTAGGAATTGATATGAAACAGGTTGACCCAATGCATGAAATTATGAAGAGGGTCACTGAAGATGATTTGGTAGATGCAGAAGCTGAATCTGATGACCAACCGGTTGGGTTCACTCTAGCTGATATCTCATCAAAAACTACGAGTAATAATACTCACACTGTAAGCGGAGAGGACAAATCAATTTTAATGGCAGCTCTACTGGGAGCTCAAAAGCAGTCTAAAGCAGAATCAGAGTCAGTTGCAGAAGTAGATGGTGATGATCTTCCACTAGATCCAACTATACCTCCAAGTAGCAAAATCCTTCTACTCCTGCAGAGGATGTCCGAGAAAGTTGGAAAAGATGTACCTCTGAATGATCTACTCACAACTGCTGAAGAATCAGGAATGACAAAGGAACAGTTCGACAATGCTATTGTTGAGCTTGAGAAGCAGGGAATTATATATCGTTCAAAGCAGGGTACAGTTAGCTAC
>JAEOUL010000133.1 GCA_016839345.1 Candidatus Thorarchaeota archaeon | reverse complement strand
GTTGAAATCATCAAGGGTCAAGCCACAGATGATGCGACGGTCAAAGTGATCGTAGATGTTTCTCACAAGGTGGGAAAGAAGACAGTTTTAGTCAATGAAGCTCCAGGATTTGCTGTAAATCGGCTACTAGTTCCTGCAATCAATGAAGCAATCTTTGCAATCCAGGAGGGCATTGCAACAGTTGAGGATATGGACCTTGCTATCAAGCTGGGTCTTAACTGGCCAATGGGTCCACTTACACTTGCTGATTTTGTCGGGCTGGATACATTGCTCTATATCAGTGACTACTTCGTTGAGGAATTCAAGGACAGCAAGTACAGAGCATCAGCTCTCCTCAGGAAGATGGTTCGAGCTGGGTGGATAGGTCGTAAATCAGGTATGGGTTTCTACGACTACTCCGGTGAGACACCAAAACCAAACAGATTCTAATTCCCAATCTCTGACTGGCCCAATAGGGTCAGTCACGCTCTTGTTTTCATACGAAGATAAATAGCGGATTAAGCTGAATTACGGATTGTGGTTGATATGAAGTATGAAGAGAGCAAGTATATTGGGTTCGATGGTACTCGAATGTTCATGGCCGTCTACCGACCTGATGATGACAAACCAAGAGCGCTCGTGATTCTACTTCATGGGTTTGGAAGCCTCGCTGGAGATTTTGTATCAGTAGGAGAATATCTTGCAAATCATGGGATGACAGCATTCATCCCGGATTTGCGAGGCTTTGGACACTATTCGGGACTAAAGGGTCACGTTATGAGTTTTGACGAGTATATTGAGGATATTCAAAATCTCGTAATGCAAGCAAAGGATCGATACCTCAACAAGATCACCTACCTATTTGGTTCCTCATTGGGAGCAATCAATGCTGTTCGTTATGTCATCAGATACCCTAGAACTGTTGATGGTCTAATATTGCAAAGTCCCGCAATGGGTCAGAAATTGGACATAGGCATTGGAAAGAAGATTGCTGGCAATTTTTTGTCAATTCTTAATGTTAAGCGATATTTCACAACTGGAGTGGACTATGCAGATATGTGTCGTAATCAAGATACCGTTAAACGTCATGAAACAGATCCTCTGAGGTTTGATAGTGGCACTGCACGTTTTGGAGTCGAAGCTCTCAAGGCTGCCAAAGATGCCCTCGAATCAGCACCAAGAATTATCATGCCAGTCCTACTACAGCAAGCAGGAGATGACAAGGTTGTAAACCATGAAACGAACCACAAGTTCTTCGACAACCTAGCCTCAGCTGATAAAACATGGAAGCTCTACGATGGACTGTATCATGAGATTCATGAAGAACCAGAGAGAGACCAAGTTCTTGGAGACCTATATAGTTGGCTTGACACGCGTCTACCATCCTAATCCAGCTTTTCTTTTGTGTTTCGAAAACGGCCGAATATAATATGCGGCGGAATCAAGAGAGCTGGAAGACAGGCTAATACAATCACGCCCCAGTCTATGAGATTGATTGGCACAGTCTCAAAAAGACCCGCCATCGGTGGGAAGTAGATTGTCAGGATTGTTAGTATCACTGAGAGTATCACTGCACCCATCAGAACCTTCGATCCTTTAATCTCAGTTCTCCAGACTGGATGATACTCATCCCTGCAATTCCAAACAAATAGAAGCTCGAAACAGACAACACTAGCAAACACTGCTGTACGTGCATGTGCCAAAACATGTTCCCAAGACAGACCTGTTATAGTTGAAATATCTGTTTGCCAGTCAATCACAGGACCTGTTAGACCTGGAATCCAACCTCCGTAAGCTTGCAGAGACCACATGAAAACGGTAACTGAAGCGAGAAAAGCTGTAAGCCCTGCGATGACGATAAATGACGCCATTCCTTTATCCATCATCTTTGTCCCAGGTTTTCGAGGTGGTCGATCCATTACTCCAGATTCAGGAGGGTCTACTCCTAGTGCTAATGCTGGAAAACCATCAGTCGCGAGATTAAGCCAAAGAATCTGAATTGCAGTTATGGGCAGGGGCAACCCTAGCATAATAACTGTGAATATTAAAAACACTTCATCAAAGTTCGCAGCGAGTAGGAATCTGACAAATTTTCGTATATTTGAGTAGATCTCTCTTCCTTTCTCTACTGCGGATACAATAGTGGCAAAGTTGTCATCAGTAAGAATGACATCAGATGCTTCTTTTGTAACGTCAGCACCTCGAATCCCCATGGAAATCCCAACATCTGCCGTCTTAATGGCAGGTGCATCATTCACTCCATCTCCAGTCATGGCGACTACTTCATGATGTGATTTGAGTGCGCTGACAATCTGGAGTTTATGTTCTGGTGCAACACGTGCGAACACATTGCATCGTTTGACTGCTTCAGTGTATTCCTTAGGTGACAGTTGGTCCAAATCAGTTCCACTTAGAACTTCTCCTTCTGGGTCAATTAAACCAACATCAACAGCCACGGCACGTGCAGTGAGTTTGTGATCACCAGTTATCATAATAGGACGGATTCCTGCTATTTTGCAGATCCGTATCGCATCACGCACTTCATCCCTTGGGGGATCAATCATTCCTACTAGTCCCACAAAAATGAGATTCCGCTCAATTTTCTCAGGTTCCCAGTCAGAAATCTCTTCTTGGAGAGGTCGGTAGGCAAATGCAAGAACTCGTAGTGCATTCTCAGCAAAACCAGCATTTATCTCAATGATGGAATTTCGTTCTTTTTCTGAAAGTGGACGAACCTGATTACCTTCATAGATATGTGTACATAAGGGGAGGAGAACCTCAGGAGCACCCTTTGAACAAGCTACCAATCCACCTGTAACAGTTTGATTAATTGAAGTCATCCGTTTTCTAGCTGAATCAAAGGATATCTCGGTTATTTCGGAGTATTCAGTAAGTGTTGCTTCATAGGATTTACCGGCTTTCTCAGCCAGAACAAGAAGTGCACCTTCAGTAGGATCACCAACAACACTCCAATCTGCTTTTCCGGTAATATCAGGCTGCAGAAGTGAATTAGAACATAGCTGTCCAATCTCAAGTAGTTTCACAACATGAGGGTCACTCAATGCTTGAAACTCCTCACTTGCACGTGTGAACGACCCAGATCGATTATAACCTACTCCACTAACAGAAACAGTCATTCCATTGACAAACAGGGTAGTAGCAGTCATTTCATTTTTCGTGATAGTACCAGTTTTGTCTGAACAGATAATTGTGGTAGAACCCAAGGTTTCAACAGAGGGAAGTCTTCTCACAATTGCATTTCTTTGGACCATCCGTTGGACTCCAATTGCTAGCGTGATTGTAACAACAGCTGGAAGACCTTCAGGGATTGCAGATACTGCAAGGGCGATAGCAGCCAACAAAGCCTCCATTGTACTAGCTGCTACATGCTGCATAATCTCTGCACCAAAAACAATGATGCAGAGTGCTATGATTAACAATCCCAATTTCTTTCCTAAGTCATCCAAGTCCATTTGGAGGGGAGTCATATCCTTCTCGCTCTCTTGAACTAGCTCAGCAATCTTACCAAATTGAGTCAGCATTCCTGTTGAAGTCACAACTGCTTGACCTTTGCCTGCTGTAACTGTAGTGCCAGAAAAGACCATGTTCTTCATGTCACCAACAACTGGACTTCTAAGATGAATTGGATCAACCATTTTTCTTACGGCAATTGACTCTCCTGTAAGAGGAGCTTCATCAGCAGAGAAGCCTACTGCATAGACCATTCTACCATCTGCTGCAACTCTGTCTCCTGCTTCAAATCCAATGATATCTCCAGGCACAACATTTCTAGATTCAACAACTGTCCAGAGACCATCCCGCATCACACGAGCTTTTGGAGCAGCCATGTTTTTCAAAGCCTCTAGAGCTTGCTCGGATTTGTACTCCTGTACAAACCCAAATATTGCATTGAAAATGACAATAGCAAAAATAACGATGGCATCAATGACGCCACTTTCGCCATGGGTGGGATCAAGAAAAGATGTCATCAGCGAGATTCCAATGGCAATAATCAAAATGATGACCATTGGGTCAGTGAATTGCTCCAGAAACATACGAAGGGGACTGATACCTCCAGTCTCTATGAGTTCGTTTGGACCATACTTGGCCAATCGTGCGTCTGCTTCATTGCTCGAGAGACCCTCCATTGAGGTGTTCAGTTGCTGCAATGCGTAATCGATATCGTTACTATACCACTCAGTCATTTTGAGTACTCCGAGTGTTAACAAAAGTCTACTCCGGAGAGTTGTATTAATCGCTGGCTGAGTGAATAAAAACCTCTCGGCGCCGGTACATTTGTCATTGGTTCGTTTCGAAAATGTTAAAGAGAACTCGTAGAAACAACCGCCCCGAGTCAGAGCTCATGGTGATGACATGACAGAGAAAGAAAAGTACAACTTCAAATGTCTTGAACAAAAGTGCGAAACGAAAGCTTGTCATATCAGGCCAACGGTCAATATTACACATGGAGACATTGCTAGATGGACAAAACAGGGCTACTTGATGAATATACTTCCTGGATTGACTCTAACATTACCAAAATCTGAAGAAGACTTGATTCGTATTGAGATATTACGCAAACCACTTGAAAGTGACTCCGAAACAACTGCGTGTATTTTCTATAATGAAGGTGCAAATGCCTGTGAAATTAGATACTCTCGCCCAATCTCTTGTCAGACATATCCATTGGAATACACTGGAGAAAAATACATCCTCATTTCAAAAGACTGTCCAGGCGTGGGTCAGGGTGAAGTGAGTAAAGAAGCACTCCAAGAGGCTCGAAGTTTGGCTGAACAAGAGTTCAAAGAGAGGATAGAAACAGTTTCATCACTCCCAATCGTCTATACGATAATCATGAACCAGATGCTTAGACAATCAGCAGAAGCTATGCAAAACCTTTCTGAGGAAGACAGGAAAAAGATGGATGAAATCTTGGGTAAAACTTCCACAGAGGAAGAAAAACCCGAAGATAAGTCTAAAGATTAAGCTGAATGAGATCCCTAGATGTAAATGTCAATAACTCAGGACCGTCTTCTCGAATACACACAAGATCTTCTATCCGAATTCCGAATTTTCCTTCCAAATAGATACCAGGTTCTATAATATGACACATCCCATTTACTAATGTTTCAGAACTCCCACGAACAATATATGTAGGTTCATGGACTTCAAGGCCGATGCCATGACCTAAACGATGTGTGAAATCATCACCATATCCTGCTTCTTCAATTACTCTTCTAGCAACACCATCTGCAGCACCACATGCCATTCCTGACTTGATTTTCTCTAGCGCAGTTTGCAGCGCCGAAAGCACTGTTGAATGAACACGTGTTATCTCTTCAGTAGGTTCTCCAACAACACCAACACGGGTCATGTCTGTGTTGTATCCCTGAACAGAACATCCGCAATCCATCAAGAGCACATCTCCTTTCATTAGCTCTCTATTTCCTGGAAACGCATGAGGACGTGCACTATTCTCACCAAATTGCACAGCAGCAAAGGTGGGAGTTGCTCCTCGTCGTCTGATCTCTGTTTGCACAATCTGTTGAACATCAACCTCAGTCATACCGAGTTTTGTTTCCGCAAAAGCTTTCGATATAGCTTCTCCTATTATTCGTCCAGCCTTCTTCATAAGCTCAATCTCAGTGTCAGATTTAGAAATTCTCATCCCATCAATGAGAGGAGTAACTGATGCTGTATCCTTGAATCCTCCCATTGCTTTCTCTAATGACCAATAAACACCAAGGGGTGTGGAGTCATCAAAGAGTACGACTTTGTTAGAACCTATCAGGTCTGCAATTTTTGTATAGGGATTTTCATCCTCAGCCCATAATAGAAAATCACTGATCCAAGTATGAGAAGAATGATCAGATACCTCGAAAGCGGGAGAGATAATTATAGGATCTTTATCCTTTCGAATCACAAGTGCAAGTAGACGCTCCCTCATTTGATATTCAAACCCAGCCAAGTATTGAAAACTTGGAGTCGGAGTGAGAAAGGCAAAATCAGCACTAACGGATTCGATGTGCTTCTGTACCAGTTCCATCCTTTTCTTGTAAACAGATTCATCGAGCAATTCCAGCTCTCACAACCAGCGAGAAATACAGAAACTATGCAATTAACAATGACGGTCAGCTCATGACAGAAGAATTACAGTTAATAGGACGGCAAAGAGCCTCTGTATAGAATGGCAGATATTGAAGAAACGACTGAAAATAATAGATATCATCTTCAGAAATTACCTGTAAGTGCCTACCTAGTTGGAGCACTTACTCAGTTCGCTGTAGGTCTCCATTCACCATTCCTCCAGGCATATCTTGTTGACATGCAGAATGCGTTGTATGGAATGAAAAATTTTGCAGAGTTGGGTGCTTTTCGCAGCGTAGGAAATGTAGCACCGACAGTTCTCCAACCTGTGTGGGGTGCAACATCTGACAAGGTTGGACATAGGAAGGCTTTCGTAGCCTTTGGTACTGCATCTGGACTCTTTGTTGTTTTCTTGTTTCTTTGGGCTGCGGCTCCAGTGGATATGATAGTTCTCTATGCAATCCAATCGATTCTCTTTAGTATACAAATTCCGACATGGCTCTCATTGATTGGAGGATTGATGGATGAAGAAAATAGAGGAGATGAACTGGGAAAGTTAGGACTAGCAACTAATTTTGCCTCTTTAGCTGCAACAATGATTTCTGGGTTCATTGCAGGAATGCCTGCCCTCATTCAAATTCTGAGGGATGTGTTTGGTAGTCTAGGTCCAATGATTTTTCCATCAGTCGAAGCTTGGCGTGAAGCGTATTACATTCCATTCTATCTCACTGCTATTGTAGGAATCATTTCCTCTATTCTAGCAATACGTCTCAAGGAAGAAAACCAATCTGATAACGAGCAGAAAGGTTTTCCACCAATACTTCGTTTACTTTCACAACCAGGGGATTTTCGAAGATTTAGTTTCGTTGCGGTGTTCTTTTCTTTTGCAATGTCGATGGCTTGGCCATACTTCATCGTTGTTCAACGGGATTGGCTAGAAAATTCAATCCTAGAGATAGCTATTGCCTCAGCAATCATGACTCTATCCATTGTAATTTTTACTGTTCCATTCGGACGCCTAAGTGATCGAGTTGGAAGAAAACCTTTGATTCTACTAGGAAGAGGACTTCTATTCCTGGTACCAATCATGTATGCATTTGCGAACAATGTCTACATGATCTACATCGCAAATATATTGGCAGGTTTTTGTGTAGCATCATCTATGAATGCAATCACTGCATACATTTACGATATATCTCCAGAAGAAGAGAGAGGGTCTCACCTAGCTGTCTATAATACTTTCACAGGAATAGTATATCTCTTCGGTTCTCTGTTGGCAGGCATTTTTGGACAGTTGATCTTTATTACATTTGGAAGTGAATACTTGTCAGTTTTCTTCATGCTTATTCTTAGTGGATGTCTTAGGTTCTTCGCATCCTTCTTCTATCTCCTTATCAGAGAACCAAGAAAATACTCCTCCAATCTTTGGCTTGAGCTTCGACGTGTGCGTCCCGGTAGACGTCATGATGCTGATTTTGTTTAAATAGACATACTTAAGGAGATGTAGGCAAAATCCAAGTGCCAAACATTCGCGAGGATTGTGTCAGTTGGAAAAGGGACCGAGCTTTGAAGAAAGCTGGAAAGTCGAAATCAGAAGAGGAATTCTTCAATATGCGGTCCTAGCAATTGTCAAACTTTATGAAGAAGGAATCCATGGTTACGGAATTGCACGTGAGCTTGAACAGAGAACGGATGGATTACTTCAGGTGAAAGAGGGTACGTTGTACCCTATCCTTCACAGACTACGTAAGGAACGACTGCTCAATGTTCACTCAGAGAAATCTGAATCGGGACCAAAGAGGAAGGTCTATGTCCTGACTGGTGAAGGAGACCGAGTCTATCGTCAACTGACAATAATTGTAGGTGACATTTTTGAGAAACTGGAGGCTCTGAAAGAATGAGTACTGATGAGATTAATCGCATAATCAATGATTATATCAAGAATACAGCGCGACTATTACCTGACGGCTTCGAAACTGATGATTTGCTCGAAGATTTGAAGATTCATATTCATGAATCGCTGTCTGACAAAATCAGGGAAAGACCGAGTGACGATCCAAAACATCTGATTAGAGAAGTGCTTGATAATCTTGGTACTCCGGAAGAAATTGCAATACAATATAGTCAGGAACAAATTCAGGACCCGAATTCAAAGGACCCTGCTAACAAATGGACCAATTACATAATGCGAATAACTGCAACAGTTTTAGTAGTGGTACTAACCTCATGGCTTGCTTCTATTGTCACAGAGGGCTTAGTGAATTTCAATGTAGCAGTGATTACACTTCTATTCTTTGCAGTACTCGAATGGTATGTCAGGACAAAACAGACAAAGGATGCCTAGAC
>JAEOUL010000342.1 GCA_016839345.1 Candidatus Thorarchaeota archaeon | reverse complement strand
TGTATTTCTTTGTCCTGACGAGGCTGAAACGAAGTGACAGTATCTCATCAATCGTTTTGTTCAACCAATGATCAGGACGTTCCATATACTTGGCTTCATCAGATCGTACAGGAGGTACAAGAGGCCCAGCTAGGACCTTTGGATAACCACTCTCACCAACAAAGACAGAAGGAGGAGAAGCTCCGGTCAGATCCATTCCTGTGAATGCATCATCAATCCTCGCCTGAGCCTTGGCCCTAATCAAGATTGGACATGGTTTGATGCCACAGAGATGACGATGTCCCATGCATTTGGCGCACACTCTATCGTTATACGATTGCTTCTTTGCCTGTTTGGGCTGAGGTTCTAATTTCATCTGCTCCAATGGACTTTCATCCAGTTCTGGTTTCTTCTGAACACGAATATGTTATGCTCTGACACTTTTAGACCTATATCTTCCTCTCACATTTACCGAGATATTAGAATGGTTTGAGCAGCCAAATATGTCTACTCTCATAAAAAGTCAATAGAATGGCAATTATACTCATAGCAATGAACATAATGTCACCACCAGTTAATGGCCAAGATACAAAAAATACAAGGTAAACAACTAACATCACGGTGAATAGGGTTGCAAGGAAAAGAAAACGAGGTAACAGACGAGTCCCAAATTTGATGAAGAGAGAAAGTGATCCAACCCTTACAGTTCGAGTCACACTGTAGACTCCATCAATATCTTTCGATACTAAATCAAGTTCAGTGAGTTTTGTCAAATGATGGAGAGCCAAACTTGGACTTGAAAAACCTAGAGCACGTTGGACATCTCTTACACCCATTTCTCCATTTGAGAGAAGAAGAGCATATACGCTCATGGTGCGTCCTTTCAGAAGTTTGTCAACCATGTCTCTTTCTGTTTCTCCACTCACTGTTCACACAAGGGAAAATAAATCTAAAAACAAATAAAATAAAGAGGATGAGCGCAAAAGGCTCATCACTCAGGATACTCAACTGCGGTTGTGATTGCTGTGTACAACGCATCAATTGCAGCTGTCAGATGATCCTCTTCTAACAGCCAAGCTCCTTCTGAATAAGTATCGTGCACAGGCCATCCATTCACGAACTCCCCTGTCCAAGTCCCATTCTGGATAAAGAGCAGACCATCAGAGCTTGTGTATCCAGCTAGGAAACAGGTACTATCGTTGAAATACATAGCAAAGTAGAGTGCAATTGGAAAGCTAGTGGGAAAATCATAGGGTCCAGGAGGAGTTTCTGGTTCTTCCATCTGACCAATACCATCATCAACAATTAGACCGCTCAGGCTATTCCATTCAGTTGTAGAGATCTGACCAGTACCTGTGACACCTGAAGAGAACAATACGCTAATATCGCCTCCAGTTGAAATGCGGTTCATCTTAACCCCATCTACAAAGGCATCAGGATGTGTTTGTGCGTAGAAGTCAGATATGTCTTGATTTACAAGAGTTGAGTTACAGATGAAATAAAACTCGACATTGTCACGCATCGAGTTCAGGAATTCAGCTGTTTTTGCTCCCAAACCAGTAGGTTCTGTAGGAATGGTCCCCCCATCCCCACCGGGATAGTACATAGCTAAAGCAACAACTCCTGCAGTGATGACAACCGCTGCAATAATTGAAGCAAATACCTTTCCGGATAAACCGGTATTGTAGTTTCTCATTAGAATTACCCTAAGAATTAACATGTAGAATCTTGATATGACTCTACGTTTTGTACAGAATGTTCGAAATACTGTACAGTCTAAAATATATTTTAGAACATGGTAGACCTGATAATGATATGCAAACGAGAAGAGAACGCATTGCTGAGCTGCTTCAGAATATCGAGTTTCCAATAACAGCTGAAGAAATCTGTGTGCAATTTGATATCAAGAGTCGCTCAGTTGTGTATGAAGATATTGATCACATATCTAAATCTATGAAGAGAAAAGGTAGAGAACTCCTGATTCGCCCTGCAAGTTGCGGTAAATGCCATTTTATCTTCAAGACACGAAACACATCAAAGGCTCCGAGCAAGTGCCCTAAATGCAAGTCCCAGTGGATACTTTCACCCGCGTTTATCATTAAACCAAAGAAATGACTTAGTCTAATTCATGCACTCTCTGCACACCTGCACCCACATGTTTGATAGATGTCACTCGAGATACTACAAAATCTGATAGTCCGTATTCAGCAGCTTCTACATATCCATGAAGAATTACTTTCATCCCTATCCTAGGGAGAAATCTACATTTATCCATAACATTGGCTGATAGTCTAATACTATATGTCTGACCAGTTTCTTGGTTTTGAACCACAATATCTGTTGAACCGTACCATCGTCTAGGGGATACCTGCGTAGTCCGGCTTTTTCCAATTTCACGAATAATTCCCCTAACTACAGTCATAGATCAACACTCTCCCATGGAGGAATGAGTTTCCCATATCGCCCGCCGCCGCCATCAATGTATCCAATTGTCTTGTCACGATATTTGCGTATCATTATTGATACTCGCTCATTCATCTCTCTGATACTGTCTAATGGTATGTCAGTGAGAATTAGTGTTTCGGGACCGAATCGATTTCTCATTTTATCATATAGATTCCTAACTTTTTTCGAGGATGATGATTTCACTCCTAGAGAAATGGCAATGATATCTAATAAGGGCGCTATATGCAGATATGGAGGTCTATGATCAGGAGATTGCGATATTCCCTCACCAATAGCTGCTGCACGATCACGTACGCCTAATCTGAGCTTTTTTCCATCTGCAGGACAGAGGACTTTCCTCCTTTGGACATCTTCAAGAAGGCGTTTCCTTTCAGAGTGTGTTGCACAACTGATGTAGATATTCAAGTCATTAAAGCTAGGGGATTCGCTGCCATCCCCTATAATCAGAGTTCTCCGGCATCGTTCACAAAATGAGAGATAATACTTTCCTAGACGCGGATTGAATCCAAGATTGAGAGCAGACTTGCGGTTCCTTTGACGAGTTATTGCTAGTCGAAGTTCACTGAATGAAGGTGCTTCCATTTCAAAACGAACGAACTCTCGCCCCAACTTGTTTGGGGCAGGTGAATGGGCATCACTAGCAGTGATATATGTCAAACCCCTTAACTCAGGTATACAATCAGCAATTTCAGAATCTGCTGAGAGTCCCAGCTCTATGAAATGGATATGAGGGGTTTCATCTCCATAGCATGAATGCAAACTAGAGTGTTTATTCTCTCTGAAGATTGAACGATAGGGAGTAAAAGCATGTGCAGGTCCAATCAAACCACCAGCATCACGAACTAGCCCAGCTAGATCTTCCCCACAGAGATTGACTCGAGGTCGTCCACCCCACTCATCATTAATATTCGGAGAATGTGAACTAAGACTATTTCTGAGATTAGCGACTGCCTCAAAGTCCGGAAGAATCACCAAATGGTGAATTGATTCATTATCTTCAATCTCAACAGTTGGAATGAATGATATGTCATTATGTGTCAGAATATCCTCATGAGAATCAAAATGCTTTTTGAGATGATTCAACCAATCAGGCTGCGTTACATCACCAGTACCCACGAGATGAAGTCCTTTCTCTTTCGCACTTTGAGATAGAATTGGTATGGTCATTGATTTGCTGACACTGATTGAATGTAGGGAATGAATATGCAGATCCGTATCGAATCGCTGCATTAAGGAACTCCTCATATATTCACTACAACTTTCGTCACAGATG
>JAEOUL010000063.1 GCA_016839345.1 Candidatus Thorarchaeota archaeon | reverse complement strand
GGCGGCGTGCGAAATCTGTTCGCGACAATGCCATGTGGGCTCGAAAGACAGGAACTTCTCGTCAGATAACACCAGGTGTGAAAGTCATCGGTGCTCCCCTCTTTTCAGGCTCTCCTGAAGAAAAGAACGAAGAATCAAAGGAATCCCTCGAATCAGTTGTTCTTACGTATATTCTGAGAAAGAAGGGCATTGCAATCACTGAACCCACTACAATTCCAACTATCTATCGCAAGGTCGAGGATGCTGAGGTCGCAGATGTAACTATTGCACGAATTCTGGGTCCTGATGAGAAGTGGGGCCTTGAGCGGAACTTCTTCTTCAAGAGTCGGCAAGCAATACATGCGCATCGCCTTCCTGATGGGACTGTTATTGAGGTTGGCCTACAGAGTTACTCAGGGTATGTGAGTAGGACGTACTATATTGTTGATGGGAATGAGTTTCGTGCCTTCGCACAGGACAATTTCAGGAAAACCGATTGATTCCGATTTCTGCTAAATTTTAAAACTCATCAGTCATATTCTACGTAATGTAAAACGTGGTTATGATTATGAAAAAAGTACTCGTAGTTTTTGATTCAACTTATGGTAATACTGAGAAACTTGGAAGAGAGATTGCTGCTGGAATCAATGAAACAGGACTTGCAGAGTGTAGGGTCATCAATATCAACGATGTAGAGAATGAAGATCTCTCAGGCTATGATGGTGCCCTATTTGGAGGTCCAATCCATGCATTTCGCGCAACTCGTGGCATTAAAGGTGCGATTAAGAGCGCAGGTAAGAAGGGTCTCCGCGCAAAACTCGTTGCATCCTTTGATACCTACCAAGCCCCTGGTCATGTGGGAAAAGCTGATTCGCAGATTGAAGGTGAATTGAAGAAGAAAATCCCTGGTGCAGAAGTTCTCACTCCTGGCCTTAGTGCACTTGTCTTAGGACGAGAGGGTCCTCTACAGGACGGTGAACTTTCGCGTGCTCTAGAATTTGGTAAAACATTTGCTCAGCAGTTAGGTGAATAAAGCATCAACCAAAGAGTTCATAGTAGCATCTAGAAAAGGCATCTAGGTCGATGAGTATGAAAGACTTGGACAAGTACTATGAAGCAAACAAAGCAATGTGGGACCAGTTTGCACGCATCAATGTAGAGTCTAAGACGTACAAGACAGAAGCCTTCCTCAAGGGAGAGACCTCCCTAAACTCAATAGAGCTTGAGGAAGTTGGCAATGTTAAAGGAAAGACCTTACTTCATCTTCAGACTCATTTCGGTCTTGATGCACTATCATGGGCTCGTGAGGGTGCAATCGTCACTGGAGTCGACTTCTCAAGTGATGGTATTGCCATCTCTCGTGATCTCGCAAAGAAGGCCAAGATTGATGCACGATTTATCGAGGCAAACATCTACAATCTACCAGAAGTCCTTGATGAGAAGTTCGATATTGTCTATACATCATATGGGGTTCTTGTTTGGCTACATGACCTAAAGAGATGGGCAGAGATTGTAGCACACTTCCTCAAGCCTGGCGGGATATTCTATATAGCTGAATTCCATCCATATCTCTGGATAATGGACTGGGACAATACAGAAGAGTTCAAGATGGTTCGAAGTTATTTCCCTCAAGATACACCCTACCAGTTTGACGTGGATGGGTCATATGCAGAATCTCACAAGAAGATTGAACCTCTAGTCGATTATGAGTGGGGACATGGACTAGCTAAGATCATATCATCCATCGTAGAAGCAGGCTTGCGGATTCAGTTCTTTCATGAGTTCAACAAGTCTCCATTCCAGCAGTTTTCATTCCTGAAGAAGAAGGATGATGGGTACTGGTACTATGATCATCCAGATGTCCAGATACCCCTCATTTTTTCATTGAAAGCTACAAAGGAATAGGAACAGTAAGTGGGTTCAATTCTTGAGAAGAACGACTGTATCACGAAACCATTATCTTGTTTTGGGGGAATTGTATGGTTGCGTGGTGTTTAGTTATGGACGACGAGTCAGGTGATGAATCTGCTGTCGAAATATCACATTCTGATATTGATAGTATCCTAACAACGCATCTTGGATCTAATTTTTGTTACAAGAGAAGAGAGGCTAATGAATCTGTTACACATATCCTGAAGAAAATGAAGGGTAACGACTGGGTGGACCACCTTACTATTGAGGATGATGATGTCAAAGGATTCGATAATGAAGATATAGCTACATTCATCATCCATAAAGTCATGTGGAATCGGAGAAGCCACAGAACCACAGGTATTATACTCCTGCTAATGTTCATTATTGGTGTGCCTGTGATGTTTTACATTGATCACAGTCTAGGAATTACAGATCCGTACAGTCTTCCAGGAGTTCTGACAGGTATTGCAGTCATGTTTCCTTTCTTCCTCTTATGCGGCATCTGGTCCAATTATGATGAGAAGTCGGTTGATAATCAGTTATATTCCACTCGCTCGAATTTTATTACAGTTCTTCGAAAAATGAAGGAATTGGAAGAAAACGAGGTCAAAAAGGCAATTATTGAGGGGCGTATCCAACGGCTACTTGAACGATTTCAAGTTCAACCAATCGAGTAATCAGTGCAATCAATGGATACTGTTCGATAAGTTACGACGATATACGTTTATTATCGCCAAAATTGCCTCTTGTTTTCGTGAAGATAATGAATGTGAAATCAGGGACAGCACAAAGAACTCTAGTCATTGCTATCACATTACTTGTATTAGCCCTCCCTGTAACTCCAGTTACGGCAACTGACATAACTGATATGTCACTTACATATGAATTCAATTCCCAACTGCTTACTGTGAATGTATCACACTATTCATCAAACACAAAGACTCACTTTGTAGAAACTATTGAGATATGGCGTAATGGTATATCTATTCTCAATCGGACCTATGTGAATCAGACTTATTCTTGGTACGAATATGATACATTCGATGTTTCAGCTAATGTGGGAGATAATCTCACAGTAACCGCAACAGAATCGAAAGCAGATTACTTCACGCAATGGCTGATTGTCACAAGTTCAACAGCAACAAATTCTGTAACCGATACAGTGACTTCTGATACTACCGCAACTGATTCGACTGAAACAACAGATGGTCCCGATTTTCCAGATACGCCTGCAAATATAGGTCCTGTAGTAGCGGTTGGAGCATTCCTCGTTGTATTCTTCATTATCCTTTTTGCTTGGTTAAATCCGGATAAAGTTCCTGACGCCATCAAACAATTAGGAACTCGAATAAAAGACGGACTCTCTCGATTGTGGGTAGGAATTGGTAATTTCATCGGTCAGATCAGAGCTAAGATTAACTCGAAATAGACGGTATGATCTAGTGAATTCATTGCAGGACCCTAGATTATATGATAGACACTATCTAACGTTGCCATTTTAGATCTTTGACAATGAAGTCTGAGATTGCACTTAGATGATTGCCTAGTTTCTTTCCCTTTGAGGTTAGGATATGGATAATCTCATTTCCTTCCTTCTGAATCTCGATGAGTTCATTGTCTAGCAGGAACTTACGGGCACTAGCAACTCGTGCACCATTCAGGGCTGGTAAGGTCTTGGT
>JAEOUL010000062.1 GCA_016839345.1 Candidatus Thorarchaeota archaeon | reverse complement strand
GAGCATTTTTGGGTAAAAAGATTGGTCTATATCTTTCTAGCTATAATGTGCTATCCAGCTATGTCCTTCACAATTCAAACTATAAGTGATGTGACTGGATTAGATAGATACAACTATGGTTCCTTCATTCTAAACGAATTCACAGGTCCCATTGTGATGGCCAATTTCATCTTCATATTATTCTACATTGGATTATCAATGGCTTTAATTTTCAAAGCCTTCGGAACATCAGATGAATTACCAATAGACTAAATTTCTGTAGCAAAATTTTCTATTGATTAGGAAGAGTATTATCTCGCGGCTGAATCTTTCAATTCGGTGTCAGATTATTGAAAGACATAGTTGAATTTGCCCTTGATAGTTGTAGAAAATTCGGAGCATCCTATGCATACATCCGGATAGTCACTGTTCGAGATGAGGACATCTCTGTTAAGCTAGGAAATGTATCAGTTCTTGAATTGCGTGAGACTATTGGTTTTGGTATTCGTTGTCTTGCTCAAGGAGGATTTGGATTTGCAGGTTCATATAACCTCACAAAGGAAGAGGTCAAGAGGGTTGCTGAACTTGCTGTAAGAATTGCAAAAGCTTCAGGTTCGACTAGAAAGACACCTGTTAAACTGGTTGATGTGAAGGCGGTGACTGATGAATATGCAACTCCCATCAAAAAAGATCCGTTTAAAATTCCCATCGAAGAAAAAGTTGACCTATTGATGGAAGTTGACAAGAGATTAGGAGAATATAATCCCGGCATTATCAAGTTTACAAACGCTGATTATAGGGGGCATTCTGAGGATAAGATCTTTAGCAGCACAGAAGGAGCATATATCACTCAGAAGATTATATTTTGCGGAGGTGGATTCTCATGCATGGCTATGTCTCCGGGTTCACCACCACAACGACGCTCCTATCCTGGCTCATTCAGAGGTGATTTCTCCACTAGTGGGTATGAGTTTTTTGAATCCAGAGATTTACTAGAAAATGTTGAACGGATTGCAGATGAGGCTATTGCTCTCACTAATGCCAAACAATGTCCTACGGAGAAAGCAACTGTTCTTTTAGATGGTCACCAGTTAATGCTTCAGATTCATGAGAGCTGTGGACATCCCACGGAATTAGATAGAGTTCTTGGAACAGAAGCTGCTTTTGCAGGAACTAGCTTCATGACCGTTGATCTCCTGAACTCATTGAAATATGGCAGTGAGTATGTTACAATAGTTGCTGATTCAACAAATCCAGGTGGACTCGGAACTTTTGGTTATGATGATGAAGGAGTCAAAGCGAAGCGTGTTGAGCTAATAAAGGACGGACTATTCGTGGGATACCAAAGCTCTAGAGAAACCGCCGCTCTGATTGGTCTTGAAGAGAGTTCCGGAGTGATGCGGGCAGATGATCCACAAAAAGTTCCAATCATTAGAATGGTCAATATCAATCTAGAGCCTACTGATTGGAAGAGGAACGAAATCATCGAGGATACAAAGAATGGCATTCTGATGTCTACAAACAAGAGCTGGAGTATCGATGACAAACGCATCAACTTTCAATTTGGTACTGAGATAGCTTGGGAAATCAAGAATGGTGAGATTGGAGAGTTGATTAAGAATCCAACTTACACTGGTATTACCCCTGAATTCTGGGGGACTATGGATGCATCATCGAAAGATGATTGGCGAGTCTGGGGGACTCCAAATTGTGGTAAGGGTCAACCTGGACAGGTTATGTATGTCGGACATGGATGTGGAACAGCACGATTCCACAATGTCAGAATTGGAATCATGGGAGGGAAATAGGATGAAACAGAATAGAGATCTTCTCCTATCAAAAGCAGAACTAGTTCTCAATGAAGCAATTTCTCAAGGTGCTTCCCAAGCCCAAGCTACTGTCACTCTAAGAACTATGGGCTTGACCCGATTAGCCAATAGTATCATTGACCAAAATGTTGCAGAGCATCATGCTAATGTCCAAGTCCTTCTCTACTTTGGGAAGAAGAGTGGAGCTGTTGAATTTGAGGTCTTTGAAGATACTGACATAAAACGAGCGGTAACAAAAGCTGTTGCATTAGCTCGGATCTCTCATGATAATAGCGACTTCATTTCACTCCCGACAAAGAAGAGCTACTATACTAAATTTAATTCCGATGAGTTAGTCTGCGAGGACACATATAATACATCTCCTGAATTACGCGCTGAGTATGCTACGCTAGCAATTGACTCTTCACATAGCATCGATAAAAGAGTAGAAGCTGTTGCTGGATTTATCCAGAATACAACTTCAGAGCGAGTAGTTGTTAACTCTCTCGGTGGTGAGGGATATGAAATGACAACAACTGCAGCCACTCAGATCACAGTGATAGCAAGAGATTGTAAGGAAGAGGCTACTGGTTGGTCATCTGATGCACGACGCGATATACAAGACCTCAATGTAGAAGATGTAGCACGAGTCGCCGCCCAGAAGGCTGCTGATGGGTTAGGATTAGAGGATTTATCACCGGGTGAATATGAAGTAGTTCTAGAACCCGCTGCTGTAGCTGGATTGATGTTCTATACTACTATGCTTGGATTTGGAGCAAGACGCCATCAGGAGTACATGACCTATCTACGAGACCGAATTGGTGAGAATGTATTCTCCGAGAAACTTACTATATCTGACAATGCATTAGACTCTCGTCTAGTCAGTGCTTCTCTCTTTGATGATGAAGGAGTACATCATCAAAAGATCGATCTTGTTGAGGAAGGCATTGTAAAAAATCTTGTTTATGATACAATGACTGGTGGTAAGGATGGAGTCGAGAGTACTGGTAACCATGCAAAATGGTGGGGTCCTGCTGAGCCTATTCCAAGACATGTAATTGTAGAAAAAGGAAATGCATCAGTTGAAGATATGATATCAGAAACAAAACGAGGTGTTCTGGTGACTCATTTCCATTATATGAATCCAGTAAATCCAACCGAAGGAGTCCTTACAGCACTGACCCGAGATGGGACATGGTATATAGAGGATGGTGAAGTGAAGTATCCATTGAGGACGTTGAGATTCACTGATGAGATACCAAGATTCTTCAAAAATATCGATATTATTGGTGAACATTCCAAATTTAACAGTCTACCTCCATTTGGCTTAGTTCCAGGTATGAAGCTACCTACGTTCAGATTTTCTGGGTCGAGTAAGGAGTGATCTATTGATCAGATAGCTTAGATGCCAGCTCTTCACAATATTGATCAAAGACTCGAACTACTTTCAATTGGGTTTCCTTAGAACCATACAGAAATGTGATATACTTCAATAAAGCAAGATTGTGAAGCATTGATACACAGGGTTCATTCCTTGAGAAGAAGTCTCCAATTCTCTCATTGATGATTTCTTTTGCATTATCAGTTTTTAATCGAATGATAGCTTCGTGCTTGATCTCATAGATGCACTCATCGAATTCTCGTATGTGCAAATGAGTTCTTATTGGTCCGATGAGGAAATTAGCTGATAGTTCATCGGTTAGATTTTCACTCCCTAATTCTTCGACGCTCTTGTTGAATTCAATAAGTACTGCTTCAACATCGAAGTCTATTTTTCTATTCACTTCCTCAAGGAATTTCCGGTACTGCTTCTTTCTTATCAAGTCAATATGTTGTTGGAACTCATTCTCAAATGCAGTAATAACTTCGCCTACTCCAGGAATCTTGATTTTCTCCCGCTTGTCTCGACTAAAAATGGCATCCTCT
>JAEOUL010000061.1 GCA_016839345.1 Candidatus Thorarchaeota archaeon | reverse complement strand
ATAGGCAATTTTATGCCCTACTGGTATCCACGAGAATCCATTGCAGGTTTCATCGAATGAAAATCCTCGAATATGAGAGATTGGTGTGAAATCAACAGATTGGATATTATTGTGTGCTAGATTGATATTCTGCAAATTTGTGCAAGACCAAAGAGGAACAAGGTCAATGGTTTGAAGTCTATTCTCCGCCAAAAGAAGTTCCTTTAAAGAAGTGCAGTTAGAGAGAGCTGACAGATCAATCTCATTGAGTTGATTCCTAGACAAGTCTATGAGCTCTAGTTTTGTAGCTCCTTTGAGTGGACTCAGGTCAACAGTCTGCAGTTCATTCTTTTGGAAATTGAGAATCTGGAGGTTTGAACAGGAGCTGAGAGGTGAAAGGTCAATGGTCTGTAATTTGTTCCAACCTAATCTGAGTTTTCGTAAATTGCTACATGAATCAAGTGGTGAAATATTGAGTGAGTGAATATTGGTCAGACCAATCCGTAGCTCCGATAGATTGCTACAGGAATTAAGGGGAGAAAGGTCAATCTCAGGAAGTTTTGATCCTCCTACTCCTAAGATTTGGAGACCCTCACATTGACCAAGAGGAGAAATATCAATACATTGAAGCTCATGACCAACAATCCAAAGTTCCCGAAGGTTATCACACAAGTCCAGAGAGGTGAGGTTAATTGTCTGCAGACTTTCTCCACCTACTGCGAGAGTGTGAAGGCTCTTGCAAGATTTGATAGGGGAGAAGTCAAGTGTCTGAAGATTTTTCCCCTGTATTTCGAGGTGCTGAAGATTCTTACATGCATCGATGCCTGTTAGATCGATTGTTATCATATTATCAAAATTGAAACCAATTTTAGTGACTTCTTCATCGATACCTGATTTTTGATTGCTACCATCAAGTTTTGTGTAGGTCAAGACGACTGGCATGGAATTGTGCCCTCATCCCATTCTCTTGGAGTAACTCTCAGAAAAGGATTGCGTGGGAATTCTGTTTCTCATTTGCAGAGGTTGTTATGTAGATCTTCAACCAGCTTGGATAGTCCTGGTACAGCGTGAGCTCTCTTTCTTGCTTCTTGAAGTACCTTGCATCCTTCTTTATTCATCCCCAAATCAAAGTATGTGCCAGCGAATTTTGCCCACATCAGGGGATTGCCAGGATCAAGTTCACTTGTTCTTTTGAAAGCAATGAGCGCTTCCTCGTTGCGTTTTAAACTTCGGAGGTTTAATGCAAGAGTGTACCATGCAGGTGCCAGTTGTGAGTCTAATTCTACTGCCTTTTTTAATACATCAATTGCTTCTTCGACTCTACCGATTTTACCAAGACCATGCCCAAATGCCATCCAAACTTGTGCATCATCCTGTTTTATTTTGACTACTTCTCGATATGCAACAACTGATTGTTCATAATTTTCGAGTCGCCCATAGATATTACCCAAGTTTTCCCATGCAATTATGTCTTGATTATCAAGACTGGCTGCATTCCTAAAGACAACAATTGCATCATCATCTTTCCCTAACGATCGAAGGGCTAGTCCAAAATTACACCATGCAGGTCCATAATTTGGGTCAAGTTCTGTGGCTTTCTTGTACATCGATATAGCTTCGTCGTATCTCTTCATTGTCAATAGTGTATTTCCATAATTATACCAGTACATCGCATTTCCTGGATCTAGTTCAACAGCTTTCTTACACCCTGCAATTGCTTCGTCTAGTCTATTCATAGTACTAAATACCGTAGCAAGATTGGACCAAATTGAGGCATCATTTGGGTCGAGTTCAATCGCTTTCTGATATGCTACTACTGCTTCTTGGTTTCTTCCAGTACTATCATAGATTCTACCAAGATTGAACCAACCTGTTGCTAAATTGGGATCAACTTCGATAGCTTTTTTCATGGGTTCAATAGCTTCTTCAAATCTCCCCAATTTACCAAGACAAGATCCCAGATTTGTCCAAGATTCAGCATCTCTTGGGTTAAGTTGAGTAGCTTTCCTGAAAGCGGGAAGTGCTTCCACATATCTTTTTGAAAGTACCAGAACTGCGCCAAGATTATACCACGCAGTTGGATTATCCGGATGTTTTTCAGTCAGTTCACGAAATGAATCGATTTTTCCCTCGTAATTTTCCATCTAAGAATCATCCCTTTCTATCCACGATGTCATTTTTCAATTGATTGCATGAATATCTATTAATCTTACTCGTGGAGAAACAGAAGATGAGAATAGGAACTCAGAATCAAATCCTAATACATTATCACTTTTCTACATTTCTTGTAGTTTCTTAATGCCCTTCTCGGTGAGATATGCTTTTCTTGATTTTGGAAAGACAACGAATCCTTTAGCGACCAGATTATCAAGTACTGCATTCATCCACGAGTTACCATCTTTTGCAAGAGGTCCCATTCCTGTCGCTTCAGATACCGCTCCTTTATCCATGAGTAATTTCATAATCATGTGGTCATCCCTTGTCACAACGGAATCATCATCTGAACGTTCTACAGATGCTGCGGTGGGAACTCTCATCGTCAATCCTGGGGTGCCTCCATCAATCTTGATAGATTCAAGCTCGTTTAGTATTCGTCTTGCTTGTACACCTTGAAAATTAAGGTCGATCATTTTTCTTAACGCATCAGCAGCTTCCCTATTGCGTCCTAGATTACCGTAAGCGAGAGATTGCAATTGCCAAAGCATTCCTTTAGAGGGGTCATGATCGGTAAGTTCCTTAAGCTGCTTGGCAGCCTCTTCATACTTTTTCTGAAAGACAAGAGCGATAGCAAGGGTCTCTTTATAGAAGGAATCTTTCCAACCTTTCTTCATACACTTTTTAGTAATCTCTTCTACCCGTTCGTAAAGGCGAGCATTGATCATTTGAACTACCAGATGTTTGGTAATCTCTTCATTCTTATCGTCGAGCTTGTAAGCTTCTGAGAGGCAGTATACCATCTCCGCAATAAGTCCTTGTTTCTCTAAGGACTGTGCAGTCTTGAACCAGTTATCTGCAGACCGTTTACCTCCCGCAACAGAGGTAAATTCCTCTTTCGCAATTCTTACAGTTTCCTCGAGTCGAACTTCAGTCATATTTGCCATTCCGTTTGCAATAACATGATTGATCTCATCATTTTTCTCCTTTGAGAGCTTTGCGAATGTTCTCCAAACCTTTGGGTGATAGTCGAAGATTGGAGGATTCTTACCATCAATTTTAGGCTGTTGCATTTCTTGATTGATTGCTGATAATATTGCATTGAGAGCTTCTTCAGCTTCTGCAAGGTTCCCTTTTTTCAAAAATGATTCTGCTTCCTTCACAGCGATGTAAGGATCAACTACATGCTGGAAGAGTTCTGGTCGTTTCTTATCCTCATTAAACATTACTGCCCACCGAAGAATTGACTCTGTTTTGACCTAATAAATTCGATGAAAATAAAAGGTTCAGAGATATAGCAAAAACTGGAGTTGGAAGGCATGACTCATGAACTGTATGGAATCAACCCCAAATCTAAAGATGGACAATACTTTGCCATCAATGTCTGGATGTGGAGACCACTTTGGCACATTGTATGCAATTACACTCCTATGCTCACAGACGAGGATCGATTTAGAGGACATATGAATGACAAATACCTAATTGATGGGGAAAAGCACAAAGCAATCATAGCCACCATGAAAAAGCTACTAGCCGATAAACCAAAGAGAGTGGAATTTGAGGGGAAAACAACAGATTTTGGTAACATGCCTGATGGTCGTCCAATATCTTCAATTGTACCTCTGCCAGGTACTTTCGTTTTCAGCTGGAACGCCATGGAGGTCTACTTGAAGTTCTGTGAGGCAAATGATGGATATACGATCGAATAGATGTACTTGTACTCTCATATCATCTGTTTTCGAATGCTCTAGTAGCTAGCATTGAGTATGTCACTGTGATTGACATTTTCTTCAACGGATTCATATCAGTTCTGAACAACCAATACTCT
>JAEOUL010000341.1 GCA_016839345.1 Candidatus Thorarchaeota archaeon | reverse complement strand
GGGTTCAATCGGTCTGCCATCTCTGGTAGGTACTCCTCCCCGAAACGTTCTCTTATATCATCATCAAAACCCGCTTCATCAAGAACAGGGAACGAGTAGAGGTGGTCGGCACCTCGGGCAGCAGTCACAGCGGCGAGTCCCATCGATTTCTGCGCACGTGGTTCCTGTCCAGCAATCTCTTGTTTCTTCACTGCCATAACGAACTTCTCAGTTCCTCTACCAATCCTCTGAGACGCTCGTGCGCTACCCTCTGCAAGCACATCTCCAAACCCCTCTCGGAGAGCTATCATTCGTGTTAAGCTTACAACAGTTTCATGGTTTCCCCAGCTGAGGTCAATCCCACCAGTATCATCAGCAGTCAGCAGACCCTCATCCCAAGCTTCCATTGCCCAAGAGATCGTAGCCCCTAAGGATATTGTATCCATTCCATACTGGTTGGCAAGATGATGTCCGAAGAGCACAGACTCAAGATTGTCATTCCCACATCGAGAACCCATGGATGACTGGGTCTCGAACTCTGGTGCACCGCCCTCAAATGCATAGGGGCCAGTTCTCACTGCTGTGTAGCGTCCACAACGTTGCAAACATGAAAAATCAGCTCTGGCCTTTACTAGATATTTCTGATTGATTGCATCACCGCTTATTTTCTCAAATCCCTCAAAGACTCCTTGTTTCATATTATAGCTTGGTAATCTCCCAATATGTTGCATCAGTTCAACAAGGCTTGTGGTGCCATACTTGATTCTTCCAGGAGTGAAGGGATTCTCCATCATTCTCCTGTGAAACACATCAATCTCTTTCAGATAGTTCTTAGGATCAGCAACCTCGAGCTTTCCAGTACCCCGTACAGAAACCGCTTTGATCTTTTTTGATCCCATTACTGCACCCAATCCAGAACGTGCAGAGGCTCGGTCTCTATCATTCATGACAGCAGCAAATCTAACGAGGTTCTCTCCAGCTTGTCCGATTGAAAGTGTTCTACACCTTTTTCCATGCTTGGTCTTGAGAATGTTATCAGTTTCAAACACATCCTTTCCCCAGATTCCTGTGCCCTCAGCATCTAGGAGTTCTACATCATCATCCTTAATGTTGAGATATACTGGATTTGAGGATACACCTGTGAAGACAATTGCATCATAACCAGCAAACTTCAGCTCAGCTCCCCAGAATCCAGCGGCATGGCTTTCACCCCAGACATCGGTCAGAGGTGATAAGCCCGCAACAACATGTCTTGAGGCTTGAGGAAACATTGAGCCAGTAAGAAGTCCTGTAGCGATTCCCAGGACATTTTTGTCGCTGAGAGGGTCAATTCCCTTGGGGATGTTATCGAATAGAACTCTTGAAAGAAACCCTGCACCCAGCAAGTAATCCCTTATCATATCTTCATCTAGTGGACGTTTCTCGATAGACCCCTTCGTTAGATTCACCCATAAAATGTGACCACCAACTCCGTAGATCATATCCAACCCTCCTTATCGTAGAGTTCTTCCTTGTGCTTTTCGTATAAGTCCATCATACTCCCATCTTTGTCTCTCTCAGAGAGCTCACTCTCATTCGTCAACCAAATTGCATCTGCAGGACATCGTTTGATACACTCCCCACACTGGATGCACTTGAACGCCTTCCCAGTATCTGGATGGATGCGGATCGCAAAATATGGACATGCCTTGACACATTCACCATGACCTACACACTTTCTATTATTGACTATCACAACTCCCTTTGATGTACGCATCAATGCCTCTTCTGGACATGCTTTGACACATGGAGAATCCTCACAATTTCGACAGAAGAGAGGAAAATCGAGAGCTGGCTCAATTCTCACAACTCTATTACGGGCGCGTTCTGGGCTAACCACTTTGAAGTAATGCATACTACATGTGTTAGAACATGTCATACATCCTGAGCATACTCGAGGGTTTCCAAATACAAATTTCAGTTCTGTCAAAGCTCTAATCTCCATTAGGTCTGTTTCCACTTCCCATGGCCTGATATTTTCCATGTCCTGGTTTTGCAGTCAATTGATTGTCTTTGAATATCTGTACTCCTCTTGAAAATGTCATCACTGGTACACCCTTCAGTGTCATCCCCTCATAAAGTGTCCAGCCACATTTTGAGAACATCAAATCCGCTGTAATCTTCTCCTCCCGCGTCTGATCAATTATTACAAAATCTGCATCTGCTCCGATACGAAGTGCACCTTTCTTGGGATATAGTCCAAAGATTCTCGCTGGATTACGAGAACAAATCCTAAGCAGTCTGGAAAGTGATAATCTTCCCTTATTGATTCCCTCAGAGAGAAGTACTCTGAGTATCATCTGCGTTCCATCAACACCTGACCAAGCCTTTCTGATGTCATCTGAACCAGCTTCTTTCTTCTCAGAAGGGCAAGGTGCATGGTCACTCACAACTATATCTATAGACCCTCGAAGCAATGCGGACCAGAGCGCTGCTCTATCTTCTTTTGTCCGAAGCGGCGGGTTCAGCTTGCTCTTTGGCCCCAATCGATTCATGTCATCCCTAAAGAAAACGAGGTGATGTGGACAGACTTCAGTTGTTACCATATTCCCTCTAAGTCTACCCCTCTCAATTTCAAAAATAGCTTCACGTGTGGTCACATGGGCAATATGTAAGTGTCCTCCAGTCTTTTCCACAATATCGACATTCGTCTTCACAGCGAGATACTCTGAGATGTTTGGTCTTGCCAAGGAGTGACTTATGGGTGCGTCCCAGTCTCCATCCATCTCATTCCTGAACTCATCCAAGACTCCTTGGTCCTCTGAATGAACTGTGAGATGACCTCCGTACTCTGATACCTCACTAAGGCATTTCACAATCACGCCGCTACTAGTCTGATACGGTTCACAGGTGAAAGCCTTGAATGCGGCGACTCCCTTTTGAACTAAAGGTGAAATCGAATCAATATTTCCTGAGTTCATCATTCCTGCATATAATGAGAAATCAATTACACTCATGGACTCTCCCTGTGCAATCTTCTCATCTACAATCTGAATTGAGTCCACTTGACTTGTGAGCGGCATATCTACAATTGTTGTTACACCACCAGCTGCGGCTGCCTGTGAACCCGTTGTGAAGTCTTCATGCTCCAACATTGTAGGGTCATGAATGTGAGCGTGTGCATCAATCAATCCTGGCATCAGTATCTTTCCTTCAGCATCAATTACTGTTGCAGCATCAGGAAGATGTTCATCAGAAGCTATAATGACGATCTTTCCCTCTATGACTCCAATTCCGCCCCTAGCTATTCCCGATTCTAGAAGAAGACGCGCATTCTTTACAACTAAATCTGCTGAACCTCTCGCCTGTTTTCTAAAAGTAGATGTGAGAGTACTGCTCATTTATCCCCCTCCGACTGGAGGAAATAGAGCTATAGCATCATTGTCTTTGAGCACAGTGTCATAGCCGTCCAAGAGCTCAATACGCTTCCCATTGACCATACATGAGAAAAACTGCTTGAGTTCCATTGAGTTGTCTTTCAGTACTGTTTCCGAAAATCTTGGATATGTCTTTGATAATACCTTTAGCAGCTCTGTGATATTCTTCGCTTCAAATTCTGCACTTCTGACTCCCGTGATTTCTCGGACTGTTGCGAAGAATTTCGCTGTGACTCGAGCCAAACTATACACCAATCAATCTGCATAGATTATGTGATTAAAACCGTTGCCTTCTGGCCTGTTATATACTTGTTAAGAGCATAGGAGTTATAGGAGAGGTCTTGGGAAACTACAATTAGAAAATGGAGATTGTTGTTGTAGGCCACCTGAGTAGAGACCTCATAATTACACCTGAAACCAAACGAGAGGCTCTTGGCGGTGGAACAGCCTATGCCATGCTAGCACCAGCAATTGGTGCATTTGGGGCTGCTATCATTTCAAGGGTTGGAGAAGATTTCGAGGATGAATATCGAAACACATTAGAATCAAGTGGACTTGATCTTTCAGGACTCCAAACATCGGGGGACAACACAACACGATTTGTCAATGAATATGATACACGAGGAAGACGTATTCAGAGGGTTGAATCACTTGCTCCCTCAATAGAACCAGCTGACTTTAGCGAAGAGCACTTTTTCGCAAAAATTATTCATTTCTCTCCTTTGACACCTGATGAGATAGTTTCCTCTTGTTATGAGGCCGCTCGCAAAGAAGGTGCTTTGATATCCCTTGATGTTCAGGGATATGTACGTGCTATATCTGATGATGGAATTGTATCTCTAAGATCATGGGATGAACGTGATGCGATACTCAGCCAAGTCGATGTCGTCAAGTATCATGATTCTGAACTGAAACTAACAGACGCATACGAGTCCGAACTTTCAGTAGTAAGTCATATCCTGAATCTCGGTCCCATTATAGTCATTGTCACTCGAGATCACCGAGGGTCTACTATCTACACCCGTAACTCCCAAATAGATATCCCCCTCGTCTTGTCTAAAACCCAGGTAGACTCAACTGGCTGCGGAGACACATATACCATTGGTTTTCTCATGGAGTATATGAGATCCGCAGATGTTTCCAGAGCTGGCCTATTTGGAGCAACCTGTTCTTCATTTAATGCAGAAACAGTAGGACCCTACGACATGCCTAATCGAGTCATGATTGAAAACCGAATGAGATCATATCTCCCACCGTAAATAGAAGCCTTTTTCATCAGTTCTCAAGCTCGACCTCAACGATAAGGGGAATACTATGCTCAAAGATATGGATGCACTTATGGAGAAATATGAGATCGACGGATTCTTCACCTACGGTGATGCGTTTAGCTCTCAAAATATTCTATGGCTCACTGGTTTTCTCTCTACGGACAGAATATTCTATCTTCAGAATAAAGGTGAGCAGGGTATTATTGGAACCATATTCAATACACTAGATCGGGTGAAGAAAGAGAGCTTTGTGAAACAGACATATGATATGAGTGAATCTGTCATTCAGCTCCTTAAGGAAAATAAAGTGGTCAGGGATAATCAAGACACTCTTTTTGTACCCATGCTTCAAGAACACTTCACAGGAAATATACTCGGTGTCCCTGATGATATCCCTTCAAGCATATTTGGTCTTTTGCAAAAACATGGAATGAATGTGAAAGTGGTCCGTGATATGATTCCTGATGCAAGAGCCACGAAGACACCAGAAGAGGTAAAGAAGATCAAAAAAGCAGGAGTTGCCACTGTTGGTGCAATCTCAAAGGTTGTAGAGATGGTAAAGGACTGTGATGTCGGTGCCAACAAGACACTAATCCATCAGGGTGCACCTCTTACAGTTGGAAAAGTGAAACTTGCTTTTGAACACTTCTTGTTGGACAGGAATGCAGAGTCTTCCGAAGACTCAATCCTTGCAGTTGGTGCTTTGGGATTCGACTGGCATTACTTGGGTAATCCAGAGGATGAGCTTAAGGCCGATGTACCTATCATCCTAGATGTGTTCCCAAGACTCAAGCACGAGCGTTATGTTGCAGATGTCACTCGGACCATAGTAAAAGGAACTCCCTCTAACAGAGTGAAAGAGATGTATGAAGCTGTACAAGCAGCTTCTGATGCAACGGTGGACGCGATTACTGATGGAGCAAAAATTGATGATGTAAACCTGGCATGCTTCAATACATTGAAACAACATGGGTTTGACTCTAGAAGACTCAATCCTGATGCAAAAGATGGGATGACCCATGGTCTAGGTCATGGCATTGGACTTGAGGTGCACGAACAACCAAGCCTGTATAATCTCGAAGCTCATCTTGTTGAAGGAAACATTCTGGCTATCGAACCAGGGGTTTACTTAGAGGGTATTGGTGGCGTCAGGATAGAAAACGATTATGCAGTGACAAAAGGAAAGGTTAAGCTACTTACACCAAATCTTGACACTATCCTCTGGGTCTAGTCTGGATTTAATGCATGATACGGACATACAGAGATACACATACCACAGGCTTGACATAAATCACTATCAATCTCAAAGAAGTCCTTCTCCTTGTCCACTGTTATTGCACCATAGACGCATGATTTAGGACAGAGTCCACACAGAGTGCACTTCTCCATATCCACTGAAGGTGGTGGTGTCAAAGTGGCACTGCCATCCAAGTGCGATAGGGCTTTTCCTCTAATATCATCGAGTGAATCATAATCGTGTTCAATCAACCAGTCCTTTGTCTGTTTGGCAATTGATCCGTATACGGTGTCACCTTCTAGAATCGATGCAGTACAGACTTGGACAGCAGATGCCCCCACCATTGTGAACTCAATCACATCCTCTCCAGAAGCCACGCCACCCACACCAATAACTGGGATATTAACTGCCCGTGCGATATCTGCTATGCACCTTATGGCAATCGGTCTTAATGCCGCCCCACTCATCCACCCGAAGCCATCACTGCTTCCCAATGCGGGCTTCCCAGTTTCGATGTCTATTCTAAGACATGGTCCATAGGTGTTTATGCCTACAATGCCATCCACATGGGGTTCGATTGATTTGGCCACCTCAACAACATCTACCTTTGGGCTGATCTTGGCAAAGATTGGAATTTCAACGACTTCCTTCAGAGCTTTTGCAATCTCAGTGTGTCCGCCGACATAGTGTGTACTGAACTCGATAGCGTTCACTCCTGCCTTCTCTAATTTGGGTCCTAATTGTGAAACATCCTCCGGAGTGTATCCAACACTTGCTATCAGCGGGAGACCTGAGCTTAGAGCAATGGCATACTCCTTCTCCAACCATTGTTCAACAGGTAACTCACTCCAGAGTTCTGCGTTCAATATTCCTCTACGTGATCCAACTCTTCCATTCTGGAGCGCGGCCATGTTCGGTCGAGGGACTTCTGCTGGTCTGACACTCACTGTCTTGGCAACAAGACCTCCCACACCTCCAGCTGCAGCATTGAGTAAAGACATTCCATCTCTGGATGTAGGTCCAGCAGCAGTCATGATGGGATTTTTCAGTTTCAGTCCAGCAAATTCTGTGCTGATATCGGCCATGCCGCTGAATATGATTCTTCTAACATAAAGAGTTCTACTAGTCACTAGATTGAATCTTCAAGTTACATCTATGATGTCTGCAGGATTGATGTCCTCCACATCTATGCCTGCCTTTTGTAGTCTGATAATGGATATCTCATAGGCCTTGAGAACATCAGCTTTGGTGATGTAGCCAATCATTCTATTTGGAGAAATTGGGTCAACAATCACAGCATGACCTTCATCTCTACTAATCATTGCTTGAAGTGCTCCATCCATAGTACATTCGGGGGATAGATGTAGAAAATCGGTGTTCATAAGATCTTTCACCTGATTTTCCTTTCCTTCTTCTTTTGGTTCTTGAAACAAATCCTCAGCAATCAGAATACCAAGGACATTGCGATTTTCGTCAACGACAGGGAACTTGGTATGATGAGTTTCATCAATTATTGCATAGACCTGAGATACAGTCATCTCAGGTGTTAGAACTGTAGGCTCCTTTGTCATTATCTCATTGACCTTGAGTGTTTTGAGAACTTCGATATGAGAGCCTCGTTGAAGGCGGACTCCTCTCCTAGCTAATTTCATTGTGTAAATGCTCTCTGGTTCGAGGAGGGATGAAACCAGATAGGATGTAGAAACTGCAATCATCAAAGGCAGTATCAATGAATAATCAGCTGTCATTTCCATCAACATGACAATGCATGTGATAGGAGCTCTTCCAGATCCTGCAAAGAGTGCAGCCATACCTACTAGGGCAAATGCCATTGGTTGTGGGACTGCCCAGGGCAGAAGAATGGAAAAGACAAATCCTAAAACGCCACCAAATGCAGCTCCTATGAAAAGGGTCGGTGCAAAAACTCCACCTGACCCTCCAGATCCCAATGTAAAACTAGTGGCCAAAATCTTCATTATTCCAAAGAGGAGAAGGGCTCCCAATGCTACATTTCCAATAAGTGTGGCATCAATGAATGCATAACCGACTCCCATTATTGCAGGATAATATGGTTGATTGATTGAGAATTCTCCAGAATACGAAAAAATGCTTTCCAGGAAGATTACACCAACAGCCAAGAGACCTGTAAGCAAACCCCCAATTGCTGGGAGAATATACTTTGAAGCACGGAGCTTCTCCAAAAGATCCTCTATGAAGTAGAACCCTCTCATCCAAATGACACTAGCAAGACCCAACATAAGTCCAAGACCAAGATATAATACTAGTTCAAGAGGATGTCCCATGGTGAACAGAGGGGCTTGGAATGAAACAACAGCTCCAAGTATAGAATCAGCAAGTGCTGTAGCAATTACAGATGCCAAAATCACAGGCAATATTGAGAAACCAATAATACCTCCTGCCAAAACCTCGATTCCAAACAGCGCACCTCCTAATGGTGCATTGAAAGTAGCAGCGATTCCAGATGATAGACCACACACAACAAGCGTCTTTCTTTCCCTTTTGTCAAGCTTGAATATCTCGGCAACAATCGAGCCTGCGCCTGCACCAATCTGTGCAATTGGTCCTTCGCGACCACAAGACCCTCCTGAACCAATACAAATCGCGGAAGCTAGACTCTTTAGAAATGGTACACGAAATCGTATCTTTCCTCCTTGAAGAGCATAAGCTTCCATTACTTCTGGTACACCATGTCCCTTTGCTTCAGGTACAAATCTCACAACAATGAAAGCCACGATTAATCCACCAATGATTGGAAGTACAACCCACCCCAGAATTCCAATATACTGTGGGATAATGGAAAAGAAATTACTGATAACAAGAATCACCCATCTAAATAAGACCGCAGTGATACCTGAAACAACGCCTATGATAGCTCCTAAAGTATAGAGGAAGACCTGCCGTTCCATTGCACTCCTTTCAATCATTTCATCTGGTCGCCTTCTGTAAAATAGAACGGACAACTATAGGCTTGTGCCGTTGGGACCTTTACTTAAAGGTAATCCCATTTATTTCTACACTTTGGTTACCTTGTCATACCCCGTGCCCTCAGGTCCTGTAGCACAAAGTCGAGGTCCAACTCTTGGAGTTTCGATTCCAGTGGAAATCCTGTTTCTCTGTCACAGCCCCGGAATTTGTAGTAGTCATCTAACATTATTTCGAGGTCTGGAAGACCACCCTTAGAGGGTCCAGTTGGCATCGGCTCCTCTAGCAATCTTTTTGGAAGGGTTTCTTCTTTCCTTGTGATACCCAACCTATGATTGAAAGCTCGTCTCAGGTGACTAATCCTCTCTCCAGTTTTCCGTACAAACTTTGGATCTCCCCATTCTTCCATTCCTGTCAGGTGTGGTATCACATTGACGAAAGTATCGAAGTAGTAGACTGGAGGCCACATTGTTCCGTACTTGCAGATGACACCCGAGTCAACAAGAGCGTATAGGTCTTCCATGTCCCAGACGACTTCTCCCTTGTGTTCAGGAGACATGATGTCTAGGATTGCATCCGCCTTGTCCTTACCGAACCTCTCAATTACAATACCCGGATATCCTAGTTCTTCAAGACTAGAGAGACTTCTCAGGTGGTCTGCACCTCTCACATTAGTTGCATAAGTAAGTCCAATGCTCTGGTGAGCTCTTGGATCTTGTCCTGAAGCCTCGAGACCTTTGACATGGACTGCATATTTCCAAGCTTCTCCACCAATCGTTTCAGCTGCTTTTCTAACACCCTTGGCGAGAGTATCTCCGAACCCTTCACGTTTGGCTATCTTCTCAACTAGTTGGACAGATGCCTCCGCATTGCCCCACCCAAGGTCTATTCCATCTGTGTCATTTGCAGTGATAATACCTTGTTCCCAAAGGTCCATTGCGAATCCAATGCTCTTTCCACAACTGATAGTGTCCAGACCAAGTAAATCACATCTCTTACCCAGATGGAAGACAGACTCAACATCATTATTCAGACAGTTGGACCCAAAAGCCATCAGGGTTTCATATTCTGGACCACCAATCGGACCTGTGGCATATTTACTATCTGTCACTCGGATGATATACTTGCATCCTATTGCACACCCATGACATGCCTCCTGTGCAATTCGATACTTCTCGGCAATCACTTCTGGTCCGATGTCATCAGCCTTCTCATAGAATCCTGTCCAGTGATTTTTAGTAGGTAGGCGGCCAATCTCATTGATAATCGCAACAAGATCTGTGGTCCCATACTTTCTCAGAGATGCCAATGAATCAGTCCAGAGTGGATCATTTAGTCGCTCCATCTCTTGTCTATTCGCTTCAAGAAACTTGTCCATATCATGGGCTTCTATTCCTAATGATCCACTTGCCGCAATGGCTTTGAGATTCTTTGATCCCATAACAGCTCCAAGACCTGCCCGGCCAGCGGCTCTATAGAAATCGACAATAATTGCTCCATATAGGACTTTATTCTCGCCCCCTGGACCTATAACTGCAGTTTCAATTGTAGGATTTTTGAGTTCATCTCTGATTGTTCGAGTCGTCACATCGGTTTCCATGCCCCATAGATGAGACGCGTTTCGTAGTTCAGCATCCCCATCGTTTAGGTAAAGATACACTGGTTTCTCTGATCGACCGTTCAATATGATAAAATCAAATCAAGCGTACTTTACCTCTGGACCCATGAAACCCCCAACATGACTCTCCGCCCAGACTCCAGTCAATGGTCCTTTTGCAGCAAACATCATTCTACCAGATGGAGAGAACATGGCACCAGTGAGTGGTCCTGTCCCTAAAACTAGTACATTATCTGGTCCAAGAGGATCTGTGTCTGGTCCTGTTCGGTCCCATAGGATTTTCGCAGCAACACCACTTCCACCAAGATAGAACCTTGCCCAGTCTTTCTCCATCTCTTTTTTGTGGATTTTTCCCTTTGTCAGATCAACATCCAGATAGTACCCGGCATAGCCTTTGTATGGAAATGTCATTCTTGAACCTCCCCTTTTCCACCCAGTGCCTGATAGACCACTTCAATACCCTTTCTTCGGGAATCCAGTCCCTCAATCTTTGCATCAACCATACTGATTGCCTTATAATCACAAGCCTTGATACAGGCCGGATCTCCCCCACATAGGTCACACTTAATCGCTTTCCGGGTTATTGGGTCAATCTCAATCCCCCCATAAACACAAGCAGTGACACAGTTCATGCAGCCAATGCAAATCTCGCTATTGACAACTAGGGTACCTCTCTGGTTGAATATGATAGCGCCATTTGGACATGCTTGTTCACAGAGGGGCACATCACACTGGAGACAGACCATTGGTAAGACCATATTTTGATCTTCATTCTTCAGGATATGTATCCTTGATCTTTTTGGATTGAATGATTTCGTATGAGTTGCTGAACAAGCCAGTTCACAATTTCTGCAACCAGTGCATTTGCTGATGTCGATCGCGAGTATGCTCTTCAAAAGTGGACTCTCCGCCTATGGTTTGGCCTTCACTTTCAAGCATCCGCCCCTTTAAGTTGTTACTCTTTGTCCAGTACATCTTACTAAAATATATGAACGAGGTTTCCTTCGATTCTCACATACCGGATGTTATTTGCTGCGCATAGTTGAATAGAAGTAAAGCAAATTGTTGATGAGGGACTATGAAACAATCATTCAAGCGAAGTACGTCCCCACAAAGGAAACCATTCTACAATGTAGCTGATACTATGCTTATCCCTGTAATTGAGTTGGATGAGCAGTTTATTCTGAGATATGCAAACTATCCTGCTTTAGAGCTGTTGCAGATCGATACTGCAGTCTTGAGTGAAGGCATCGCTGTGCCTGAACTTGTGGTGCCAGAACAATTAAGTCAAGTTGAAGAAGGACTTCGTATCCTCAAAAGCGGTGTTCCCTCTGTTTCAATTTCATTGAGAGTTGTTAGGGGAGATGGTGTCATGGTTCCAACTCAGGTATATACTAACACTGTTGTTGAGCAGGGCAAAATTGTTGGATATGTGGTCTACATTTTAGATCTAAGTCGTAGAGAAGCAGCTGAGGATAAGATTCTCGCCCGAAAAGAGATTCTTGAGTTTATGGTAGACTACTACAGCTTTTCCGGAATGATTGTTGTTGGTGAGAACTACAAGTTTGAGTATGTAAACGATAAAATGTGCGACATCTTGGGTCGGAGAAGAAGCGAAATACTTGGACATGACTTTAGAGAATTTGTCCATCCTGACGATGTTGACATGGTAGCAGAGCGTTACAGAAACCGGCGTAAAGGCCAATCTGTTCCTTCAGTATACGAATACAGGATAGTTCGAAAGGATGGTTCTGTTTCGGATATTAGAATGAATGTGGGCACTATAAGAAGTAGCGGAGGTGAAATCAAGTCAGTTGCTCAGCTGATTGATATCACCGAAGAGAAACTACGTGCTCGAGCACTTCAGGAAAGTGAACACCGTTATCGATCACTCATAGAAACTATGGATTCTGGTCTTGGAGTGGATAATGCAGAAGGAATGATGGTTCTAGCTAATGAGGCACTCTGCAAGATGATTGGTTGTGAGAATCCAGAGCAATTAATCGGCATTCCAATCACCGACATTCTCTATGGATGGACTGAGAATCAAGTCATTGAAAAAATGGAGGAACGTAAAAAGGGGAAAATAGAGCACTATGAGGCGTTAATTAAGCACAAGTCTGGAAGTCTTATCCCCGTTATGATTTCTGCATCTCCTCTCTTCGGTCCTGACGAAGAGTACCTTGGGAGTCTTGCTATCATCACAGATATCTCTGATTTGAAAAACGCTGAAGCCGAGATTTACTTCCTGTTGGATTTGCTTCTTCATGACATAGGAAATCAACTCCAGCTTATACTTGCTGGTGGTGATTTTCTTGAGAAGAATGCATCACCTGATCAGATAATGAGGTCAAAGAGATATGTCATGGATGGAGCTCTTCGTTGCCTAGAACTCATCCAGAAGGTGAGGAAAGCCGAGGAATCAAAGACAGAACCTATTAGACCTGTCAACATCACTGACGTTATTCGAGCAGAGTCAGAACTGTTATTCAAGCAAAGAGGAGTCAAAGTAGATATTGGGAAACTTCAAGAAAATGTGACAGTTTTAGCAGATCAAGCACTGAGTCAGTTAGTCTGGAATCTACTTGAGAATGCTGTAGTTCACAATCCAAAGAAAGACATAGATAAGATTGTGCGAGTACGTGGGAAGCTGACTAGTGACTCCTTCTGGTTGAGTGTATCTGATAACGGACCTGGACTTGACGATCCTAAAAAGAGGGAATTATTCGAACCTACTCGTCGTTATGGTGGTGTTGGTCTCCATCTTGTGAGGAGACTAGCTGAGAAGTATGGACACACACCTCAAGTAGTTGACAGAGTCAAAGGAAAGCCAGAACAGGGTCTCACTATAAAGATCAAATTCTCTCTCCCTAGTTAATTAGTTTCCACCACAAGTGTTATGTCTGGAGTTCAGCGAAGGTCCATCACCATTGGAGGCGCGTTCCCATGACCACTGATTCAATTCTCATAAAGAACGGATATGTGCTTACACTGAATCCTAATCGTAAGATCTTCGCAAAAGGGTCTGTGTATATTGAGAATGATAGAATTGTAGAAGTTGGGAAGACCGAGGAGCTGAAGGAGTATAGTTCCGATGTCCTCATTGATGCCAAGAACATGATTGTGATGCCCGGTCTTATCGATACTCACACTCATCTCGCACAAGCATTGATTCGAGGTTGTGCAGATGATGTATCGCTCGTGGACTGGCTCAAAAAATATGTCTGGGTCCTTCAAGGAAATTTCACAAAAGATGATGGACGGATTTCAGCGGAACTCTGTATGGCTGAGATGATTCGTACAGGGACGACCTCATTTGTGGAATGTATGATTCACACCAGGTATGGTTTCGATGGTATTGCACAAGCAGTTGAGCAAGCAGGCATGAGAGCCGCACTATCTAAAATCATAATGGACTCTACAGGATACGCGGACAGCCCTGACATAATGTATCCTGGAATGGTGGAAGATGCTGAAGCATGCCTGATTGAAACTGATGAGATGTACAAACGATGGCATGGAAAAGCTGATGGTAGAATACAGGTCTGGTACGGTCTGCGTTCGCTAGGCGCAGTTACTCCAGCTCTATTCAAAGACGTTGCTCGTAAGACACGTGAGAAGAGAACAAGAATGACAATGCACCTTGGTGAAGTCGTAGATGATGTTCGTTATGTGAAGGAGAATTTTGATACCAACCTTACCACCTTTGCCCGTGAACATGATCTCTTAGGTCCAGACATGGTATTCGCGCATGGTATTCATTTCGAAGATAAAGAGCTACAAGTACTTGCAGACAGCAAATCAAACATTTCACATTGCCCCTCAAGTAACATGAAACTTGCATCTGGATTTGCTAAGATTCCACAGATGCTGGACATAGGAGTACCAGTCTCTCTAGGTTGTGACGGAGGTCCCTCGAACAATACCTATGATATGGTTCGTGAGATGCGATTGGCAGCTCTCATCCACAAATCGCATGCCAATGATCCTCTTGTTGTGACCGCAGAACAGGCTATTGAAATGGCAACACTTGGTGGTGCTGTAGCTATGGGAATCGACAAAAAGGTGGGGTCTCTCGAGCCAGGAAAACTGGCAGATGTCATCCTTATTGACTTGCAGGGTCTGAGTCTAACACCCGCATCAAATCCGGTTTCCAATCTAGTCTACTCCGGCTCAGGTGATGCGGTTGACACAGTCATTGTTAATGGTCGGATACTCATGCAAGACAAAAGACTTCTTACAATGGATGAAGAGAAAATCAAGAAAAAGTCCATAGAACATGCTGCCAATCTCCTTGAACGTTCTGGAGTCGACATCAGTCCAAAATGGCCTATATCCTAAGCAATGATTGCCTCTCGCTCGAAAGCCTTTGCTCCAAGTATAAGGAAGACTATGGTGAATCCTAGCATATAGATGACATTGATAGTGAGTAAGAACACATCAGGTGCCGGTGATAAGACCCCATTGAGGAACATGATTGCGTGACTGAAAGGTATCAACCACACAAACAGTCCAAACAGTCCGCTTACTTGACTGATACTACCAGCAAACCCAAGAATTCCTATGACCATTGTCGGAACAAGGAGCACTAAGTTGTTTATTGACTCTGATGTTGCCTGATCTTTTGCAGTCGTAGATATCACTACACCAATTCCTATTGCACAGAGTAGAATCAGGAATTGGCAGAAAAATATCAGTGGAATAGTAGAAGGTTCCACGCTGTAGAATCCTATCTGACTTTCACTATTCATGCTACCAGCTCCCCGAAAAACGACCAATACATTGTATGCAAGAATTCCTACGACAGTGAATACAGAGTATATCATTGTCAACAGCAAACCAGCTACAAGCTTAGCGCCAAGTATTCTTAGCCTACTCATGGGAACCACCAAAAGTGCCTCAAGTGTATGTTGTTCCCTCTCTCCAGCAAATGACTTACTTATGTAAGGACTAGGAGCCATAACAGATGTGATCATTACTAAGAAGATTGC
>JAEOUL010000340.1 GCA_016839345.1 Candidatus Thorarchaeota archaeon | reverse complement strand
TCGACCATTAGGTAAGCTTGACAGTTTTCAGAACATACGTGAGAATGCCAAGGGACTTCTTCTTGTGAATCTCTACGACCAACTTGTGCCAGCACTTGAGACATCAATCAGAGAGTTCACAAAACTGATGCACATGTTTGAGAACCTCCGACACACATCTTCAAAGATTCAAACCTTGACTGAAGCAATGCGAGGCGATCTACAGGACTCTCCTGAGCTTGAGGACCTCGTTGGATTCCTTGATTTAATCATGATCAGTGTTCGTGATATTCTGAACATGTACGAGTCCGAGTTCCTTGTGAAACTCACAATCTTCCGTGACTTTGAAGAAGGAGCAATCGAGATTGGTGTTGTGAGTAACTATCTGACAATCTGGGGCATCGAACCAAACATCGAACAGCATGCTAGAGACAAACTACTCAAAGACCTCGATGAGCATGTGGAACTTCTCAGGGATGTGTTCGCTGGGAAGACTGGTCTTAGGATACCTGATGCCTACAAGAAGATTCAGCTCTAATTTTCAAGAGTAAAACCGAAAGAGATAATTCTCAAGATAATTGCAATCCATGTATGAGTGATAGGCGTGACACATCCTGGATTCGGATTCTCGATAATGTTGTCGGCTTAATTGTGATTGTAGTGGCCATAGTTGCAGTACTCGAGCTCACTCTCAGTTTCGTTTATGCCCTTGAGATTCTCTCAGTGGGACTACTTGCCATGGGCATAGCTTGGGTCGTCATGGGAATCTATGTTCTACGTGCCTATCTTTATGCCCGAATATTCATGCTAATCACAGGAATTGCTGCAGTAGCCATAGCCCTCTTGGACATAGTTTTCATTTCATTACCGTTGGATTACTTAGTATTATACCCAACAATTGCGATGTTGCTTGTTGGTAGTTCACGATTGGTCCTTGGGTTCTTTGTAGAAGAAATACCTCTTGGGATTCGCATGCTGCAAGTTTTGGCAGGTATACTGACTGTCAACTTAGCAGCCTTCGTATTCATTTTTCCAGGCATCACCTACCAGGGCGTCATCGTGCTCCTAGTTATTGCCTTCCTTGCGAATGGACTTGTGAGACTGATTATGGGTGGCAAGGATGTTAAACAGAAGATCATACAAGCATGTGAGGATGTAGGCACATCCGAACAGTCGCAAGATGAAACCAGCTCTGAAAGTCAGCTGTAATTAACGGACGAACTGAGCTGAGTGAAAAGTGTATGACCATTCTGAAGACGAATATGAATACGAAGACACATTATCAAAAAAAAGCAAAGGTGAAATAACTAAAGGTAAAACTCTATTCATGAAAAATAATACTTCTGAAGATGTATCTGATCTTCAGATTGGAGATATCGCACCGGATTTCGTTCTACCAGGAAGTAATGATGAGGACATTCATCTCAAGGATTTACTTGATACCAATGTTGTACTTGTCTTCTTCACAGATACATTCACACTAATATCTACAGGTCTTGCAGACTCCTTCCTCCATCTCCATGAATCATTGAGCAATCTGGGTGTGACTTTCATAGGTATCGCCACTGAACCATTGTCGTCCTTGAAGACCTTTATCGAAGAACAGGATATTCCATTCACTATGGGAAGCGACTTCGACCGTAATGTATCAAAGGCATACAAAGTCTATGCTGATGAAATAGGTCCTCTTCGATGTGTCGCTAGACCAAGTGTTATTGTGATCAACACTGATGGAAAAATCGATTTCATATGGGTTGGTCAAATTGGTGAGGGTCTCCCCAATGTAGACACAATAGCTGAAAGAATTATCAAGTCCAAGATGGACTAATACCTATATTGCAAACTGTTCAAGGTAGATTACTATCATCTGAACTATCACGAATAGAAAGAGTAGTACTACACCTTCAATTCGAGTTACTCTCCAATCACGGCGAATTATATAGAAGAAAACTAGTGCAATCAATATTGTCATTATGATCATCACGAAATTTCCCAGGACAAGCAAAACCTCCACAGGTATTAGTAGTGAAACGAGTCCTATCCCTAATGTGATATTCACAATATTACTTCCAATCACATTCCCAATTAGCAGTCGACCAAACCCACGTTTCGCGCTGTTTATGGAAACAGTGAGTTCTGGAAGTGACGTTCCAATTCCTATTATAACAAATCCAATGACTCCTTCTTGAATACCCCAAGTTAGTGTAATGAAGTCACTTCCCATGATAACAAATTGAGCACCAATTACGATTGAAAGAGCAGAGATTATGACTTTCAGAGGTCCTTTTAGGATTTCAAGTTTCGTCATCTCTCTTACTTCTTGATTTTCAGATTGCCTTTGTTTTACCATTCCTCGTGAAGTTGATAAGTAGCCTCTCAATGACGTTAGGAATTGAAACCTAATTAGGTAATCAACAAACACCCGGAACTGGTAGCAAGACTCGCATTCTTCTTTTCTTGTGAACAGAAATGAAAGGTAAGTAATGAATAACAGTAGAAGAATAGCCCCCTCCCAGATTATGATCTTTCCTGGAGTAACTGGGTCAAAGGCAAACACAGCAAATACACAGAGAATAAATGTCATAATTTTGGTATCGCGATCTAAGACAACAGCATTAGAAGCAAGTGGACTAACAATTGCACTTATTCCTATTATCAATGTAAGATTCACTAACGTACTTCCTGTGATATTAGAAATTGCAAGTTGAGATTTTCCTGCAATGACCGCAACTAAACTTGAAACAATCTCTGGCAGGGACGTACCGATTGCTACTATTGTTAGTCCAATAAATAATTCTGATACCCCAATTTGAAATGCCAGCTTTGATGCAGATTCCACAAAGACATCTGAACCATATATGAGGAGAACTAATCCTCCGACAAAGATTCCGATGTTAAGAATCACAAGCTCAAGCTGCAAAGCTATTTCTTTCCTCCACGACGATTGAACTTTTACTTTAATCCGAAATCTTAGTTGCAATCGCTTTTCTTGTTTCCTCTGCAAATAACACAAAGAAACCAAATAGCACAATCTCTATCCATTCAAAAAATCCGAGAGGTACAAGTCTGAATATGTCACTCAGAAATGGGACTAGAAAGAGTATTCCTACTAGGAATATATCAATGAAGTAGACTCCTAGGATGAAACGATTTCTGAATATTCCCATCTCACGAATCGATTTTGTCTGAGATCTACAATTCTGGACGCTGAACCACTGCACAACTATCAATGTGACAAACATCATCGTTCTAAGCTTATTTTGAGCGTTAATCAATTCAGTTTCATTCTGTGCACTCGCAATTAGACCTAGATTCTGATAATATACAATCAAGACCAATACAGCCATCACAATTCCATAGAAAATGGCTCTACCCATAATCTGACGTGATAGAACACGCTCCTTCAATGATCCTGGTCCTTGTTCTAGTAATCCCTTCTCTTGAGGTTCAAGTGAAAGAGCAATATCCAGCATACCATCAGTCACAAGATTCACCCATAGAATTTGAAGTGGTAGGAGGAGAACAAGATTATTACCTGTGAACAGAATGAGAATCGATAAAATTAGAAAACTCTCAGCAAGATTTGTTGCCGTAAGAAATAGGACGACTCTCTTTAGAGAACTTAGAATGTTACGCCCTTCCTCAATTCCATCCACTACAGTTTCGAACCTCTCATCCTGAAGAACTACATCCGCAGCTTCCTTTGAGATGTCCGTTCCAGTTATTCCCATAGCTATTCCAACATTTGCCTGTCGTAATGCTGGGCTATCATTAACACCATCCCCAGTCATACTCACAATATTCCCAGATTCTTGAAGGGCTTTTACAACTCTTAATTTATGAAATGGATTTGTTCGTGCTAATATTGTTGCACCTTTTTCAAGTGTGGCTTTAAGTTCACCATCATCCATAGCATCAATATCATCACCTTTGATTGCAATATCTCCACGTTCCGGATTAAATACACCAACTTCTCTCCCAATAGCTTGCGCTGTGAATTCATTGTCTCCTGTTATCATTAGAACATCTATTCCCGCTCGATTGCTTTTTTGGATGTAGTCTGCTACACCCTCCCTAGGTGGATCATTGATACCACACAGACCTACAAAATCCAAATCCACAAGGTCTTCATCTGAAATCGATGAAAGATTCTGGGGAATATATTTCACAGCACATGCAAGAACACGAAGCCCTTGAGATGCAAACTCACTAACTACATCTTCTGTTCCTGATGGTTTAGAAAGGAATGATTCGATTTTCTCTGGAGCTCCTTTTACAATCAATAGATTTGACTCCTCTGCTTCAAAACCACGGCCGTGTTTGTGAAGTGTAACCATGTACTTTCGATCACTTGAGAATGGAATCTCTGCTATTCTTGGCCAAGCCTCATCTAGTACATACTTGTGGAGACCTGCTTTTTCTAAACTGACCAATAGTGCTGCTTCTGTTGGAGAACCCCTTATGCGCCATTCTCGTTCTTCACCAGTACACTTTCTTACAGTATCATCCTCATCTAAACAAATAGAGTAGAGTTCAGAATCATTGCAGAGGGCAAAATACGATAGGAGTTTTTCGAGGTCAGGATACTCACGAAGCCGATCTCCCACAATAGGTTCCTTAGATTCTGGATGCAAATCTATATCGACCTCTTCATGTATCTTTTTTGACCGTAGACATCCTTTTGGTCCACAACCTTCTAGGAAGATACTTCCAGTTTTAACATTGAACCCAGAGCCACTGACCTCAAAGTTGTGGTTAGGTGTGTATATTCTCCTAACCATCATCTGATTTCTTGTCAAGGTTCCTGTCTTGTCAGAACAAATAACATTGACCAACCCAAGAGTTTCCAC
>JAEOUL010000339.1 GCA_016839345.1 Candidatus Thorarchaeota archaeon | reverse complement strand
TTTCAGCGAGTGTTCAGAACCATCCACTGCTACAAGAATGCTCTTCACAACAACACGTTCAATCGTATCAGTCATTAGACACCCTCTCTTAAAGCACAGATAGGTTGGGGACCTTATCTCTCTTTCTAAGATTCTCTAATAGGATTATAGCTTTAAAGAGCCCTCTCACGCCAAGCTCTCGAGGATGCTGCCATGGACCTGACAAACTCTACTACATTCATATTTCTCGACTTTTTCCTCTTCTGGATTTATTTAATATCTTGATTACAAAGTAGAGCCAAAACACTGATGTGGAAGGTCAGCTGAGTTATACCGATTCTACAGGTCTGAGGGATGAAGAGTGGAACCACTTGGCACAATAACAATGTGTTTTCCGCACGTCGATAAGGACACAAAGTCAGTTCTCGAAAAGATAATGAAAGAAGCAGAGAACTTTGGAGATTTCACCGTGAAATTAGTAGATAGAGTATGTGCGGAACCATCATCTCCGTTGTTAGAATACTTCGCCTACTACTTCTCCTTTTACATTACTGACTATACCTTGACCGACAAGCTGGAGGTTGCTGGGAAAGTCCCAGATCTAGCTGAGCCCTTCCGTCTTGCTATCAGAAACTCCAGAGAGGACTTGGTTCCTTGGAATGAGATGAATCAAGCGGTCGCTAAAGCTCTTGAATCTGCACCCAATGACTGGATTACAAGTCACTTCTATCTGGAGTGGAGATTTTCTGTTGCAGGTGTATATCCTGAACTTGATCTCGATGTGAAGACAATTGAAACAATCACTGAGAGTGTGTATAATAATAAGGATTTGGAGTTCTTCAGAGTATATCTTCTTAGAATGAATGCAAGAAGTTTTTTTTCTGAAGGCAAAAATAGAGATGCACTGGATCTCATGAATCAAGCCCTCATCCTTGTGAGAAAACATGATGAACAATTGATGGTTTCATATCTTCTTAACATAATTGCTAATTGGATAAAACACAGTGATGTAAACCGAGCTATTGAACTCCTTCTCTCAGCTAGAGAAATGAGTGAGCGACTTGGTTATAGATACAATATAGGTTTCATTCAACATAATTTGGCTCATATTTTGGGACTCAGGGGTGAAACTAACGCTGCTATTGACCACCATATCGAATATCGAGATATTTGTGCATCGCTTGGTCTTCCTAGCGGGCTTACGAATTCAGTCATTGCATTCTATTACAACCAAATTGGTGATGGGGAAAAAGCACTAGAATTTGCAACTAGCGATAATGAAAAGATGGCGTCAATCCGATGGGCTTCCGCATTTAACCAAATCCAGGTGGCTTATGCATTGATCAATCTTGGCAGATTGGAGGAAGCCAAAGATGCCCTTGCGACTGCTCATGATATAACAATTAGATCCGGGGTTTCAACTAATCTTATGTACCATCGTACAGTCGAAGGAATTTTGGACAAAGCTGAACGGAGGCATGATGCTGCAATTGATTGTTTCAAAGATGTTCTGAAGTTCATTGAAGACGATCCTATTCCCCTCTATCAAAATATCTGTCTACTCAATCTCACAGAAATCGAGATTGACAAGATGACAGGTGAATCATTAGAGAAGGAATCGGAATCATCTGGTCCTTGGATGAAGAAATTGTTCGAACATGCTGAGAAGAATGATTTGCCTGGAATTGCCGCTCGTGCATTGTTGCTCAAGGCGAAGCTCCATCAAAGACAGGGACGTTATAAAGAGGTGCGCAAGATCCTAAAGGAGGTCCAGAAGACCGCTGAATCTCCTAGTATGAAGTACCTCAATGAGATAGCAATCTCTATGTTCCCTGATATCATCATGTCTTGATCTTCAAAATTATGATTGAAGTTGCGAAATCTCAAAGCATTAAACACCTCAGAGAAATGTTTGCCTCGTTTCAAATCCCCTAAGAAAATCTAAGATTATCTCTCTTTCCCATCATAGCCGCATTATAGCCACTTCTCTTCACTCGGCTGCTTTGAGTGAAAGACCCATATTTGAGAACTACTTCTTCCGATTATTGAGTATTTTGAGGAATTATCGATGGACTTGAGTCTAATAAAAACTGAAGAGGATGTGAAAAAAGCCACCTTGGAGATTCCAGGCTATACAGAGTTTGATAGCAAAGTCTATGCAGCTACATTCAAGATTCCGAAAGGAAAGGTCAGTACGTACGGAAGAATAGCCAAGATGATCGGTAAACCAAAGGCGTACAGAGCTGTTGCCAACTCACTCCACAAGAATCCACTCTTTCCTGTTGTAGCATGTCATCGTGTTGTGAAAGAAGATGGTAGCTTTGGAGGCGAAAGAAAGAGAGCAGAGGGCAGATGCCAACATTGTGAGGAAGAGGGGGTTCCCATAGAGAATGGTCGGGTGAAGATGAGCGAGGAAATCATCTTCTGAGCTGCTTCAAAGAGTTAAATTGATTTCAT
>JAEOUL010000132.1 GCA_016839345.1 Candidatus Thorarchaeota archaeon | reverse complement strand
ATGAAGCAATCAAACTGCTTGAAGAGGCTCTCAATTTAGCTGTTGAAGGCGATATGTTTGATTATGTCATCAAGTCACAAGTCCAACTTGCTTCGGTTCATTTGAAAAGATACCAGATTCATGGCGAGGAAAATGACTATAAAACTGCCCTAAACTATTCTGAGAATCTCGCTCAAATTGCAGAGGAACAAAACCTTGCTCCTGGCATTGTTGAATCATTACTACTCCGAGCAATCCTAAAAAGAACAGCAAAAGATCTGGTTGGAGCAAAGCACGATTTGTTGAGAGCAAAAGCTTTGGCTCTTGACAACAAACTAGCAACTGTTGTGAAGGTGATTAACCGCGAGATTGTGGAGATTCAAAAGCTCGAGAAACCTAGCCTCAAATGGGATATAGAATATTCGGAGGATACGGATCTAGAAGAAAGCTTGGAAGAGATTCCTGGAGTATTTGCCAGACTCATGGAAATGGAGCTCTCACGTAAGCCAATATTGGTATCAGTGAAACTTTATCGACTTGTTGTTATGAAGCCAAAAGACGGTCTTCCTGTATTCGCATATGACTTCGATGCTGAATTGCAGATGGCTGATTTCTTGGTTTATGGGTTATTGTCTGCAGTGACTTCAGTTGGACTAGAGATTTTTCCAGATGCTGGTCAGATTAGATCTTTATCTCACGAAGGAAAGACAATCATCATGGAACATGAAGGAGAATATATGGGTGCGCTGATTGCAGAGAAAGAGAATTTCAGAGCAAGAATTTCCCTCAGTAATTTTCTCAAAGGGTTTGTAGAGATTGTGCCACCTGAAAAGTGGCATGGAGAGGTTCTCAATCAAGAAGTTAAGCAAGAAGCCAATTTCTTAGTGGCCAAAACTTTTAGAGACCTTATATTGCCTGTACCTGAAAGCGAATAGAACTAGCGATGTTCCAATTCTTTTTCAATTGCTTCCAGAACGGAATCAATGCGTTCAAGAAGCATCTCTTTCAGTCGTCGACCAGCTGGTTCAGTTGGAGCTTCCATCTCAAATGCTCGAGTGTACATATGCTTGGCTTTAATCAACTCTTCATTCATAACTCGAAGAACATCTGTACCTGTAAATGAAATCTCCTCAGACAAGTCTCGTAACCACTCAAGCTGCGTAACCATCTGTTCTCTCATCGTTGTAGAAATACCCACTTCTTCAATGGAGAGCAACTCTTCAGGTGTGAGTGCATGTTCAAGTTTTGTGACCCGTTTTCTTGTTCTTGAGACAAATAGAATAACAGCAATAGAAGCGATTCCAGCTAGACCAAGGTACAGGACTTCTCTTGGGATTGGTGGGCTAGACCATAAGACACTAGGTACTCTGTTTCTAGAATCGACCTGGGTCAGTCCATATTGATCTTGGAACAAATCAATTTCATACTTTACCAAACCAATCTCTAATCCAACAAATGACGCCTCCCACCTCTGAGTTTCAGTATTAAATGACGCTTTTATTCCATTGATATAGACTATGGTGTTTGGATCATCAATATATGTTTCATCTGAGTCATAACGTAGTTGGAAGTAAACGGTTATGTTGCTTCCTACTGATGCATTGAAGATATCTGGCGCACTTACATCTCTCTCTGAATTGCCAACTCCAGCTAACCAAACATAGACACTGTCAAATATCGCAGTGACGATGAAGTCATCGTCTGCATTAATAGCATTGACAGCTGTCGTCTGGTCTACTATCACATCAACTTGATAATCAAAAGAACCAGGTTCATTGTAGGATACTAGGATAATCCAGGATTGATTGACCAAATCATAGGTGGCTTCAATCCCATTTATCCATAGTCTGCCATTAGTATTAGTATACGGCACTTTATCGAAAGAATATCTTACTCTGAATTTTACTTGCACTGAAGCGCCTAGATCATATCGCTTAAGGTTTCTATCACTCCAATAGACCTCAAACTCATCCCAAATTACTGTCTCTACATCGTTACTAAGGACATATTTTATACCGTAAACTCCTACTGTAATGAATTCTTCAAGAACAGT
>JAEOUL010000338.1 GCA_016839345.1 Candidatus Thorarchaeota archaeon | reverse complement strand
GCAAGTTCTCATAATTTGTGCGAGATGTAATTTCGTTCATCTCTTCTTCAAGGGGCGTACGCTCTGGGATTTTGATTGAATTTCATGTTTGCGTTTAATGAATGCTAATTCAACAACGTTATGGGATACAACGAGTATCCTCGTAGAACCTGCACTGTAGATTTAGTCCAAACACTTCGAATCTGCAAGATTGTCACAATAGAGGACCTTAGAAAAGCAGAAAATCGAATTATGGCTCAAATCTTTGCAGGATAGTAATATTTCGCCAATCAAGCCTAAACACTACTCTCTACGCAAAAGAGCAAACGCGAGCACAGCTATCCATAGCATATATCCATAGACCATGATTCGCTCTACAACACCAAGCCATGGTGTTGGTAGTCCCTCTTCAACTTGGGCTACACCCAAGAAAGGTAAAGATCCCAATACAAGGTATAGCAGAATAGTACCTATTGAATAAAGACCAAACCGCTTCCCAAATGCACTAGCTCCAATTAAGAGAGATAACAGAATAAAGAACACAGTCACACCCGCAAGAATTTGGTGCATGGCATTAGAAAGAGTTACTGCGGACTCTTCTGGATACATTGGAAAGAATAGTCCTACAACGCCTGCGACAACATATCCAAGAAGGAGACCTGCCAAAAAACGCAGGGTGAGATTCCCATTTGCAACTGTCCAGACACCCAAGACAAATGCGGTTACAAGAACATTATACACAAGATAAAGTGGGATTACGAATGATCTCGATGGAGCTCCAATGGCGCTTAGTTCACTGATATATTGAGAGGTAAAATCATAATTTTCCCATACAAAACCTCCAAGTATATCAGTAGCAACATATAGTAGAGAAGAAAGGATACCGCAGATGAGTAAGACCATTTGCAGTCTATTGGCTCTTTCTACCATTTGGAGTGCCACCTCAGAATTAGCTCGTTTTACCCTCTCTCCTCAGTGATTAGGTCTGTGATACCAATCGAATTATACATTGCAGTACGTAGAGCGATCTCTCGTGGATCATTTGGGAATGATGTACCTAATCCGTTGAGAACATATCCATAACCTATCTTGGCTTTCGGATCAGCAAACCCAAATGAACCTCCAGTTCCTGGCATCCCAAACGAGCTTGGAGAACCGAATGGATTCTTTGGAAGAGGTTTTGCGAAACCAAGCGAGTAGCTCGTTTCAGTCTTCAGAGCTCCATCTCGGAAACCGTGTTGGGGAGCTGTGGGTGGGGCCATAAGTTGCTGAAGTGTTTCCTCTCGAAGCCCAAGCTCCTTTCCCCCTGTCGCAAAGACGCTGTATGCATGGGCAATAGCACGAGCTGTTCCTACACCCCCTCCAGACGGGACTTCATAATTTCGGGCGTAGATATGATTGTCGTCTAGACAAAACTCCGTTCCCTTTAATGCACGACGAATGGCTGATCTTGGATTCATCGATGAGAGTATCATTCCAACTGGTACAGAGCGCATAGCTGAGAAACCAAACTTGACTTGTCGAAGTGTAGCCAGTCTAGAATTTGGTATATCTTGGGGAAGTCGAATGAAAAAATCGAGACCTAGTGGAGTGGCTATCTCATCCTGAAAGTACAATCCAAGGGTACGACCTTCAGGGTCTACTCGCCGCAAGAGCTCGCTCTGGTAGAAGCCGAGAGTCAAGGCATGGTAGGTGTGTCTTGTCCCAGGTTCATATACTGGTTTCTGTCGAGCTAGAATCACAGCTAAGCGGTCAATGTCTGATATGATTTCCTTGTCACCTAGTTCATCGAATGCAAAAAGTCCTGCTTGATGTGCCATCAGTTGCCGGATAGTGATCTTTTCTTTTCCCTGCTGGGCAAACTCGGGCCAATATTTCGAGATATGCTCGTCATAGTCAAACAACCCTTGTGAATGAGCAAGCGCCATAGCCAAAGCTGATAGTCCCTTTGTTGTCGACCACACAAGCACCATGGTATCTTCTTCCCATGGCTCTCCAGTGTTTTCATTCCTGATGCCGCCCCATAGGTCGACTACTTTTTCACCTTTATAATAGATACAACAAGCAGCACCCAGCTCATTGCGAATCTCAAAATTTTCTTCAAAGGCATCTCTCACTGCTTCAAACTCCGGTTTGACAAAACCTGATACGTCGATGCTTTTTGTCACATCTATTCACCAGCCGACTTTTTCGATGAAAGAAGAATTTGTACATTTTGGTGGATTTTTATATGACTTCTTGACAAATTTGGCGTTCAAGAAACAGCGGAATGCTATCTGCTTTGTCTGCTATCACATATTGAAAGAAGGTTTTCTTATATGACATCAAAAGAACAGGACATTGATACGAAGACCGAAGAGTCTGGAAGTGCTGTTGGTTTCAAGGAGATAACTCGTAGAACCACAAGACCCATAGAACTTCTCAACAACCTTGCACCGAAGCACCGTATCTACGGGCTGGTTGAGATTGACGTCACTAAAGCTCGCAAGTTCATATCAGAGAATGAAGCGAAGACCGGAGAGAAGTTATCCTTTACAGGTTGGGTTGTAAAGTGTGTAGCTCAAGCTGTCAGTGAACATAAAGAAGTCCAAGCCATCAAGAAAGGCAAGAAGAAGTTGATTGTCTTTGACGATGTTGACGTAGGTATGATAATTGAACGGCAGGTTAAATCCGAAAGATTTGCTACCGCATATTGTGTCAGGAAAGCAAATGAAAAAAGCTACAGGCAAATACATGATGAGATTCGTCAGGCTCAGACGAGTGACATTAGTGAAAGCCGCGGGAAATCCGGTGAAAGATCTCCTACATCGGTCAGAATCTTTTCCCGCATGCCGAACCTGCTGAGGAAGTTATATTGGAGGAAGATTAGATCGGACCCCTTTCTTAGGAAGCGTCTCATGGGTACCGTCGCAGTTACAGCAGTGGGAATGTTTGGGAAAGGTGGTGGGTGGGCTATTCCAATCGGTCTGCACTCTGTTGTATTCGCTTTGGGGGGGATTTCATCGAAGCCCAGAAACTTTGCTGACCCAGCAGACATGGGCGAATATCTTCACATGACAGTAATGTTCGATGAGGAAGTTTCTCTCGGGGCTCCCGCGACACGTTTCATTGCCAAGCTTTCAGAGCTCATGCAAGAGGGATTTGGATTACAATGAAACTGATCACTGCATTGGACTTATTCCTATAATCTATTTTACTAAACCCCTGCGTTGAAGTGTAGTATTAAATTACCCTCTGAATTTTTCTCTGGAATAAATAGGGTGACTTCCTATGAGTTGGAGAACGAGAGCGTTTCGCAATCGGAGATTGCTAGGAATATCTGTGTTGGTAATTCTATGTCTGATAGTTCTTTCACCAATACCATCGCGGGCTCAAGTGGAATATGATGATTTAACTGGTGTTAAGGTTGCTGTCTACAATGGAGCGGGTGTGATGAATTCCAGTCACATGGCGCTTACAAGGATGTTTGAATGGATGAATGCATCCGTTGTAACTGTCACCGCCTCCCAAATCCTAGAGGATTTCCTGGATGACTATGATATTCTTGTTATTCCTGGCGGATCAGAAACCACATGTGTCAATGAACTTCAGTATATTGATGGAGTACAGAAAATCAGGGATTTCGTAGCAAATGGCGGGTCTTATTTTGGAATCTGTGGTGGTGCAACTTTCGGGGCAGTCTACGTGCATTTCCTGAATTGTTCTATGAATCCAGTATATGAACCAGGTGACTTAATTCATATTACTACCATGAATGTGAATCAGTCTTCAACAGGGCCCGATCTTTCAGACTGCCCAGCGGATTTTTCAACTATGTATTATGGCTCCCAATACTTTGTTCCAAGAGAAGACGCTAATGCGCATATTATTGCCACCTACGGATACAATGACGAAGCTGGTATGATTGCAGTCAAGTATGGAAACGGTACAGTCTTCCTCTCAAGCCCCCATCCTGAATATGAGGAAAATAATGATAGAGATGACACAACCTTTGGTGATGATCTTGATGATCCTGATTCAGAGTGGGACATTCTCTTTAGAGTTTCAAAGTGGCTCATCGAAGCCTCTGTTGTTGAGTCACTTGATTCAACAACCACCACAACCACTCCCAATACTCCCACAACAACCTCGACTCTTGACTTACCCTTGATTGCTGTTGCTTCAACAGGGGTTCTCCTAGTGGTGTTGACTATTGTTATATTCTATCGAAGAAAGAATTGATAAAAAAAACTCACTTGGAAGGTATTATGTGAAGGCTGGTAGCCAAAATAAGTTCTGGGAGCTTTATGCTCCCATTTTCCTTTATTTCCATGAAATGATTATGATATTCAGTTGATTTCTATGGTTGATGGAATACAGTGTTGTTCCAATATATCCGAAATTTGATCATCGACTTGTGATAAGAGATTCTCTGTGGAACATTTCTTGAAAATACATCTCTCTCATTTCTTAGTAATCTGGTCAGGTATGCGTTAGTGAATAGGTTTATTCTCATTCAGTTTCAGAATCAGCTTAGGGCTGTAACAACCCCTTGGGGAATCATCATGAAACCTGCAGATAACATGACAATTCCAGAGATACGTGAGCTAAGAGCAGATGAATTTGATGAATTCATGACACTACTTGAGCTGTCTTTCAAGAATAGCATTGAGGAGGATAGACTTGACACAGATGAAATGCGGAAAATTCTGAAGAAGATTAACACATCCTTTTACAAACTTCTTCAAAGAGTTCTAGGAATGAGAATGGAGTTCTATATTGCTGAAATGGACGATACCCTTGCAAGTGGAATTCAATTGAATATTGAGAAAGATGAAGTCTATGTGGCAAATCTCATTACACATCCAAAATACCAGAGGCAGGGACTTGCCAGAAAATTGCTTCATTTAACTTATAGACGAGCTCGTGAGTTAGATGTCAAGAAAGTTCGACTTGATGCAAGAGCTGACAATGACAGAGCAGTACCTCTGTACACCTCTGAAGGCTTCGAAACAACATTTCACTCAGGTCGTTTTCAACTAGATTCTGTGAGTCAGAATAGCAGTAGTACTTCCAATGATGTGATTATCCGTGAAGTCACTAAGATTAATACTCAGGACATTGATGCAATGCTGGATGATTGCTATCCAGCATCCTACCTCGAAGCCATAGGACGAGAAAAATTCATCAAAGACCTTATTCCGTCAAGAGCCATACGTTTCTTTGCTGGAAGAATTTCTGGACAGTCAATTCACAATTATGCATTCTATAAGGAGGGAGAAGATAGGCCTTTTGGAATGATCGAAGCTACTCAATCAAGAATTGAACAACAAATTCGTCTTTCATCACCGATTCTGTTTGAGAGGGACAATGACTTGTTATTGGAGGTTATCCCAAAGGTTCTTCTAATTGAAACTGGTTATAGAGGATTAACAACTGCATCTATCAACTGTTCAATACACAGAACTCATGTTATATCGAAAATTGAAAGTATTGGTTTTAGGAAATTGCGTGAGGACGTATCCATGACTAAACAACTCTAGTTCAATTGAGTAAGAATGGTAGCATCTCATCTAGTAACTTATCAAAGTCTGGTGGAGTTCTAGCGTATTATTTTTCTGAACCTCTCTTGAGGAATGCAACAATGATTATCAAAACAGCAGCACCTCCAATTCCGATTCCTAATGTGAGTGTCACTACCGTAATCATATCTTCCAGTGAAGAAGTTATTGTATCAGTGGTAGTAGGAATAACCTCAGACTCAAGAATCGTAACTACGATGGCTGCGGAACAGAAGTTATCATTCGGATCATATGCTCTTACTTCAAGGTTGTAAATGCCTGGTTCGAGGATTGATGTATTCGTGATCATTCCTT
>JAEOUL010000337.1 GCA_016839345.1 Candidatus Thorarchaeota archaeon | reverse complement strand
CGAAGCATATTCCAATATGGCGGCGATGTTATGACGAAATCAAACTGTGGTTTGCAATCGTTGAAATGATTTTCAATGATATCTTCAAAATTCATCGAATTGCCTTGTAACAAGTGGTGAGTGCCATTACCTTCAACTTCAGATATTGCTTCAGTACCGATCTCAACGAATTCCCTTGTAAGCTCAATTCCAAGAGAGTTTCTTCCCAGTTCCTTGCAGGCAACCCCTGTACTTCCGACCCCAGCAAAGGGATCCAAGACCCAACTTCCCTCTTTTGTAAAGAATTCTAGAAAACGTTTGACAAGTTCCTCAGGGAATTTTGCAGGGTGTTGCATTTGTGATGATGACCTAGATTTTGGATTCACAATAAACCAAGACTTAGTGGCTTTCACCCAAGCTTTTCCATCAAGATTATTGAGACGTTTTTGAGAACTTGTCAATCGATCCACCCAATGAGGTTGATACTATCTGACTAGTCATAAGTTTACCCGCGATTATCTAGAGTTATACGATTACCTTATTTTGAGTGTGTCCAAGGCTCAAACACAGGAGAAGAGGAATTGAATATGAAGTCCATCTGGAAACAGAAAAGAGGTCTATTGATGGGATTGATTATCGGAATACTTCTAGGAGCTGGAGGTTTCATTTTCATCAGTCCTCCTCCAGGCGGCGGTGTTCAAGGTACAATCACAACCGCAGGTTCCACAACTGTCTACCCGCTTTCTCAGATCTGGACAACAGAGTTCAATGTTGTTTTTCCGAGTCTAACAGTTAATCCAAGTACAGGTGGTTCAGGCTTGGGTCAATCCTTAGTAGGTCAAGGACTAATCGACATCGGTGCATCAAGTTCGTTTCCCAAACAAGACTATATTGATGCAAACCCGGATGTTGAAATTCTTCCTGTTTCAGCTGATGCTTTGGGAGTAGTTGTCAATGAAGCAGTCAATGGTTCTACCTTCAAGATGGACTGTGATATGGCTGTGGCTGTCTTCCAACGGAACGTCACTACATGGACTGATTTCTCAACTATATTTGATGTCTCCATTCAACAGACTGGTCCCATACATGTCTTTGTCAGATCTGATGCTAGTGGCACAACCTCAACCTTTGCGAGATGGCTTGAAACCGCGGATGAAAACATCAATGCAAATGGAGCAGAATATGAGTGGTATTTGGGACATGAGGAGGCTCTCTCATTCCCTGCTGGCCTCAATGCAGTTGATGGGAATCCAGGAGTTGCTTCTGGTGTAGAAGGCGACAATCTCGCGATAGGTTATGTTGGTCTCGCATTCCTCGGAAACCTTGTTGCAGCAGACCTCTACAACCCAGGAAACGACGAATGGATAACACCTACAGTGGCCAATGCAGTGAAAGCAATTCCTGACAATCTCACTTCACCTGGACAGAATATCATGAACTCCGAGATTGAGGGAGCGTATCCGATAGCGAGACTCCTATTCTATCTGATTAATCGAAACCATTTGAGCGAGAACACAATCACGTTTGTGACATGGTGTCTTGTTCAAGGGCAAAAATTCGTGAGTGTTGTGGGTTACGTGCCAATCAACGGTACTGCTGCCCAGAGTTATTCTCTTACTATTATGAGTTCACTATCACCTTCTTAATGGGGAATACTGAATGACTGAAACTGAGAATCAGGCAATCGAACACCCCTTGATTCAAAGGGAGGAGTCGCCACTTCAGAAATTGAAGCGGCGACTTACATCTCCAATCATCGAATTCTTCGAGGCTGATAGATCGGGAAAGACTGACATGCTTGGAAAGGTATTCCTTCTGATTCCAGCCTTTGCGAGCACATTGATTATCATTCTGATTCTTGGATTCCTTTGGTATGAATCAGTGCCTATCTTGACTGACCCTGTAGGTGGACCGGGGATTATTGTCAATCCAACTTGGGATCCAAATAGAGACCTCTACGGCATAGCAGTATTCATTGTGGGTTCCTTACTCTGTACTGCAATTGCAATTGGAATAGCTATACCTGTTGGTATTGGTGGAGCTTTGTTTCTTTCAGAGTTCTGTCCAATGAGATTGCGCCAGCCTATTAAAATGATCACTGAAATGATGGCTGCAATACCTTCCATCGTCTATGGTCTTTGGGCTTACATTGTAATGGTTCCATTCATCAAGAATGTACTGGCTCCAGGAACCAACGGTCTAAGTCTCCTAGCTGGAGGAGTGATTCTAGCAATCATGTTGCTTCCAACAGTGGTCACAATCACAAACGACGCATTACAGACTGTTCCCAGAAACCTTCGAGAGGCATCTCTAGCACTCGGAGCAACTCAGAGTGAAACCGCTCGGAAAATCGTGATTTCTGCAGCACTACCCGGTGTCGGTGCAGCTGTGGTGCTCTCTTTGGGTCGCGCAGTTGGAGAAACAATGGCTGTCTTGATGGTCACAGGGAACTCTCTTCAAATTCCGTATACACTTTTTGACCCGACCTACGTCATGACGAGTATCATAACAAATCAGCTTGGTTATGCTTTTGTCTTTCCACTCTGGCGTTCAGCATTGTTTGCAGTTGGTCTTGTCCTCATGATCATGTCGATATGCTTCACAATAACGGCGAAGATGTTCATCCGATGGGGTATGAAAACAAGGGGGTATATCTAGATGAGCAAGAGAAACATCTTGATTTCATATCTGTTGAATGTGACACAGTCTCGACGTCATTTCACAGATTTTCTATTCAAAGTACTCCTCGCTGTTGTCGTCATAATCGTTGTGTCACCTTTCTTCCTAATTCTCATCCAAGTAGCAAGTATTGGATTCTGGCAAGTATTCGGGAGTGGACCAGGTCAGGGTTTTGAGTTTTTCACCACATTCCCAGGTGTGGGTTTAGAGGGTGGTATCAGGAATGCGTTTGTTGGCACGGTTGAGTTGATATTCCTCGCCAGTGCGGTTGGTATTCCTCTGAGTGTTTTTGGTGCTGTTTACATAACTGAATACACAGAACCCGGTTGGGGTCGTTCAATTGTTGAATTTGCATCAGATGTTCTCGCGGGTATTCCATCAATTGTATTCGGTGCTTTTGGATTTGCATTCCTCGTGGACTTCCTTCATTTAGGAATGGGTGTTCTTGCAGGAAGCCTAACCCTAGCATTCATGATGATTCCAACAGTGCTCCGAACAACTCAGGAGGCTCTAAGAGCGGTTCCCATGTCGTTAAGAGAAGCATCCCTTGCTCTTGGTGCCACAAAATGGTCAACAACATGGAATGTAACACTCCGTGCAGCATTTCCCGGCCTCATTACTGGAGTACTACTCGCTATAGGTCGAGTCATGGGTGAAACCGCTCCTCTGATTTTCACAGCGGGTAATAGCTTGAGTGTTCCAACCGAGCTCGCAGGATCTGGATCCTGGGTGGCTTCGATGCCATATACAATTTGGGCATACATAAGTGACCCACGAGAGTATTTGCAGGAAAAAGCACACGGGACAGCTCTGGCACTCATGATTATGGTTCTCACTGTTGATGTTATTGCCAATATTATATCACGGAAAGTTACAAGGAGGCTTGTCTAATGTCTGAATATAAATACAACATCGAGGTTCGAAACCTATCCACATGGTTTGGTAGGAAATCTATTTTGAAAAACATATCCTGTTATTTCAAAGACAATAATGTCACCGCTATCATGGGTCCAAGTGGTTGTGGAAAATCAACACTACTTCGAACCTTGAATCGTCTGAATGATTTAGTGCCAACTTTTCGTAGGGAAGGACAAGTGTTGTTCAGGGGGGAGGATATCTACGACGCGGGATCAAGTGTATATGACCTTCGCAAAAGAATCGGAATGGTGTTTCAGAAACCGAATCCTTTTCCAATGAGTATCTATGACAACATCACGTATGGTCCTAAATTGCACGGGATAAAGGACGAAGAAGAGTTAGACAAGATAGTTGAACAATCATTGAAGAAGGCCGCACTATGGGACGAGGTTAGCGATGACTTGGAAAAACCAGCGCCGAACCTCTCAGGTGGACAGCAGCAACGACTATGTATTGCTAGGGCATTATCTGTTGACCCTCCAGTTCTTCTAGCTGATGAGCCTGTATCGGCCCTTGATCCCATAAGTGCTGCAAAGATTGAGGAGTTACTTGTTGAACTGAAGAAAGAATACACGGTCATACTAGTCACCCATAATGTTCAACAGGCATTCAGAGTATCAGACCAAGCAGCATTTCTCTATCTGGGTGAATTGATCGAGTTCGATAAAACTCGAAGGATTCTTGAGGCTCCAGCTGATGATAGAACTGAAGCTTTCATTACTGGTCGTATTGGGTAGGTGAGGAAAATGACAACACAACTAGAATTTCAACTGAAAGAAATAAACAAGAAAGTGAGTGAAATGCATAAGGTTGT
>JAEOUL010000060.1 GCA_016839345.1 Candidatus Thorarchaeota archaeon | reverse complement strand
TAGAGTAAGTATGAGTGCCGGAGTCATTGGATATGCTCCAGGATTAGGGTTGATTGTATATAATCCTAGGATTACATATGCTGCGATTAATGCCAATCCAATTGCTCTATATGCTATGAGCTTATTGGCTACCCACTCTGATGAACCCTCTGGAGTCCAGTAGTATGTTGCGAATATTACTAGGAGAAGAAGGCTCAGACCTGTAGCCATCAACGTGACCATGCCCACTCGAAGGTATTCACCTAGAATGAAGACAAGAAGGGTACCAACAACTGAGTACCTATATAGTTTCATACCTCTTGGAGACCAATTTGCAAATCTATCGGGATTCCAGAAGAATAGGGCAAAGGTCAGGATCAATCCTAATCCGATCCCTCCCATTACAAATACCAGAAAGCAAAACATGATCATAAGCATTTTCTGTAGTATTCTTCCTGGTTTGTAGAGGTAGATTTTCTTCCAGACAATTCCAATAACGATTGAAACAGCAAGACAAGCTATCGCTGTTGCTCTCACTGCCAACACATACAATTCCACTGCTTCATTAGTAGGTAGTTCTCCAATTTCAGCATGGACTATTGCTAGGTTTTGGGCCAAAGACGTGATGAACATGTCCATCATCACTATAAACAAGAGGGAGATGAGTAGAAATGCACCAGTTGAAACAAATTGAAGGTGTAATGGCTTCCTGGGTGCTTTCACTGCAACTGCATCCTGACTATCATTGATTATTTCATTCATTTTCTGACCTCTCCTCCTCAATATCTAATCCTCGGGTCTAGGTACAGATACAGGATATCTGCTGCGAAGTTCGAAATTACAGTAATTGTTGCTAAGAATAGGAATACTCCTTGTAAGACTGGATAGTCTACCGATAATACAGCATTGTAAGTCAAAAGTCCCAATCCACTCCAACTAAATACATACTCTGTCATCATCGCCCCACTAATGAGGTAGGGCATATTGACAGCAATGACACTGACCATTGGGAGCATTGCATTCCGCATTGCATGGCCATAAAGAATGGTGCGTTCCTTGAGACCTTTTGCTTTTGCTGCTAGAATGTAGTCCTGGGTAAATACATCCAGAACTGTAACCCTCATAATTAGATAGAAACCACCAATAAATGACAGAGTCAGCACAATACACGGGCCTATCATATGATGCATGTAATCAAACATGTATTCGAAGATATTTGCATGTTCATAACCTCGGGTTATAGTTCCAGCTATTGGGAGAAGATCCCAAAGGAAACCCATGTAATATAGAATTAAGATGCCAACCCAAAAGACTGGCAATGCATAAGCTACAAGGAAGGTCACTGTGGAACCTGTATCAACGACTGAATCTCTGCGTGCAGCTGCATAAACACCAACTGCCATTCCAATTATGATAGATAGAATCAGTGAAGTTCCCATCAGAAGAAATGTATTCGTGAAACGAAACGCGAAGATTGTTTGAGAAACGGGTTCTCCAAAATGCTGGAAAGAATACCCAAGTTCTCCTTGGAATAAATTCACAAGATAGAGCCAGTATTGTTCGATAAGTGGCCTATCTAATCCGAATCTTTCTATCACAGCTACTCTGAGCTCTGGTGCCAGTCCTTCACCAAGTAAAGCTTGACGTGGGTCACCAGGCATTATTCTGAAAATAACAAAGTTGAGTGTAATGATAATAAACCAAATTACTATTGTTTGGACTGCTCGCTCACCAATGTATCTCCATGTACCTATAGATTTCTCTCTAGACATTGTCCAGACTCCTTTGCTGCGAATATAGAAAATTACCTAGTAAAAGCTCCTTAAAGACTATCGGACTGAGTAACAATTCGTGTTTGTTTTGATGAGTTTCTAACAAATTTAAAATGCACTAGATATTTTAGATTGAAAAAAGAGGGGGAAGGGACCTTAGGTCCCTTGTTATTCTATAATTATCTTCTCTTCAGAATGAAGAAGATAATGATGACAGCGACAATTGCACCCGCACCAATGATCAAGTACATTGTGTAGTCTACGTCGCCGCCAGGTACAATACCTGTGCCGTCGTCGTACATGAAGATCATTGATCGTGGGTTAAAGGCTGTGAAGGGTCCTCCTGCTGGAGTTGTGTAATTGACCCATTCCTTCCTTAGGATGTGAGTGTCGTCAGACAGATACAATGGGACGTATGGAACGTTGTCCAATACTGCCTTTGCAGCTGCTGCGGCATTAGCCTCAATTGTTGCAGGTGTGCTTGCGACATAGTCATCCATAATATCGTCAACTGTAGAGTTGTCTAAGTGGAAGACGTTGTCACCCCACTCATAGATGTTGCTTGAATGACAGCGCCACCAAACATGGTCTGGAATGGCGTTGTAGCCATGAGCCATCGTGTACATCTCATACTCGCCAGTGTAGATTGCATCGTACATTGGACCATCATCAGTAACGAGATTGTTGATGGTGATGTTCAATCTAGCCATTTCAGTCTCAATACCAATGCCGGTTGCGACTGAGATGTCATCCCATGATAGGGTCAATAGATCGAATTCAAGCTCAGCTGTTGGAGCAGCACCTGGGAAGTTTCTATTACCATCATCGTCATTGTCGAGGTATCCGGCGTCATCGAGAATCTGATTTGCTAGAGCAACATTTTCATCAAAGACACCTGCTTCATCGAATAGGTCTGGGTAGAAGACATCAGGAATTGCGCTTGTGGTTGCAGTTCCATGACCGAGTCGGCCAATAGTGATTAGCTCATCTCTGTCGATAGCCAGCGAAATTGCTCTTCTGACATTGATATCATCAAGACCTGGTACTGTCAAGTTTAGTCCTAAGACGTAGTCCCACTGTGAGGCTACACCTTGAACTAATTGTAGTTCTGGATAGGTAAGGACTTCCTCAACATATGAACCGAATACTTCGTAGCGTTCAGTGTCAGCTTCGCCATTTCTCATTGCGAGAATTCTAGCATCCTGACCGATAACTACGTCAATTCTAACTTGATCGATGTTAGGTAGTTGTCCTGCGTAGGGGTTATCTTCACCCCACCAGTCATCATTCCTCTCAAGAGTGGTGTACTCATCAGGTACACGTTCGACAAATTTGAATGGACCTGAACCAATGTGAGCAGTTACATTTGTGTGGTCGTTCCATCGTGGGTCATCAGCTGGTGCATCATCCCAAATGTGCTCGGGGAGAATGTAAATCTCACCAAGGTTGTGAAGTGCAAATGAATATAGCTGATTGAACTCACATACTACAACATTGCCATAAGCTGTTGCAGAAGTAAGATTCTGCAGCATTGTCCACCAGTTTACATCTGATGGAGCATCGCGAATGTACTCGAATGTAAAAGCAACATCGTCTGCGGTCAAATCTTCTCCGTCATGCCAAACAGCACCATCACGAATTGTGAAGTTGATTTGGAGGCCATTGGCGGAAATATCCCAATCCTCTGCTAACCAGGGGATCAATCCTAAATCGTCATCATAGGTCAGTAATGTGTCATACACCAACATATCATACCAGTGAGACCTCTCACTTCGCCAGACTAATGGATTAAGTTCTCCAATGTCTGAACCGTAAGCCATAACAAAAGGCATGTCTGGTCCTTGAGCTAAGGCTCTGGGTATGTAAATTGCTGGGACGAACAAGAACATTGCTATGATGGCGTAACTAATATTACGTTTTGATAGCATTCTCTATCCTCCGTTCCGGGAAAGAGTTTCAAACTTTCCAGCGTTAGCGTAGGTTTTTTGGTCTTTAAGGTTATCGAACTAAGCGACAATGGTTTCAGCCTGTAAGCTAAAAAAATCAGGTCTACACGTGATTACTTCGGTGTTTTTGATACTATTTCTCGACATTCACCGTATAACTCACATAATCTTGTGAGTGCCTTTCCTGCCTTAATAGCCTCGGTAAATGATTTGGTTCCTGGAGTCTCTAATGCGAGTAAGCGAGAGTTACCATCTTCTGCCTTGTATTCTGCAATGATAGTTTCAATCAGGACTAAATCACCAATATCTGCTGAAGTGATGATATCTTTGGGTGAAGTGTTTGTTAGCAATGAGGTGGCAAGAACATATGCATGAGATTCCTTCCTGTCATCAATTATTGCTTGCTCTTTCCGAATACCTCCTGGCGTACGCGGAACCAAGAATGTGACTGCTGCAAGAGGGTCTAATTGTAATCGTTTCAATTTCGGTCTTAGTTCCTCATTGTGTTCTTGAAACTGCCAGCGTTTTTCCAATATTTCATCAATGATGTTCTGTAATGCTTCTTTATCAATAGAAGACTCGAAATCCATGTCCTCTGAAGTACATTTGGCTTCACTACGCGTTGGTCGCCAGAGAAGCATCTGATGAGAATCATCAGTAACATAGGGAAATAGTTCCTCATCAAATAATGAGTAGGCTTGGAAAGACTCATCACTCTGAGATTTTGTAACATTAAGAATTATCTTTCTAAAAGGTCTCAGAGCCACTCTGTAACTTTCAAGTTTTTCAATTGGATTTTTCGATCGGAATCCTGTCGACTTAGCTTGCTTTTGTAGCATTGCTTCGAGATCAGTACTATACAGCCAATCAGCTTTGAAGATATCCAACAGTCAATCATCTCTCTTCTTTCAGACATGTACTTGTCAACATTAGGCACTCATAAGACGTTCGTTGTAAGTGATTCACAAAGTCGCTGAAAAGATAGGATATATCATGTAGTGTGTTGCTGGATTTTTTGAGGTTCTCATGTATGAGAAAGTTATGAAATACATTGACGATACACAAGATAATGCAATCGAAGCTCTCAAGAAACTCGTACGGATCCCTACTGTAGCTGCAAAGGGTGAAGGGCTTTCTGATACTGCTGATCTTGTTGAAAAGATGTTACAGGACACTGGTCTTGAGACACAACAGCATGAGATAACTGGAGGAGCTCCTGTCGTCACAGGATGGAAAGATGTAGGTGCTAAACGAACCCTCTTGTTCTATGATCATTATGACGTTCAACCTGCAGAACCATTCGACTTATGGGATTCACCTCCATTCGAACCAGAGATAAGAGATAGGCGTCTCTGGGGTCGTGGAGTAGCTGACAACAAGGGGGATGCAACTTCAAGAATCTGGGCATTGAAAGCATTCAAGGAAACTGGGACTGACCTGCCTATTAACATCAAATTCGTCATAGAAGGTGAGGAGGAGATTGGAAGTCTGCATCTTCCTGAATACATAGAAAAGAACAAGGACTTCTTGCGTGCAGATGGCGGCGTATGGGAATTTGGAGGGGCGGATATTAACGGAATTCAAGAGGCATGGCTTGGGCTTAAAGGCGTGTTCTTCGTTGAGCTTGAGGTTGTACGACTTTCGAGAGATGTTCATTCGAGCTTAGCATGTACACTGCCATCTGCTGCTTATCGACTAGTCTGGGCTTTGAATTCTCTCAAAGATATGAATAGCAAAATTACTATCGAGGGATTCTATGATGGGATCAAACCACTCACTAACGCAGAATTGAAGGCTTTAGAGAAGATTGACCTGAACGAAGAGAAATTGAAGAAGGAGTTTGGAATAGACGAGTACCTGAACGGGCTCACTGGGCAAGCTCTGAAGGAGGCATACTATGGAGAACCAACATGCAATATATGTGGAATTACTACTGGGTACCAAGGTAAGGGTTCAATGACTGTCCTTCCAGCCCGAGCTACAGTCAAGATTGATTTTAGACTCGTAGAAGGAATGCATCCTGATGACATTCACAAGAAGCTGAGAAGACATCTTGACTCTCATGGATTCTCGGATGTGAAGGTGATTTATTTCGAAGGATATCCAGCTGCTAAGACACCT
>JAEOUL010000131.1 GCA_016839345.1 Candidatus Thorarchaeota archaeon | reverse complement strand
ATTATGGAGATAAATCAAGAGTTAGTTGACGCAATCAATGACCAACTTAATTTTGAGTTATATAGCGCATTCATCTACCTATCTATGGGAGCTTGGTTCGAGGATCAAAACCTCACTGGTATGGCCCATTGGATGGAGATTCAGTATCAGGAAGAGTTTGCGCATGCAATGAGATTCTACAGACATCTCACTGAGCGTGGTGCTAGAGTTGTAATGAAGCAGATTGAGGCTCCAAAGACTGAATGGAAATCAGCCCACGAAGTCTTTGAAGATGCTTATCATCATTAAACAATAGTCACCGAGAGAATCTACAAGATTGGTGACATCGCAGACAGATTGGGTGATAGGTCAACACAGTCAATGCTCACATGGTTTTACAACGAGCAGACTGAAGAAGAAGCTAATACAATGGGAATTCGCGACAAGCTCAAACTAATTGGAGACTCAATTCCTGCTCTTCTTCAGCTTGATGCTGAGCTTGGTGCCAGACCACCAGCAGGTCCAATACCAGCTGAGTCAACTGCCCCATAGACTTCGAAATACACGCTTCCAAAACACAACCGGAGGATGAGAACCCACTTCCGGTGACTGTTTTTATGACATCTATGTGACAATTCGCACAAGGCGCAGACTACTTATGTGAGATTATCATCCGAATTTTCCACTGTGAGAGGATTTTATGCTACCAGATGACATCGTAAAAGCTGTGACCAACAACATTTCTGGAATCAGTACGAAAGATTATGCTACTGCAATCTCAGCGTTTCATAGAATTCAGGCAAGTCCAGGTTTTTCTGAGGCTGTTGAGTATCTAAAGAAAGCTATTGCTTCTATTTCAGATGCAAAGGTAAAGGTGTTTGAATACGCTGCAGATGGTAAGGTTGAAATTGGTAATTGGCAAAATCCGTTTGGATGGGAAGGCAAGGAAGCAAGACTCGAGCTTCTTGAGCCTGAAGAAATGACACTAGCAGACTTCAGTGCTGAACCGCTCTCATTGGTTGCGCATTCAATACAAACAGAGATTGAATCAGAAGTAGTCTATATTGGAAAAGGTATCAGTCCATCAGATTATGAAGGAAAAGATGTGAGAGGGAAAATAGTCCTTACTGAGAACTTGGCTAAGCGTGTCCATAAGATAGCCTGTATTGAACATGGTGCAGCGGGTCTGCTGACATTTGTCCCTCCAAAGGGAATAGATGAACGTGCAGAACTTAGGCGTTATGATGCCATCTGGCCAAGTAGTGAAGACAAGGATAAGACAAAGTTCGGTTTTGCCCTCAAACAGGGCGACGCTATAAGGATGAAACAATGGCTCCTAGAGGGAAAAACAGTTCGTGTCAAAGCAAAGGTGGATGCTACACTTGGTTCTGGTAAGCTTCAGGTCCTTTCAGCTCTGATCCCCGGAGAAAACAAGAACAAGGAGATCTGGATAGCCGCACATGTTTGTCACCCACATCCTGGAGCGAATGATAATGCCTCAGGAAGCGGCGTCCTCTTGGAGGTTCTACGGGTTTTGACACGACTTTTCAAAGAGGAGAAGATTCCAAAACCAACCTTTTCAATCAGATTCTTATGGATTCCAGAGTGGCATGGTACAATACAGTTCATCCACCATGAACAGGACCTTCTCAAACGTTGTCAGGCAATGATAAATGTGGACATGGTCGGTGCGGATTCAACAAAGTCTGGCTCGGTCCTTCACCTCTATAGGACTCCTTTCTCATTGCCAAGCACATTGAACAATGTTGTACGCTATTGGCTAAAGACACAAGCAAAAGTCGAGGACAAGAGACGTGATGGTGGAATGGTTGCTCCACTACCATACCAATATAGTAGATACTCTCCGGGAAGCGATCACTTCATGTTGACTGATAGTACGGTAGGAGTTCCAGCAGTTATGCTCAATCAATTTCCTGACAGGTTCTATCATACTTCAACTGACACCGTTGATAAATTGGATACAAGACAATTGAGTTATGCTTCTCAAATTGCAGCGCTTTCAACTCTTTCGCTTGTACTTCCAAAACATGTCTATGAGGAAACTATACTCACCGAGTGCAGAAACGAATTTGTAGAACTAATGCAAGAAGTGAGCCTTCGCGGTGTGACTGAACTATCACGGTGTCTTGGAGACCCTGAGAAAATATATCCGAGAGTTCTGCGTTGGCT
>JAEOUL010000336.1 GCA_016839345.1 Candidatus Thorarchaeota archaeon | reverse complement strand
TCAGCTGTTTCTTCGAGTGTGAGTGTACATTGGCAGAGACTACAACCTTTGCCTTCACAATCACAGTCCTCAGGTAAGTTGTAACTCTCAAGATCAGTGATAAGTGGAATAAGTCCAAGTCTGTGGGCAAGCATCTCATCATACATGACGCTTGTGTTCTCAAGGACTAGCACTTCATCTATCGCCATAGATGGCAATCTGGTAAGCATGGTCCTGCGTAGTGCATTTGCAAACGCAACATCGACTCCCTCCACTAAGAAGTGTACAATGTTGTCTTGTTTGTGGATTATTGTGATTTCCATTGACTCACCTGACCACAGAGGTTTTTTCTATACCCAAAAGACATTCATTCCCGGACGGACTCGCTATGTGACGCGGGCGTCATACAGCTCTCTCGCCCATGTCCTGGGTGACTTCGCCTGTTTTATCTGAACATAAAAGGCTTGTCCTACGACTAGTAAAAATACTGATTGAGAGGATTTTTGGATCTTGTTTAAGCAGCTATTTGGGTGAGGTCTCTTAGCCCATTTACAATGAGCTTGTAACCGTTGAGTCGCTGTTTTGGATCAATAGCAACCATTCCATATGTAGGAACTCCAAGCAAGTCCTGTACTGACTCAGGTCGCATCGATCCTGGGAGATCCTGTTTATTTGCAATTGCAATGACTTTCATGCCCATGAGCTGGTTCCTATATTTCTCAAGAAGCTGACGTGTCTTGAGAACTGCCTTAGGATAACTCTCAGTGACCACAACAACCATTCTACTACCCCTCATGAAATCTGGCCAGAGAAATTCAAAATGTGACTGTCCGCCCATCTCAATAAGGGAAGCTTTTGTACTCCCATCGATTGTGATTGTTCCACAACTCATACCTGCAGTTGGTTGGTAGTTAACCTCCAGCTTTGCCGGTTCATCTGTAAGCAGCTTGATCAATGTCGACTTACCTGCATAGCCGGATCCCATCAGTGCAACTTTGACATAATGCGTCATGAGAGTTGACTCCAAGTAGAGGGAGTTTAGATAGCGTATAGGTTGGAGTATTTCGGGGGTAACACTCACTGTTTGAACATCCGCCCCTCGAAGTCCTACTTAAGACTAGTGAAACAAACGGAAAAAGGCGCGATAGAAGAGCTTAACAGGCGAAGCGAATCTGCCAGTCGGGAGTTGATGAGATGTCCTTCAAGGGGCCCAAAATCATTGCAATTGACGAAGGAGCTCTAGAGGAACTTGGTGATTTGATGAAGGACTACAGCAATCCTCTTTGTGTGACTGATGAGTTGATTCATGCAGATTATTCTTTGCACCTTGAAAAGAACATTGGTACTTCTTGTAAATGGCTGATGGCATCAAAGTATCGTGCAGATTCGAACACTGTTCTTGGGAATATCGATATTGTACTTGGATTCGGAGGAGGTAGTAGTCTGGATGTTGCTAAACTAGTAGCTCGAGATACAGGTCTCAACTGGATATCAATTCCGACTGCAGCATCTCATGACGGTATAGCTAGTGAGGTTGCTTCTGTGAGTCATAACGGGTACAAGTACTCGGAGAAGTGTAAAGAACCTCTGGCGGTGATTGCAGACATCTCAATAATCTCAAAGGCACCGCCTATGTTAAAACTTGCAGGTCTAGGTGATATCATCTGTAAGACATCAAGCCTAGCAGAGTGGAAGATGGCGCATGAGAAGAAAGGAGAATCTTTCGATGAGTCGGTCTATTCAATTGTGAATGACGCACTTAAAACAGTACTCAAGGATGATAGTCTTGAAACTCTGATTAGGGCTGAGATCGATGCAGGGAGAGCTATGAGTATTTTTGGTAGTTCTCGACCATGTTCAGGGACGGAACATGCAATTTCACACGCTTTGGACAGAGTATGCGGTCAGTTGCATGGACTTCAAGTGGCATTTGCTACTCCATTATGTCTTCATTATCTCAATGAAACAGGGTACTCCGATTACAAATCTGAGTATTTATTGAAATTCATGTCTGACAGAGAAATGCCTACCAAACTTGACCAGATGTCCATTGGCTTGGAACAATTTATTGATTCTATACATCATGGTCTGAATATTATGGAGAAAAGAAATCGCTACTCCATCCTAAAACATCTGGACATAGATAGCTCATCTCTAAAGAATACAATAGCTGAGCTTGGATACTGAGATATTGTATTACTTCGACAGTTTTAAAAGAAGTAAGACTGACGGCGCAGAAGAGTCTGTTCTCCAAGAGGACAGGTCTTGTCAGCATATACCGATGAAGAACTAAACTGAGGTAAAATATCATGCCAAAGCCAAGTTTTGTAGAATGGGAGCCTACTGAGGAACTTCAGAAGAAAGCTCTAGAAGCTCTAGAAATAGCCAAAGACACAGGTCGAATTAAGAAAGGTATCAACGAAGCAACAAAGAGTATCGAGCGTGGTATTGCACGGCTGGTAGTCATTGCAGAAGATGTTGAACCACAAGAAGTTATCATGTACCTGCCAGGTCTTTGTGACGACAAGAAAGCACCTTACATCTTCGTGAATAGCAAGGCAGATCTTGGTAACGCCGCAGGTATTGAGCGGCCAACTGCTGCTGTCGCAATCATCGTTGACGGCAAGGCAAAGGAACTCGTTGATGATATTGTTGAAAAAATCAACGGCCTTCGAAAGTAAAAACCCAGGTGATGGCTTCCGATGAGCAAAGATGAAGAAACTACCCCTTCAATTCCTGCTGAAGTAATTCAGCTCTTAGGAAGGACTGGAGTGACTGGTGAAATCACTCAGGTCCGTGTTAAGATTCTGGATGGCAGGGACAAGGGTCGAGTTCTTACCCGAAACGTGAAAGGACCAATCAGAATGGGTGATATACTGATTCTGAGAGAAACTGAACGTGAAGCCCGTAAGATGAGGAGGCGTTAGAATGGTCGGAACCCAGAAGTGTTCATTCTGTGGAAAAGATATCGAACCAGGAACTGGTTCAGCTTTTGTACAGACTAAAGATGGAGCTGTATCATGGTTCTGTTCAAACAAGTGCAAAGTTAATCGCCTCAAACGTCGTTTAAAGCCTAGAGATACTAAATGGACCGCAGGTTACGAGAAAGGTGGCAAAGCGGCTCGTTAGAGTGAAGCAAGAGGCCAAAGGTGGCATTCTAGCCACCTGAGGTTTCAATTATTCTTTTTCGACTTCTTCTTTAATGAAATCAAGAATTACTTTTGAGAGAGCATTGATTTCTTCGGGACTAATTCCATTCGAATCCATACTCAAAAGCTCGGTCAGAGAATCGAGGACAGTATTAGATGTATCACCATTCTCAATAGAACCCCTGACAACATCACGGATTTTCATTGTATAATCTGCATCACCAGAAATGTAACGTTCAATGTAATCTTTGGCCAATCCTTCTGCATCTGAAGATTCCACTAGACCACCCTCATTTGTCCAGAGTTCAATCTCCTTTGCAGCGGTTTCAGGAGCATCAGAAGCATGTGCAATGTTGATTCCGGCCCATATTCCGTATTTACCTCGAAGTGATGAGGGATCTGCTTTTTGAACAAAAGTAGCTCCAAGGGCATCGCGGACACCTTGAATCACATCATCGGCTTCAAAGATCATAGCTAGAACTGGTGCGGAGGATATGAAATCAACTAACCACGAAAAGAAAGGTTTCTCCTTATGCACTGCATAATGCAATTTTGCTAAAGATTCGGATACCTTCATCTCACTAAATGCACGAATATTGTAATTTCTGTCCATCAGTGCCTTCAAAACCAGGGCGCTAACTGTACGACGGGCAGTACCATCTGGTTTGATTATAACGAACGAACGTTCCAATTATTTCACCTATTGCTCTTGATACAATCTGTATACACGACTCTCGCGGGATAAGAGGTGAATATAACCCATTTCATTGGACACATTAGAAGTGGCGTTTGACAAAATCGACAATTTCATAACTGTAGCAAAGTGTCCCACAGCAATTCCTTGTGAGGTGCCAGTAATGACAAAGAAGGAGAAACTTCGTTCCCCAATTGTTACAGTTCTTGGACACATTGATCATGGAAAAACTTCTTTGCTTGACAAAATGCGTGGAACTGGAGTTCAAGCTAGAGAGGCTGCAGGCATTACTCAGCACATTGGCGCTTCTTTCTTTCCAACAGATACAATCCTCTCAATATGCGGAGACCTCCTGAAGTCAGTAAACACAGAGTTGACAATTGATGGACTGCTCTTTATTGATACACCCGGTCATGAGGCGTACCTGAACTTAAGACGACGTGGAGGAGCTATTGCAGATATTGCGATATTAGTTGTAGACATCAATGAAGGACCCCTCACACAGTCTTATGAATCGCTTAAGATTCTTCGTTCGGGAAAGACTCCATTCCTAATAGCAGCAAACAAGCTCGACAAAGTTCCAGGTTGGAGAGAGAAGCCTGGCATGACGCTTTTCAAAGCTATCAAGGCACAGGGCCAGTCTACTCAAAATGAGATTGACAGACGGCTGTATGAGATAGTAGGTGCCCTCTCTGCAAATGGCATTCAATCAGAACGATTTGACCGTGTTGAAGACTTTAGAAAAACTGTAGCAATCGTTCCGACCAGTGCAAAGACAGGAGATGGTATTCCAGAACTTCTAATGGTACTTTCCGGTCTGACTCAGCAGTATATGCAAGATCGACTTAGAATATCCTCAGGTCCTGCAAGAGGTGCAATCCTTGAAGTGAGAGAAGAAACAGGATTGGGAATAACTCTTGACACGATTATCTATGATGGAATTCTAAAGAAAACGGACACTGTTGTGGTGGGTGGACTTGATGATGTTATTGTTGCTAAAATCCGAGCATTATTACAACCGAAACCTTTGGATGAGATTCGAGATCCAAAGGAAAAGTTCACACATGTTGATGAGGTTCATGCCGCCGCAGGTGTCAAGATAGTTGCACCTGATATTGAAGGTGCCGTAGCTGGCGCTCCAGTATATGCGGTCACAGACCCAGAGAAACTTGAAGAGATTAAGAAACGCATACGTGATGAAGTGAGTGCAATACGAATTCAGACTGACAAATCAGGGATCATTTTGAAGACCGATACTCTTGGCTCTTTAGAAGCTGTCACACAGTTTTTGCAGGAACGTAAGGTTCCAGTACGTGCTGCTGATGTGGGTCCTATTGTAAAACGGGATATTATTGAAGCACAGGCCTCTGGAGACACAGATCCACTAAATGCAGTAGTTTTGGGTTTCAATGTTAAATTTGCACCAGATATTGAGGATTTAGCAGCTGAGTTAGGTGTAGAAACCTTCCTCAATGAAGTCATCTATCGTCTGTATGATGACTATAATGCATGGTTGATTGTTAAAAGAGAACAAGCAAAGGCCGAGTCCCTAGGTGCTATCATTAGACCTGGAAAAATCGAGCTGATGCCTGACTATGTCTTTCGGCATAGTAACCCTGCGGTGGTTGGTGTAAAGGTCTATGGAGTAATTCGTCCAAGAACTACACTGATTAATGAGGAGGGAAAGCGTGTTGGCACCATCCTGCAGATACAGGATAGAAGCGTCACGATTGACGAAGCTACGAATGGTATGGAGGTTGCAGTTTCAATTCGAGGACCAACAATTGGGCGCCAAGTGAAGGACTCTGAGATACTCTACACTGATGTACCTGACAAACATGTTTTGGCAATCAGAAAGAAATTCTTGGATGATTTATCACAGTCGGAGCAAGAAGTGCTAGAAGAACTTGTCAGCATCAAGAGGACTGCTGGGGCTTTTGTCTAACTAAACGTTTTTAGGCAAATCGGGAAGAAAACTCGATGCAGCGGGTAGGGCGGGCCGTTTGCCGCGGTCGCGACCACATGGCACTAGTGGCGCCAGTAACCCCGTGGAGGATGAAACCCAATCACGGTGAGTTTCGCTGTGGGACTGTGATTAGCAGTCTCTGGAGTCTGTTACGGATATAGCAACATTCGTAGGTCTGTTGTGATTATCTTAGACTTCCGAACCGGGTCAGGCCCTGGCGGGAACAGCCCTAAGGATAAGTAGTGGAGCCCCAGAGGTAGCTGCTTTGAGAAACACCGCGAGCTAACTCGTCGTGAGAAGGACATGCGATACATCGGGAGCCGCTGCACCTTCCATTCTAGACTTGGTATAGATGAATTAGGGATATCTCGATTCACTTTTGTTTTCTTTATAGAAATCTTCTACTCCAATCTCAGCCATTCTCTGATTCTTTCTTCGCCACCTCTCATCAAGACTTGGATGAAATTGAGGTTTATCACATGGAAATTCTTCACACTGAAAACAGAAATCGGATTCTCCATTTTCAATTGTTGGACAGGTTGCTACTCCACAGTTTGGAAACATAGGATGCCCACCGCGACAGCCTGGACAGCTTGCCTTGGTAAAGTGAATGAGTAGTTCTTTGAAGGCAGTATAGTTGCCGAAAATTGGATAGAACTTGGAATATCTTTCCGCATATGAATCAAAATTGCCCAATAACTCTTGAAGCTGAATACTTGTGTTCTTTATGTCACCATCTGAATATGCAACACATCTCTTACAGTCAAGTCCGCAGGGCGCAAGTACCTCACGGATTTCATTGTATTTCATAG
>JAEOUL010000089.1 GCA_016839345.1 Candidatus Thorarchaeota archaeon | reverse complement strand
AACCGTTGAAGAGATTGTCAAGAAACTTGAGGAAGTCACTTCTAGGATCGTTTTGTTAGATTCACTTGAACTTGCAATTCAAGCTGGAAATGCTCGAACTGAGAACTCTGTACTCATTGGTGCAACAGTTGCTTGTGAGGACTTTCCCATTCCTGCTGAGGAGGTTCGGAAAGCTGTTCTTGCACTTGTCCCACCTAAGACTATTGATGCCAACTCGAAGGCATTCGATCTGGGAAAAGAAGCTGGAAGAGCTTGTCTAGATTCTTAATAGCTGAAATATGACACTCACTATGTTATCGGTTTCCAATGATTGTATCTTATCAGATGATGAATTAGGGTAGCTCCTCAATGATCTTTAAAGCATCATCCATGGTTAGACCTACAAGAGTTTCTGTTTTGGCTACTCCTCCAGAACCAAGCATAAACAGACCTTTCATAGCAGCCTCTGCAGATGGTCCTTCAACAATTGCGACATAGTCGTATCGACCCATCGTATAGTATATTCCCTTAATCTCTGCTCCTACAGATTTCGTGATTTCTTGTCCGTTCTTGAACCACTCTTTTGACTTCTTTATATTCTTGATTCCTTCAGCTGTAAAATTTGCCAGAACTACGAAAATAGGCAATCCTACACCTCCTTGAGTAAACCTACTCTATAGACGAGCTTGCATTTAATCGTTTCCAGCTACTTTAGTTTTAGAAAATGCTTGGATAAAGGGTAACGAATAAAGTTCTGCACATTTCCAATAGTTATTAACAAAACTTAGATGCTCATTTGTGAGGGTTCTTAATTATGGTTAATATCTATGATGCAATCATCATTGGAGGAGGTCCAGCTGGTTCTTCAGCAGCACTACATCTTGCCTATCATGAAAGGAGTGTTCTGGTGTTAGACAGAGGAACTAGTCCCATGCATTTCCATACTAATTCAATCCTTAATTTTTCAGGCTCAGTCTATCACGAGGGTAGAAGCCTTTTGAGGAACATACAGGGTGAGGCTCGTGCGGCTGGTGCGAAATACATCGCTGCTGACGTTATTGAAATTAGTGGACGATACCCTAAGTTCACTGTCCGGACAGAACCCAGCTATCGTACCGACGACCGAAGTGAATACCAAGCGAAAACTCTCCTGATCGCTACAGGCACAGCGCGAAAACACCCAAAGGTCGATGGAAAATGGAGAAACTGGCTACCGGTCGCCAATGTGGGAAATGGTGCATTCTATTGTCCAGACTGTGAAGCACCACTATGTAAGAATAAAGAGGTTCTAGTGGTTAATGTAGGTACAGTTGGTAGCGCACTTCATGTCGCAAATTATCTCTCACGCTTTACAAGCACTGAGAAGATTCAGATTCTAATGACCGAGGACGCCTATGTTCCATTCGAGCATCAAGAGCTCCTCAAGCTGGAACAGTCTACATTCAAGTGGACTTCAGGAAAGATCAAGTCCATAGACTTTCCTCGTCCTGGACTTGTCCAATCAATCACCCTTACTGATGGAAGGAAACTGAAGACCAACGTGTTCTTCGTTTCCTTTGTTGATGTTGCAAGATCTGAGCTAGCCCAGCAAATTGGCGTTGAAGTGGATGGAAAAGGCAACATAATAACTGACCACCGAGGCAAGACCAACATTGAGGGGGTATGGGCAGCAGGAGACGTGAGACCTATCACTCAACAAGTAGCAATGGCGGTAGGTACAGGTAACTATGCTGCACTTATGATGAACCAATTCTTAGGGAATGATTATGAACAGGACAAGGAATTCGACCATCCAGATTATCGGAGAGCGCTCCATATGGAGTAAAGCATGTTTACTATTTTTCTAGTAAACCTGCCAGAAAGATATCCTTATAAGATGAAGAATAACTATTGTTAATTATCTTGCTGTTATGAGGAGACCAATCAATTGAGTAGTTCTGAAGATGAAATCATAGCAGTTATGAAGGACCAGATTCGGGTTGAGCAAGACACATTGAACCGTCTTGTGATACTTGAAGAAGAAGCAAAAGAAACAGCAGTTCGTCTTGCATTTATGGAATTACGTCTTGATACTTGGAAACATGTAAAATTCCTTGAGGGAATGATTGAACACCTGACAACCACGCCATGTGATGAATGGGCAGCAAAGGTTGACAGATATGCAAAAAGGGTCAAGCTTGAAAGGCAAATCAAGACTCTCATGAAGGATCAGAATGAGATGGTGGAATTACTGGAGAAAACACTAGAAAAGATGGATGATCCAGTAGCCAGAATCTTAATAGAACACATGAAGGAAGAGGAGGGTAGCCATCTAGATTATCTCACAAGATGGGTAAAATTGATACAGCAATATCCGCTTCAAGCCAAAAAAGGTACTAAGGGAACAGATATTATCTGCACAACTGAATAGAAAATTAAGCTTACAAGGAGATGAAGAAAGTGCCAACATTGAGCGATGTTATGGAAAATGCGCCATCATGCAATGATGCGATAGATGATATGAAACCTGCTTATCGAGGCGGATTCATTCGTCAGAAAGATGAATACAAATTGAATATGAACGCCGTTGAAAAACTCAAACAGCATTTGGAAGAGTACTCCATCGTTGTTCTTTTTGCGGATTGGTGTGGGGACTCGCGGCGAGCTCTTCCAGTTCTAGCGCTTATAGAAAAGGAAACAGGCAAACCGTTTCGAGCACTTGGTGGTATGACCAAACCCCCATATGGATCAGACAAGCCTTGGGCTGTGCCTCCTTCTCCTGAAGAAGTGGACACCTTTAGGGTCACGAGTAGTCCTACAATTCTCATCTTTGATAAACATGGAGAAGAGGTTGGTAGAATAAAGACACGCGCAAAGATGACTGCTTCGATAGAGGAGGAAATCGTCAAAATTATCGAGGATTCTCGCAAGTAGAGGATGCGAGAAACCATTTACTACTGTTCAATTTAACTCAGGCATAACTCGATCAGCAAAGAGTTGCAGACCACGTTTACTTGGCAAATCTTCAAACCGTAGTGTGAAATATGTGATTCCCAAATCGATGAGCGATTCGAATTTCTCAAGTATCTCCTCAGGAGTTCCCATTATTATGTTGGCAGAGAATTTGTCCTCCGGATATTCAGATAAACGCTTGATTTCTGATGCATAGCGGTCTCGTTCTTTCTCATTTTCATATATCCAAAACCAGCAGCCCCAAGAGAATGTAATATCTTTGAAATCACGACCGATTTCAGAACAGGTTTCTTCAATGAAGCTAAGACGTTCTTGAAGGTCATCCAAGTCCATTCCTCCATAGATATCAATGTGGTCAGCGTATTTTGCAGCTACGCCAAGAGTACGATTTCCTCGACCTCCTATTACTATGGGAAATGGCTTCTGCACTGGTTTTGGTTCACAAACAACATCTCTAATCTGGAAATACTTCCCCTCATAGGTAATCAAATCCTCGGTGAACATTAAGTTCATCATCTCTATCGTTTCTATCAACTGGGCAAGTCGTACCCTATGCTCTGGGAATGGAAAACCAAAAGCCTTGTACTCATGTGGAGTCCAACCAAGGCCTAGTCCAAAAGGATACAGACGACCATTAGAGATGTCATCTAGCGTCGCTATTTCTTTAATGAAAAGAGAGGGGTTGGGAAGGTACCTCATAGTATTTACCGTCAGTGTGCCGACTGTCACTCGTTCGGTAGAAGCTGCAAGTGCAGCAAGCATCGACATACATGCATATCTGGAAACATCATCCATTGGATGATCTGGAACAATAATTGAATCATACCCAAGATCCTCACATTCTTGAGCTACATCTCGTACTACAGGCCATTGAATTCGCTCATAGGGAGTGATATTGATGTTTTCACTGTCAGGTGCAACAGTTGAGATCACTCGACTCAATCTAACGCCAAATTTGATATTGCGTTTCACTGAAGCTTGCTCCTTTATTGCGAGTACTAAAAGAAAGGAACCGCTTCTAATATCTCATTTTGTCAATGCTCGCACTCATGACAGTGCTCAAAGCCCTTACCCATGCAGACTGCAACTACTCTGCCACCATGCTTCATACCCCATGCCTGCATAGCCTCCAAGGTTGGACCAAGGTCCTTTCCTTTTTCTGTCAAAGTATACCACACCTTTGGAGGAATTGAACTCACATCAACATCTCGATTGACAATCCCATTCTCCTGAAGCTCCCGAAGTCGTTGAGTTAAGACCTTTGGACTTATCCAGCTTAGCTCTTT
>JAEOUL010000059.1 GCA_016839345.1 Candidatus Thorarchaeota archaeon | reverse complement strand
GGGCTATTGAGGAAATTCGGAAGATTACAAAGAAGAGTGGCTTTGAAGACCTGATTGGGTATGATGAGTATGTGAAAAAGCAGGCTGAGAAGGAGAAGAAGAAGGTAGAAGAAGCTGCAAAAGCCGCTAAAGAAAAGAAGGAGTGAGCGATATGACAAAGAGACCCGCGTTCTATCATTTTTTGGGCTGTGTGATTCCACATCGTTACCCCAGTGTTGAGAAAGCTACGAGACTAGTCTTCGAGGACCTAGACATGGATCTCCTTGATTTGAAAGGTGCCACATGCTGTCCAGCTCCCGGAGTCTTTGGTTCATTTGATAGAGTCACTTGGGCAACAATAGCCGCCAGAAATCTCACTCTTGCAGAAGAAGGTGGTCATGACATTACCACTGGATGTAATGGCTGTTTTGCCAGTCTTTGGGATTCAAATCATGAACTGAAACACGATGAAGAACTTCGTGCTGCAGTCAATGAGAACTTGGCAGAGATTGACAGGGAATTCAAAGGAACTATCGAAGTCACTCATTATGTTGATGCACTCTATAATACTGCAGGACTTGAAAAGATTCGAAAACGAGTCACGAGATCCTTCAAGGGTGTACGAATGGCATTGCATCCAGGCTGTCATTGGATGAGGCCTAAATTAATCAAGAAGAAGGATGATTCAGAACGACCTCATATCTTCAGGGAACTATGTGAAGCATCTGGTGCAGAATACGTTCCCTACAAAGATGAGCTCATATGCTGTGGTGCCGGAGGTGCCGTACGCACAGCTGATGTGAAGACCTCGTTGGACTTCACTCGTCAGAAGTTCGAGAGCATAGAGGCAGCGGGAGGGGCTGATATCATTGTGACACCATGCCCATTCTGCGAACTACAGCTTGACCTAGGTCAGGTTGAGATTCAGAAGTTCTTTGAGAAAGAGTTTCGCTATGACGTCATGCATGTCACGGAGCTGCTTGCATTAGCATTTGGTCATGATCCCGATGAATTTGGCCTAACAACACATCTCCAATACATGCAAAGAAAAAGCGAGCCAGCATGGGAAATCCTAGGAATCGAGAGGAACAAGGCTGAAGATGCTACAGCATCAGAGTAGATGATATTCTTCCTACCCTACTCAATCAAGACCATATGTCCTTTCCCGTCTTTGCTTCTTGATTCCTTGGCACCCATAGAGAGCTTGTGCTCTTCCGTTTTCCTCCCCTCTCCAAGGTTGTCGCAACAACACATCAGGATTCAAATCTTCAGACTGGGCATCAGAGGCCATCAACTGTCGATCAACTGCTTCCACATAGAAACTGTACCCTTTCAAATAGGTGTCAAGAGCACCAGATCCGAATGCAAGAAGCAGAAACAGAAACATCAGTCCAACAAATATAATGATAGTAAAAACATGGCTCAATTCTTTTCACTCCTTTCTAAATCTCACTTGAGTGTCTATTCGTTTCAACGCATAAAGCATCTCAGCATATGCAGCATATGAATGCAAGATACATTTCCTGTTCAGTATTCAATCAATCTCAGGAAGCTTTATTGTGCGCCATGTTGATTATGATTGGACTCATACCGACATGTTGCCAAGGGGTGAATCGCGTCGCCAGAAGTGCCTAAACATGAATGGGCCGAGATTATTGCGGTGTTACTGTTCACACTCGGACTACTCTTCTTCTTGATTATGGCAATTTCGGGGTTTGCATGGGTTATCATCCCTCTTGAGCGATTCTCCTATTGGATGGTCATGCTGCTGTTTATCCTTGCAGTAACAGCAGGTGGAGTTGGAACCTATTCATTTGTTTCATATTTTCAGACAAGAGAGATAAGAGGACTTATGCTGACCCTGATGGGTTTGAACATCATTCTTTGGGCATTCCTATTTCTTGTGACTCATCCCTCATCAGCAGAATGGTCTGTCCTCTTTGCGGACCGAGCGAGAAATCGAACACTCGGAATGGGGTTTGTTGTTATCGTTATACCTCCGATTCTTCTGAGCTCTTTCTATAGCGGTACAAAGCCTAATTTTGCGAGCACCCTATTTCTAATAATATGGGGCGCAATTATTACGCCCTTCATTAGTTTGTGGTTCTTCCTGAGCCCGGAACCAGTTTTTCTCATGACATATCCCGAGGGTGGTGGTATCGAAGGAATAACTCCAATCGGGATGGTCATTTCACTGAGTTTTCTGTTCTCCCAAATTCTAGCGGCAATTCGGCTTTCCTTTCGGTGGGTGCATACGAGAGATACATTGGACCTCACATTATTGCTCTCACTGACACATTGGATAACAGGTACCTTCTTCATTATCATTCTATGGGACCCACTTCAAGTAGCAGAATTGCTTTGGGTTGGAAGTCTGATTACTGGATATCTGCTAATTGTTGCAGTCCAATTTCTGACATCAATACTAGACCCTCACAAGGTTCTCGAAGGTCTTCTAGAAGAAAGAACCAGAGAGAGCGAGTATTATCTGAATATGTGGACCCACAAAATGGGAAATCTTTTACAGGGTTTGGTGACGTATCTAGATATTCTTGATCATGCTCAGCAAGGCAGTATTGAGGATTTGGAATCTCGTTCTGCCGCAAGAGTCCTAAGCAGAGATGCCATTTTGGTCAATCATCAAGTGCTCCAACTAACAAGTATCAAGACTGGGCTTCATAAGGACTTGGTAAGGATTGACTTGGTAAAATCAATTGCAGAGGCAATCGATACAGCTGAAGATCTTCTTGAGAAAGATATTTTCAAACTTGAATATCCCGACAATGAAACTCACTTTGTTCTCGCTGATGACTTGTTGAGTTTGGTTTTTCTCAATGTCATTATTTACAATGTAAAAATCAAATCATCAAATTCTGTTTCAATATCCGTTTCATTCAGTGAAACAGACCAATCACTCAGTGTCGAGATCAAATCAGATACAAAACCCATACCACTGGAAGTTCGAGAACTCCTACGTCAATCAAGCCTCAGTGGAAGTGTATCCCTCGGTCTAGACCTCTTCACAATAAAACTTCTGATGAAACGGTATGGCGGTCGTATAGAGTGGCTTGATACAACACCTGCAGGGAACTGCCACTGCGTCTTTGTATTCCCCATCCCAAAATGATTACGAGATATCTTATTCCTCCACGAGATGTATGATATTCTCCCGACCTTCTCTGAATCTCCTAATAATTCCCCTTTGTTCTAATCCTGTCAATACCATGCTTGCCAATGATTGAGACATTCCCAAATCATCGTAGATGTCACGCTGGGGACATGAACCACCTTTTCGAGTAAGAATCTGTATCACTTGTTGTTCATGATCTGTCATACCTTGATTCAATATTACTCGGGGGACTCTTGCAGCCCTGATTAGATTAGGTAGTCTTTGAACAACGATAATGATAGCGGCACCAGAAAATCCTGCAAGGATCACAAGTAACATAGTATTCATGCTATCATCCATTACAGCTGGTTGGACATGTGGAAGCCCATACTTGACAATGAATACTTGTTCTTGACCTGGAAGTATTAGTTCGGTTTGCCAAACAAAAATCAATCTTGAACCATCTGTGTAATTCATAGTAGGTTGCGGAAATAGTGGTGAAGAGCGTTCGTCTAATATAGAGTGAGGGGGGAGTGCCATCATAAATGTGAAATTTCTAAATTCGTTGAGTGGTCTTACATAGAAGAGAGCATTTTCAAGACACAGATTTCTTTCATTGCATACACCAACGCTTTCTTGGAGTATTTCTGTTGTATAGTATATCTCAAAGAAATAACTTGAATGAGCGGACAATGAGGTTTCAGGAGACACTCGAATTAATGCGTAGTTGCTCTCTGCTATTATCGTAGCAGATGCATTCACATCGTCTATAGTAACCAATTCTATTTCCAATTCTCTGATATCTACTCTGATATCAAAAACACTAAGCGAAGTTTCTCTTCTGTTAGTGATACTGGCTGAAAATGCAACTCGGCTCTTTCCTGTTTCAGACAGTTCGACATCTACTGTTACATCCTCCATTAGAATGTCCTGTGTAGTTTGTCCAGATGCATTAAGAGGCATTGATAGAACAAGCAATGCAAATGCTATTACCAGAATCAAAGCGTTACTCTTTCCAGTTGGCCAACAGAACATAGTATCACTACCTGAAAATCAAGGCTGATAAATCCATAGAAATGACTGGTTTGGAGGAGCATAGCTCCCCCAGTCATTGAATGCTAACGTCGTTTTAGAGCTACTCCAATAATTGCTATCGTGGCAATACTAAGGGCAGCTGCTCCAATTGTGATTTCAAGTGGAATCTCCAAAACACTACCCGTAGGTAACGGTACTGGTGATGCACTTTCAATAAACTTCATCGAGGGATCGTGAAGTACTGAACCCCCATCAAAGTTTGGATAGGCGAAGAACAGCAACAGAGCATTTCCGTTAGCCCAGTATGATGCATCTACATCAACAGCTGTTTTCGAACCATTGGGTAGGGTTTGAACCGCTTTATCTAACCAACGATAGAATCCGCGAGTTGTATTTGTATTCGCTTCAATTAGTGATAATTCCTGTATGTCATTCTCATCATCATCAAAGAACTTCTCTCCAAGATCGTCACTAATTTCCCATTCATCCTCGGAATCGATTTCCTCATCATGGTCATCTTCGTGAAGTTCGAAGTAATGATTTTCACCATCTGATGCAACATCCTCTTGAATGTAGTTCAGTACGGCTACTTTGGAGGTATTTGATTGGTATGGGAAGTTACCAATCTCTATGTCAATCTTAAGCTCGACTCCTCCACTGATGGTGTAGTTAGCTTGAATACCCTCATCATCTCGGACCTTTCCAAAATGATCCTCTGCGTAGATGTGGGCGTAGAACTGCATAGTCATTGTCTTGAACTGATCCAGACTCAATGTTTCATTGTCATCGGTGTCCTCTTCATCCTCCTCACCTTCGTCATCTGCTAGGAAGGATTGATCGTCATTATCTTCATCATCACTATAACCCGGCATCCAATCCTCAAACCAGTCATCATCCCAATCCTCTCCGGTAAGACCACCTTTTGTATAAGACGCATAGACTTCGGTGTTTTTGCCATCGCTATCTGTTATTGCCCCTGTCTTTAGAGTCCAGTCGAAGGCATCAAGAGGTGCAAATTGGATGGTTTCGTTTATTTGATACACACCATCACCATTTTGGTCCTCGAACTCCACTACCATAAGATAACTCACTTGAAAACGTGAAAGACTACCATTCACGTCTGGTGTATACCAATACTGATAGATAGGCTTCTCGGCATCCAATCGTATCGTCATGATGTCGGTTTGCACCCATACCGTTCCGCTCTCATCTCGCTCATGGTCGGGCTCGTGCTGGTCATCATCATTTTCTTCTTCTGTGGTCGTTGTGTCATCGTCTTCTTCTTCTTCACTATCATCATCCGCCAAAGTGTACGCGTTGACATTGGCAGTGGATGATACAAGAAGAAACAAGAACAACAGAAGTAAGGCTTTACTCATCATTGCGTGCTTCATTTTAGATCACTAGTAAGAACATCCAATTTCTATTTATAATAAGCATTAAGAAGATTTCAGAAACGTATTCTAAAGACGCTCTAATACATCCTTTTCTTGTCGTAGCACACTTATGAGAGTTCATAATAGTTCATAGAAACACCATATCCTGCTTGGTTATTGCTACCAGATCATAGTATGCGAGTACTAACCTATGATAGCAATTACGTTGATAATGTCAGAACAGGAGGGGCAACTGAAGGTATAGAAACCTCGAATGGTCTCTTGTGAAAATGAGAAATGG
>JAEOUL010000335.1 GCA_016839345.1 Candidatus Thorarchaeota archaeon | reverse complement strand
CACGACCTTCAAGAACTTCAGTTCGGATGGCTCGAGCGACAATATCTCGAGGTGCTAATTCCATCTTCTTAGGAGCATACTTTTTCATGAACCGCTTGCCCTTTGAGTTAATGAGGTGACCGCCTTCTCCTCTTGCACCCTCGGTCACTAAGATACTAGAACCAAAGAGACATGTTGGATGAAACTGAATGAACTCCATGTCTTTCAATGGAGCTCCAGCTCTGAGAGCCAGTGCGCATCCATCTCCTGTGTTGATGAGCGCGTTGGTGGAGTGTGCATATACTCTGCCAAACCCACCAGTTGCAATGATGACCGCTTTCGCTGAAAAACCGTGTACTTCTCCAGTAGCGATATCGAGAGCAGTGAGGCCACAGACTCTATCTTTTGTTTTTACGAGTGAAGTAACAAACCACTCATTATAGAATTTAATACCTCTCTTGAGTGCCTGCTCAAACGTTGTATGCAAAAGGTTGTGTCCAGTTCTATCAGCGGCATAACAGGTCCTCGGAAATGCTGCTCCACCGAAGGGTCGTTGAGCGATATTTCCTTCATCTGTGCGAGAGAATGCAGTTCCCCATCGTTCATTCTCGATTACAGCTCGTGGAGCCTCCTTTGCCATGATTTCAACAACATCTTGATCAGCGAGGTAATCTGATCCCTTCACAGTGTCAAAAGCATGAGCCTCCCAAGAATCATCAGCACCCAGTGAGGCGTTAATTCCTCCTTGAGCAGCAACAGAATGAGACCTGAGTGGATGAACTTTTGTAACGATTGCGACATCAAACTTGTCAGCTAATTCAATTGCGACTCTCAACCCAGATAGTCCTGCTCCAACAACAAGAACATCATGGTCAAATGCAGAAATCGTCACTCACCTCAGGGTGTAACTGTTGACTTACTTCGTTATAACGTGTATGGCAGAACTAGACCATCTTTGATGGGTCTAAAATATCATCGAGATCGCCTTTTATTTCGATTTTTGATTCGAGAATAACTTCATGAATCGTCTTTCCGGTTTCATGTGCCTTCATAGCAATCTCTGAAGCTTTGTCATATCCGATGATTGGGGAAAGACGTGTGACTATCATTAAATTTCGATCCAGCTGCTTTCGAATGTTTTCCTCATCAGCCTTGATATCTTTCAAGCAGTTTGTCGTGAAGGAATCGATACCCTTTGAAAGCAGACGGATGGAGTCGAGGAGGTTCACTATCATTACTGGTTTTGTGACATTGAGATCAAGGATACTACCGTGTCCCTCAGCGGCTGCAATTGTTGTGTCATTTCCAATCACCTGTAGACATACCTGAATCAGAGCCTCGGACTGGGTTGGATTGACCTTCCCAGGCATGATGGAAGAACCAGGTTCATTTGCAGGGAGGATGAGTTCACCCAGACCAGCTCTTGGACCACTGCCCATCCAACGAATGTCGTTTGCCAGCTTCATACATGTCAGTGCAATGTTTCTCACGGCAGCACTTGCTCTGACAATAGCGTTGTGCGATGCGATACCTTCTGCCTTCACTGGACTGACCTTGAAGCTGTAACCACCCATGAGCTTGCTGAGTTCCTTCACCACAAGTTTGGCAAAGCCCTTGGGTGCATTGAGTCCAGTGCCTAGAGCTGTTCCACCTATGGGGAGAATCTCCAGGGTCTTAATCACTGATGGAAGGTCATGTTTGAGCGATGTTTCTATTTGCAGTCTGTAAACTGAAAACTCGGTCGAGAGTGGGATTGGAACAGCATCCTGAAGATGTGTCCGACCAACCTTGACAACTCCCTCGAACTCATCGATCTTCTCACCAAGTACAATCCTCAGCCTGTCTAAAGAGGGAATCAGATGAGAACGGATCATTGATAGTGCAGAGATGTGCATGGCTGTGGGGATCACATCATTGCTCGATTGTGACAAGTTGACAGTGTTGTTTGGATGGACTGGAGATTTGGTCCCGAGAGGGTGGCCTAGAATTTCGTTTGCTCTATTAGCTAGAACCTCATTCATGTTCATGTTAGTCTGTGTGCCGGAACCTGTCTGATAGACATCGATTGGAAACTGATCAAGTAACTTACCTTCGAGCACTTCATCGACTGCGGTTTCTAGGGCATCATAGAGTTCCTTAGAGATCAACTTCTTAGCCTTGTTTGCAACGAGACAAACTTTCTTCACCATGGCCAGTGCATGGATGAACTCTGGAGAGAATTTTCTCCCACTTATTTGGAAGTTCATTAATGCCCTCTGGGTATTGATTCCCCAGTAGGCATCTGCAGGGACATCTAGTTCACCTATTGCATCCTTCTCTCTTCTGGTCTTCTCCAATGCAACCTTCCTCCAAGGAGTCGCGACTCATGAACTATATCAGCAAGTCGTCAATTATCTTTTGGACATCATTAAGATTGGTAGTATGGTCCTTTAGAGGTACGTCTTCTGGCAAAGCAATGTCTGCAGCAAGATCCGGTGCTTCAATCTGGTAGAAGACACCGATCGGAATCTTGTCTTTGACCATGAGTGCTTTCTCAAGAGCTGCCATTCGATCTGACACATCATGACCATTGTCCTGTAATGAGTACGTATTGTCATTGTAGAACTTCCAGGTCAACTGACGGTTCCAGGTCTGGCATGGTTGGAGGATGTCAATCACTGCGAATCCTCTATGTTTCACAGCCTGAACCATCAGCTTCACCAGAGCTTTCTGATCCCCGGAGAATCCACGAGCAACAAATGTCGCACCAGCAGCAATGGCTTGGGCAACCGGATTTGCTGGTTCCATTGGAGCTCCTGGTGGTGGGGGTGATGTGTTTGAAACATACCCTCGTGGTGCAGCGGGTGAGAACTGGCCCTTAGTAAGTCCCATAACTCCATTGTTATGGATGAACACAGCAAGGTTGACGTTCCTCCTTGCTGCGTGTACGAAGTGTCCGAGACCCTCACCCAGAGTGTCACCATCGCCTGCATGGACAATGACCTCCAAGTTCTTGTTCGCCATGTGGATGCCAGTACCGACCGGAATTGGTCGACCGTGAAGTGTGTGGAAGCAGTTGAGACCTCCAATGTAGTGAGGAATCTTCCCTGAGCAACCTATACCAGATGATATCACAAGATTGTGGACGGGAATGTCCATTTCTACAACAGCCTTCTTCAAGGCAGCCAGGATCCCGAAATTGCCACAGCCAGTACACCAAGTGACCTTCTGTGGTCCTTCGAGTTGTTCTGGATCTGTCATTTGATACCAGCCTCCTTTAGCTCTTCAACAATCCATCTCGCTGTCATAGGTCTCCCATCGTACTTGTTGATGTGGTGATCAACAACTATTCCTGTGGCCATCTTGACTAGTTGGGCAAACTGAGAGGTGACATTCTGCTCCACCGTGATTACCTGCTTTGACTTACTGAGAACCTTTCTGAGTTTGTCAGTCCGTAGTGGATAGATGTCACAAAAGTGGAGTTGATTGATTGAGACTCCTGCATCCTTCATCATTAGCATCGCTTCATTTGCTGCCCCCCAAGTCGAACCCCACGTGAGGATTGTGTAGTCTGCTTCCTCGTTACCATAGAGCTCTGGGGGATTGAGAGAGTCCATGATTGCTGGAATCTTGTTCATGAACTTGGCCACCATCTTGTTCCGCATGACTGCATCCTCAGTGATGTGACCATCCTCACGATGGACATTCCCGGATGACACTACACTCTTGCCTTCGTCACCAGGGAATGCTCTTGGCGAGATTCCGTCAGGAGTTAGGATGTAACGCTTGTAATCAGGGCTTAGTCCTTCCTTTGCAAGCTTTCCTCTATCCACCTTAACACCAGACACATCAATCCGTGGTACATTCATGACAGAATCTGCGAAGTATTGATCGCCCAAAATCATTACAGGAATCTGGAACTTGTCTGCAAGATTGAACGCACGAGTTACTACATCGAACGCTTCGAGCGGGTCTTTAGGTGTTAGTAGGATTCTTGGGAACTCTCCCTGGCTAGCAAATGCCATGAAGAAGAGGTCTGCCTGCTCTGTACGAGTGGGGAGACCAGTACTCGGTCCAGGTCTCTGTGCGTTGTAGATGACAATCGGGGTTTCAGCCATCGCGGCGAGTCCCACAGCTTCTGCCATCAGTGCAAACCCACCGCCTGAAGTGGTGACCATTGATCGAGCGCCGGAATAGGCGGCTCCGATCGCCATGCAGATGGATGCAATCTCATCCTCTGTCTGCAAGGCTCCAATCTTCAGTTCCCGTGAGTAAGAAACAACATCCATGAAGAGGGATGTAGAGGGACTCATTGGATACGATGAAATCCATTTCAGGTTAGCAGCCATTGCCCCAAGAGCAAGTGCACGATTACCTGTCAGAAGTAGTCTGTCCTTGCTTGGTCCTCTTTCAAGAGTGTCAAGATTGTATCGACACTTCCCAGTGAATGTTTCCATAGTCAGGTCATAGAGTGCCTTTGCCACAGCCACGTTTCCTGCGACTATCTTTTCCCCCTTTCTTCCAAAGATAGTATTGAGAACTTCTTCAGCCAGCCTGAATGGGAACTTGATGACTGCAAGTATTGCTCCAAGAGCTGCTGCATTCATCATTCGGATGTTGCCGCCAACCTCCTTAGCGGTCTTCTCAAGAGGTGCTTGGAAGTGACATGCCTCCAAGTCGTCAAACTCTATGGTGTCATCAAAGATGATTACACCCTCCTCCACCAGCTTGTCACGTTGGCCCACAACTGCGTCACGAGACAGTGCAACGATGACATCAATGTAGTCAACTGGTGCGTGGACTGGTTGGTCACTCACTCGAACCTGTGTGAAGTTGTATCCTCCTCGTATCCGAGATTCAAAGTCCTTGATTGTAAACGTGTAGAAGCCGGCTTCAACGAAGACCTGTGTAAGAAGGTCTCCAATTGTGTCAATTCCTTGGCCAGCCTCTCCACCAATATTGAATGTGATGTCCAACTAACATTCCTCTCATCGATGTTAGATTACGATTAACAAAACGACTTGGTTCTCACTTATCACCTTTGCTTCATGGCAAGAAACAGTGGACATGTTACAGGCTACTCTTTGAGCCAGTCGTCATCACTTGATTCACTCGTCTCATGAGGAATGGGATCCCAGTCACTCTTCTTCTTGGGTTGTCCAAACTTCCACCACGACAAATCCAGTCTCATTCCAGACCATGGGGATATAACCTCAGGACCATCAATTCGATGTAGTATGACTAGACCAGCTATGAGTTGTAGTGGGAATGGGAGTATCACGATATAGGAAAGTGACAGAGGAAGGAGGAGGGAGGTAACATAGAGATGAATCAGTGTTGGAAGTGTGATACTCAATATGCCCAACATCAGTGCAATGTCCTTGGAGCTCTTTGCCTGATAGTACCTGGCAAACCAAATGCCAAATAGTATGTGCAGAGGTACTGCTGGAATTGCAAACCAAGTGTAGAGTAGAGAGTCGAACATGATTGTCGTGAATGCATAAGCGATATTCAACAGTGTCAATGGTATCATAATCATGGCAATAATACCAGGACTCACGCCGTAGAGTTCCATTTCAGTGTGATATTCCTCGGTGCTCATTACAGGACCCTCACGCATCCAATCATTATCTGAGTAATTAAGCACTTTGAATCTAGAAAGAATGTACAGAGAAACAAGATGAGGTTATATTTAGCTCTTGCAAACAAAATGAAACGATGAATGCTTCATATGACAAGGATTCAGGGAGAGTAGACGCGTATCTTTCTCTTTTGACCACTATTAACAACCGTATCGAAGACATACTTGGTTCTGCTTCCAAAGGCCTGATCTTCAGTACTGGAGTTGATGAAGGAAGACGGATTGGGGAAGGATTCGACAAGACCAAGACAATTCAGAGTGCCATTGAGATGCTCAATGAAGCATACGAGGGAGTCTGGAGCATTGAGCTGAAAAGCAAGGACGGAGAGGGTCATTTCTTCATTGACAACCTCGGACAACCTTCTTTCAATGTCATCATACGTGATTGCCCAATCAGGGTTGCTGTTACTGAAAAGGACCTTAAACAGTCCGGACCCATCTGCTATCTCACCAATGGATATCTCTGTGGCATGCTCAGTGAGATTCTCGATGAGAAAGTAGGAATGGAAATCGAATACACAGGCCCATTAGCATGCAAAAAGAGGATTTACTTTAGAGTTTAGAGTCAATGCTAATAGCACTACTCTCTCCCAGGATAACAGTGGTCATTGACATTCTTCAAAACACAAATGTGAATTGTCTATCCCTGTTCTATTAATCGTACCCTTCCAACCAGTCAGCATCATGCTCCATCAAGAGTTTGGAGAGGTTGATAACCCTCGCTTCTGGATCATTAATGTCATATTTTTGTCGTTCCCACCAAGACCAATCAATAAAGTATCCCGCCCATGGCGAAATATAATCGGGATCCCTGAATTTGTACAAAAGATATACTCCAACAAGGAATTGAATGGGAATTGGTGTGATTATATAAGACAGAATATGTTCGGTCCACAAAAAGAGCGAGATTGCACTTGGAGCAATCACACTCAGAATTCCGTACAGTAGAGCAATATCTCTTGATGCTGTATCTGAAAAGAATCGATTAATCTCATACATAAAAAGAAAGTTGAACGTGCAGAGTGGAATGGTGATCCAAATTGTACTCAATAATTCCCAAGGTTTGAAGAGAGACCAGAAGGTTGTCCCGGGAAATACCCAAAAAGCACTGTAAATCATGGGAGGCATCTGATCAAAGTTATAGATGAGATTAACTCCTCCTATGGGAAAGAATAAAGTCACCAACACCATCAACAGATTAATTGAGAATGGGCTTGTACCATATAATTCAAGCCGGTCATCAGAGTCTTCTTCATTGTTTCCCATTTCTTCATCATCCTGTGATAGTATCGAGGTGTTTCAATTTCTTGTCCATTGTTTTATCTCAATATTTGATTAAAAAAAATTCGAAAGGAAAACACTCGTACAAGTTTTACCTCAGAAGTGACAGTTGGTAAGCTTTAAAAACGAAAATCCAGCAAAAATCTCAGGATGTACAGCACGAAGTGCTTGTACACTTTTCATAATGGACAGTATCATTACTCTATCCTAGGAAAACAGTGGTGCTGTCGAAAACATTTGGGGAAACAAAAATGGCACAAATGTCTGGAACACCCGTCCTAATTCTAAAGGAGGGTACGTCAAGAACACGCGGCAGATCCGCTCAACAGAACAACATCATGGCTGGAATTGTAATCTCTGACGCAGTGAAGTCAACCCTAGGGCCTCGTGGCATGGATAAAATGCTCGTTGATAGCCTAGGAGATGTCACCATCACAAACGATGGGGCTTCAATTCTGAAGGAGATTGATGTACAACACCCAGCTGCAAAGATGCTCGTTGAAGTGGCTAAGAGCCAGGATCAAGAAACCGGTGATGGTACTACAACATCCGTTGTTATTGCAGGAGAACTCCTGAAGAGAGCACAGGAATTGTTGGAAATGAAAATTCATCCGACTATCATAGTCGGTGGTTATCAGAAAGCTGCCGAAAAGGCTTCTGACATACTCAAAGGAATAGCTGTATCAATGGAAGGAATGGACAAGAAAGTCCTGACCAGTATTGCATCCACATCAATGAACAGCAAATCTGTTGTTGGTTCTAAGGACCATTTCTCGAAGATTGCTGTTGACGCTATTCTGCAGATCAAAGAGGAGCGCGATGGCAGAGTCAAGGCAGATATTGAGATGATTGAGATCATCAAGAAACAGGGCAAGAGCCTGACTGAAACCGAGCTTGTAAAAGGCATGGTCATTGACAAGGAGATTGTTCATGCATCAATGCCAAAGAAAGTCGAGGGAGCGAAGATCGCTCTTGTCAACGCAGCCATCGAAGTTGAGAAGACCGAGTTCGATGCTGAAATCAAGATTGACAGACCTGAACAGATCAAAGCATTCCTAGATGAAGAGCAGAGGATGCTCACAGACATGGTAGATAAGATTGCAGCCACTGGTGCAAACGTACTTGTCTGTCAGAAAGGAATTGATGACGTAGCCCAGCATTTCTTGGCAAAGAAAGGAATTATGGCAATTCGCAGGGCAAAGAAGAGCACTCTCGAGAAGCTTGGGAAAGCCACTGGCGGAAAGATTGCCACAAACCTTGACGAACTGAATGGTGACTACCTCGGTGTGGCTGGAATCGTTGAAGAGGTCAAGATTGGTGACGACAAGCTTGTCTATGTCAAGGACTGCAAAGATCCCAAAGCAGTATCCATTGTGATACGCGGTGGAACTGAGCATGTTGTTGACGAGGCTGACAGGGCACTCCATGACGCACTCTGTGTTGTGAGAAACGTTGTTGAAGATGGCACCTATGTAGCTGGCGGTGGTTCAACTGAGGTTGAGATTGCTAGACAACTAGAGGCTTACGCCAACAAAATCGGCGGTCGTGAACAGCTGGCAATCGAAGCATTTGCAGAGGCACTCCGCGTTATTCCTAAGACACTGACAGAGAATGGCGGGCATGATCCCATTGATCTCATCGCAGACCTGAACAAGGACCACTCCAAGGAGACTGGTATCTGGTACGGTGTAGATGTCATGAAAGGAAAGTCCATTGATATGATGAAAGCAGGCGTTATCGAGCCTGCTCGAGTCAAGAGTCAAGCTATCCGTTCAGCAGCTGAGGCAGCGCAGATGATCTTACGTATCGACGACGTAATTGCTGCGAAAGCATCCTCAGGTCCACCACCAGGTGCTGGTGGTATGGGTGGAATGCCAGGTGGTATGCCCGGCGGCATGCCTGGAATGATGTAATCTAAAATCATTGAACTTTGGAGCCGCAAGGCTCCATTCTTCTCTTTTTATAGAGGAAGTCAGAATGACAACACGGATCTTACTTATTGGAATGAATAGTTTCGATAGTGGTAAGACACAGCTCGCATTGAAGTTGGTCAAATCCTTTTCAGATACAGGTCATTCAGTTGAATACTTCAAACCTCTTAGCGGGCATAATTATTGGCACAATTATGAGCACTCCAAAGTCTGTATGGAGAGAGGTGTACTGGCATCGAAAGATGCAATGATTGTGAGAGCAGCATTAAAACCGAAAAGCCCGATCAAAATCGCGAATCCAATTCATAACCTCTTTGTACCTATGAGAATAGAGAAACCTCTACAGACTCTCCCAAATACCTTAGGTCTTTCTGGCTCCAGTTCAATTCTTACCATGGAAAGATTTAGCAGACCAAGTGGAAATGAAATCGATTCTACAGTACTGGTTGCTATGAATTTGCTTCTAGAAGAGAGGCTACTCCTTGGACTTGATGAAGTTGAGAAGCTTACAAAAGAAACGAATATTTTCAAGATTAATAACCTGGAAGAGTTGCAGGAATTTGAACATCAGAATTATGAACAATATGTTTCTGAATCATTTGCATACATAGAGAACCTTGCTGATGTGGTGATAATTGAAGGTTTCAATGATGCTGCCTGGCCTTGGGATGGATTAGATTCTTGTGACATAGTTCTGGTTGTCGGACCAGGTCACATCTTCAAGTATAATCCAGAGAAGTTTAGGCATGCTGCGTATCTCATGAAGAGAGGACAACTCCCTATAAGAGAAGTTAGCTTCAGTCGCATCTCAGATTTGCTAAAACCAACCAATCGCCTTGAAGTAAAACCAGAAACTAACATATCCTCATTTGACATGAAAGAGCTTGGCATTAATTACTGTACTGGAAAGAAAGATTAAGCCTTTTTGAAATTCTAAAAAATAACTCTTGGGACCGAAAAACGGAGACAGTGATTTGACAGAAGATTTGGACTGGGAATTGATTGTTATCGGCGGCGGCCCAGCTGGAATGACTGCGGCAATCTACGGAGCGCGTTATGGATTGAAGACGCTCCTACTCGAATCAAAGGTTCTTGGAGGTGCTCAGGCGACTAGTCCCGGAATTGAGAATTATCCCGGATATACATTCATTGTTGGTCTTGATCTAGCAAATAAGATGAAGGAACAGGTCAAAAAGTGTGGGGCTTACATTAAAGAAATCACCGAAGTTAAGAGTGTTGAGAGAAACGGAGCGGACGGGGATTTTCTTCTAGATACACGACGAGGTGTTTACAGGGCGAAGGCCATCATCTTCGCAACTGGCGGTGGACACAAACATCTTGGAGTTCCGGGGGAAGAATTACTTACTGGAAGGGGTGTTTCATACTGCGCAACCTGTGATGGGCCATTATTCAGAGACAAAACTGTCGCCGTAGTAGGAGGCGGAAATACTGCAGTCACGGAGGCACTCTATCTCTCGGAAGTGGTTGAGAAGGTGTATCTTATACATAGACGAGATGAATTGAGGGCTGAGAAAATCATCCAAGATTATATTTTCAAATCAGGTGTGGAGATAATTTGGGATACCATTGTGAAAGAAATCAAAGGGGATGACCTAGTCAATGAGCTTGTTCTTGAGAATGTGAAAACTGGAGAAGTTAGTTCACTCCCAATCGAGGGTGCATTCATTGCTCTTGGTTCCAACCCAGAGAGTACGCTCGCAAAAAGCATTGGTGTCGAAACTAATGAAGATGGAGAGATAATAGTCGATGCAAAACAAGCCACAAACATACCAGGAGTGTTTGCAGCAGGCGATGTTGTTGAATCGATGAAACAGATAGCTGTTGCTGTGGGGCATGGTGCAATATCAGCTGACTCAGCATATTCATACATCAGAAAGATTCAGCGTGGTCCTATTGGGTATGCATGACCTCTGTGCTAGTACATCAATTGTTATGGGGAAACGTTAATAACCACGCCTAAGCCCGAACCTCAAAGCGCTGAACGCATCTCAGTGATATTGATATTGACCGTGATGAGCCATGAATAAGGTCAAAGTCGTAGCAATCGCATTCGCATTTACTCTAGTATTTGTAGCCTTCTCAGCTCAACCAGTAGCAGCTGCGAGTCGGTTTGATTCCTTGAGTTCGTACATGAGTAGTAAATACGATCCAGTGAGGGGTGGCTATACATTTGAAGCAGTGACTCGAATGAATCCGACATTCGGAGGTATCAGCATACTACACGAGCTTGGTTCCCTCTCACAGAGACCTCCGCCAATATCTATCACTCAAGCCTTGGACTTTTTAGTCGATCAGCAATTGTTGACTGGTGATCCAGATATTACACCAAGGTATGGGGGCTTCAGCGAGTATCTTCTTGGACCAGTCGTTGCATCAACCAACTATCGTGGGCTTGTTACTTGGCAATTATTGAAGAGCCAGAGTGGTATTCCAAATATTGACGATTACGATATCAATGCCACAGCAAATGCATTCTGGATTAACAGAACTATTTCAGAGGAGGGAGGTTATGGAACCGAAGTTGAGGCAAACCCGGATTTGGTTTCAACCTTCTATGCATTAGCATCTCTGAGAATCATCGATCAGATGTACCAACTTGAAAATGCTTGGAACACATATGTCAATGAAACTGCAGTAATTGAGTGGATTGAGAGTTGTAGAGAAGGGGAAGCGTACAAGCTTAATCCTTTTTCAGAACGGACAAGTGTCACTGCTACTGCAGCTGCCGTTCTAGCATACAATGCAATAGACCCGCTGACAACGGTACCAGCTTCATCTAGTGTCCAGTCATGGATACAAGCCAGACAGGTTCTTGAATATGATATGCCTGAGTTTGTAGGTGGCTTTGAGGAGGGTAATGCTACAGAGGATCCAAATATTGTGAGTACATATTTCGCTCTCAAGGCATTGGATACACTTAACGCCCTCACCCCAATCAATGAAACTGCAGCAGAAACCTTCATTCTCAATTGTCAATCTGCTGATGGAAGTTGGGGTAATGTTCCAGGACAGGATATGGGTTCTCTTGTGTATTCTGCTTATGCTTGTCAGATGTTGAATATACTTAACCCTGGTAATACATTGAATATACTTTCATCTTCTTTCGACCCGCACTCTTCGCCCGGATTTATAATCGACTGGAGAGGTTTTGTAGTCTTGGGAATTATTGTAGCAGCTGCTGTAATTGGGATATTTGCTCTTAGAATGGATTGAGTGGGCAATAGTTTTATCTCAACAATAAAACATGATGCCTAGAAGGTCAGTGTGAATTGACATCTTAGGTGTTTAGCATGCCTGATAGAGAGATAGATGAAGAATCCATTCCAAGATACAAAAGAGGATATGAGTGGTTCTCTCATCTTGCTAATATTGAGCTGTCTCGAAGAACTTGGCGACGATTAGGTATTTTCTCCTTCTATGACGCGCCATTTGCTGAAAGTGAGCTATTGTATCTTTCCCCAAAACAGGTCATGCTTACAATGGCAAAGATTGCTAAATCAAAAGAATCAGGATTGGTTTTTGTCGTTGATGCGATGGAGAAAGCTGAGATGGGTCTAAGCACAAAACCAGGCTTTGACCAATTCATGGAGATTTTTGATGGATTATTTCCAAATTCTTCAAAGTTCTACTTTGGTTCTAGGGATTCCGATAGAAAATGGTTGCATGAGTATCCATCTCTGAAGATACCGTTACAATGGCTTGTGAAAAGACCAAATGTATTTGGAGAAGTCTTGTCAGATGCCTCACCTGTTGGTGAACAGATTGGTCCTGGAGATGCTTCTTTCGAAGATTATTCTGGAATGATTGAGGTGCTTGTAGAGAAACTTGGTCCACCATCATTATCAGAAGAGGTGATGGGCAAGATTAGAAGCACAGAAGCAAGCGAATACGCAGGAGAAGCCGTAGGGATGATGACAGTATTCATTAGTCCAGCAACTGCAGTATCCCGAGGTGTGCGGTATCTCGGAAAATTCATGAGTCTTGTGAGAGATCGAAGAAAACAAGAAGTGAAAGATGTCTATAATGAATGGACACAGAGAGTAAAAGATGGATATTCTGAAGAGAAACTAAAGAAATTCTTTGATGATTCTCCTGATTTTGAGTCAGGACTTGTGGAAGCTGTAGCCTCATTCAAACCAGTTCTATTAGTTATTGAAACTCGAGGTACTCTCTATGATTTATTCTTGCCACTAGTGCTCCAGCATTTAGTAGAAGAGATAGGATATATTCCGCCTCATAGACGACCAAAGAAGATAGTAGATGACAAGAAGAAGAAAGGGGCAAACGATTCAGATTGGGAAACTGAAGCCATGTCATACGAATCTATAGAAACAATTGATGATGCTGACCTTCCACCGGTAACAGATCAACTAATCCAGTCTGTCATTGACAAGGAGGAAACTTTAGGAAAAACAACCATTGATATCTCAGAAGATCACTTTGAAGGAAAACCAGAAACCATTCTCTTTCTTGATGCTGCAACACACTTGTCAAAATTCAATAAATCCTTCAAGTTTGCTCTTAACTTGCCTGAGAAATATCCAAACATGTCAGTTGCGGCCTCATTCTTTACTGATCGTGAGAAGATTAGTCAAGCTCTTCAAGAGGGAGTACTCGATTATGTAAAAGAGAGGGCGTTGATTTTTGATCTGCATCCAACGCTTTTCGACATGGTTACGGCACGAATGCCTGTTTCAAAGAAAGCTTGGCTAAATGGAAGATTACAGGAAATGGAAAGAGTCCGGTCTGAAGGAGAAGTTGCATTCCTTCAATTTTCTAGCACTGATACTCAGCGATGGAGTCTTCATGTCGTGAAAAAACCCGAGAGTGAAGCACTGGCGAAGATTCGTAGTTGGTTTCGAAGAGGAAATTGAAATTTCGGTATCGCCCGCAAGAGATATAATCATCACAAGCATTCATGGCATGTGAGTATTCGGAGGCAGATACGATTGAGTAAGGTTGACATGACGCAGGCAAGAGTTCTTAAAATTGAGAAGGGTGACTCTATCACTCTGCCAGCAGATTTTGTAGACAAGATTGGACACACGTATGGCCTAGTTATTCTTGTTGTCAAAGATGGCAATGTCAAGTTGTATCCAGTTGATGGTGACAAAGTACTATATTTGAAACTCGTAATTGAGAAATTGAGCAAGAGCTTTCTAGAAGAATTGACCGAAGCATTCATGGAGGTTGCATTGGAAGACATTCTATTTACTAGTGGTATCTGTCAAACCGCAAACGAGTGCTATTATGAGTGCTATTTCACCCCACAACAACTGACTGTAGCAGTAGGAAATCTTGAGAAGATTTTGCAGGGAATAACTGGTGTTAAACAAGTCATGCTAAAAGAAGTAAAGACTTGAGCATCATGGCAGGTATCATTGGACTCCTTGTATATTCAGAGAGTTTTGATGAGGTTAGTTCTACACAGAAGATTTTCTTAAGAATGGTGGATAGACTTTCTCATAGAGGGTCACTGATCGAATTTCAATATGATCTGAAGTATGGGAGAGTTCATCTCGGAGTTTTTAGCACAGACAATACTCTGGACTATATTGAAAATCATCGTCAGTTCAAACTCTTGGTGATTGACACATTTGGAATCCGGGACATAAGTACTCTCGATAGGGTTGCAGATTCCATTTGTGATGTAAAAAATCAGCATGGCTCAAATCAAATGCTAGTTGGAATCGGTCTATCAGAAGAAGGGGACTTAAGAATCCATAGGTCTCTTGATGGCGTGAGACCTCTATATTTCACCAAGTTAGAGTATGGATGGGCATTTTCTACAGAGCAGAAAGCGATTTGGGAAGTTTACCCAATGAAACTTCAAGTTCTTAGTCCTGGCTGTACACTCTCAATTGCAGGTGAAAAACAGGGTATTCTTCAAAGTCAATTTCGTTCTCTCCCGGAAACAGTAACCAAGAGAAGTTATGAAAGTCATTTGAATAATCTAGAGCGCACATTAAGGTTCACCTTTTCGAAACTAGAAGGAATTGGTAAGTGTGGAATCCTGTTCTCAGGTGGAGTAGATAGCTCTCTCGCAGCACTTTTGGCAAATAATATCTGTGAAGAAACAGTACTAATCTCTGCAGCTACGCCTGATTCAAAGGATTTCATAAAAACAACCAGAGCAGCTTCAGATTTATCACTTGAACACAAATTGATTCAGCTAGATGCAGTAGATATTTGGGATCTCTTACCTGAAGTAATCTACGCCACAGAAACTAGCAATCGCATGGACATTGAAATCGCAACACCATTCTTCACTGCCGCAAAACACGCAAAGGAAATTGGTTGCAAGGTTCTTGTATCAGGTCAAGGGCCAGATGAAATCTTTGCAGGGTATGCCAGATATGAAAAAGAGTACATAGAAAGCGGGATAGAAAAGCTAAGAGAACAGCTCTGGTCAGATTACTCTATAACACATGAGGCAAACATAGCTCGTGATGTAAAAGCTATTGAATATCACACGCTTGATTCATTCTTTCCATATCTCGACTTTGAATTTGTAAAGATAGCTTTCTCAACTCCGATTGAGTGGCTTCTTGATCCGATGAGCAGCCCTAGTAGAAAGATACTCTTCAGAAAGTTAGCGAAAAAGATGGGTTTACCGGATAATCTCGCTGATGTTCAAAAACATGCAACTCAATTTAGCTCAGGCTCCTCAAAGGTTCTTCGAGAGGCTGTAGTCAATCATGTCATGAACGCGAAAAGGCTAAGCAAAAAGGAGATTTCAAAAATAGTGCAAGATGTATTACATACAATCGCCCAAGAGATTGGTATTCCAATCAAACATCAATTGGATACAAATCTGAATATAGATATGAAAGCAACTTTTAGACTAATAGAAAGAGTTGGACGATTACCCACCAGCAATCTTTGGTAGGATAGCGACCTTGTCATTTTCCTCCAGTTGGAAATCTAGAGACATTTGTTTGCCATTAACAAGGACTACATGGTCATCACTGATATCAAGCTCACGAAGAAGATCTGCCACGGTTTTTTGTTCTGTCACAATGATTCGTTGGATTTTTGTTCGAGAGGAGTCTGACACGGATTACACCGACTTTACCTTTGAACCAATGCTTATAGGATTAATTCACGCAGCATTGAAAATTCGTCACAGCTCTATCGAAGATTCAACAGTTTTCACCTTAATGTAGCTAAGCATAAATAGTCCATTCAATCAACAACATTTCGTCGGCAAGCTCCAAAGCCCGTAGACTACAATCGGTGAAAGTCGTTATTCTTTGGAAGTCCGACAGTAACCTTCATATGGAGCTTCCTACACGAGGCATAGATTAGCGACGTATATCAGTTCGACAATTAACGTACTATTTGAGGAGAGAATTATGGTCGGAGTTGGAATAATTGGATATGGAGTCTATATTCCACGTTATCGAATCAAGACTACAGACATTGCAGAAGTCTGGGGAGATAATAGTGGGACAATTGGAAAAGGTCTTGGTGTGTTTGAAAAATCAGTACCTGGACCTGATGAGGATGTAGCCACTATTTCTGTTGAAGCAGCGAGGAATGCTATCAAGAGAGCACAGATTGATCCTACCGACATTGGAGCGGTCTATGTGGGATCTGAATCTCATCCTTATGCAGTCAAACCAACTGGTACGATTGTTGCTGAGGCAATAGGATGCTCACACGATATGACTTGCGCAGATTTTGAGTTTGCATGCAAAGCAGGGACTGCTGCCATTCAGACATCAATGGGGCTTGTGAAATCAAAAATGATTAAGATAGGATTGGCGATCGGTTCCGATACCGCACAGGGCAGACCTGGTGATGCATTGGAGTACTCTGCTGCAGCGGGAGGTGCAGCCTTTTTAATTGGACTCAAGAATCCTATAGCAACAATAGAAGAAACTGTTTCATTTACAACAGACACTCCAGACTTCTGGAGACGTGAGGGTGAAGACTACCCAAGTCATGGTGCAAGATTCACTGGTGAACCAGCATATTTCCGACATGTTGGCGAAGGAGCAAAGTCACTGTTCAAGAAGACAAAGACAACAGTTGATGATTATGATTACTTCGCCTTCCACATGCCAAATGGAAAGTTCCCAATTGCTATGGGAAGTCAACTCAAGGTACCACCTGAAAAACTCGAAGATAGCCTAGTTGTCCGACAGATTGGCAACACTTACTCAGGTTCTGCAATGATAGGACTAGCCAGGATTCTGGACATAGCCAAGCCAGGCTCCAAGATCTTCGTGGTTGCATATGGATCTGGAGCAGGTAGCGATGCATTCTCGATTACTGTGGAAGAAGCAATAGAAGAACGACGTGGAGAGGTTCCAACCGTTGATGACTACGTTGAAAGAAAGACATACGTCGACTATGCCACCTATGCAAAGTATAGACGCAAGATTAAGGCACTGTAGCAAGGAGGTAACATGATGAGTGATAGAGTAGCAATTATTGGAGTTGGAATGTGTAAGTTTGGCGAGCTATGGGAACTTAATCTTCCAGATATCACCCTAGAAGCCGGCATGTATGCAATTTTCGATTCAGGTGTAAGAGGAAAGGATATCGATGGCATGGTCATTGGCAACATGAGTGCTGGACGATTTACAGGACAAGAGCACCTTGGAGCACAAGCAGCGGATATAGGGGGATTGGGTGATTTGGCAGCATATAGTGTTGAGGCAGCCTGTGCAAGTGGAGGAGCAGCAGTTCGTCAGGCATACATGGCAATTAAATCGGGCGAACATGATGTTATGTTGGTCCTAGGGACAGAGAAGATGAGTGATGTCAACCAGACTGAGGCGATGAACACAATTTCTGTAGCCTCAGACTGGGAATGGGAAGGTATGTTTGGTGCAACATTTCCCGCGCTCTATGCGTTCATGGCACGCAGACATATGAAAGAATACGGGACTACCGAAGAGCATTTGGCAAAACCTACTGTCAAGAACCATGCAAACGCTGCACATAATGAGTGGGCTCAGTTTCAGAGACCTTTACCAATTGAAGTTGTCATGGGCTCAGGACTTCTTGCAGACCCATTGAGAGTACTTCACTCAGCACCTATAACTGATGGTGCAGCAGGCCTCGTGATATGTAGAGGAGACCTTGCAAAGAAGTATACAGATACACCGGTCTATATTGAGTCCTCGGAACAGAGAAGTGATACACTAGCACTCCATGATAGGCAGTCCATTACAACCATGAACGCGGTTGTCAGTTCAACTAGATCTGCCCTGATGGAGTCGAAACTAGAGTTGAAGGACATCGATGTATTTGAGTTGCACGATAGCTTCTCAATTGGCGAGATCATTCTGACAGAGGATGTGGGTATTGCCAAGAAAGGAGAGGGTGGAAAAGCTCTGGATGAGGGAATCACTGAGATTGGTGGAAAGTTCCCCGTCAACACGTCAGGAGGTCTGAAAGCAAGAGGTCATCCTATTGGAGCTACAGGAGTCGCTCAAATCGTAGAACTGGCATTACAACTCCGAGGTGATGCTGAGAAGCGTCAAGTGGATGGAGCTGAGAAAGGACTAGCCGTGAACATTGGAGGCACCGGTGCAACATCTATTGTGCACATTCTGGGGAGATGATCAAAGATGGCAGAACAAGGAGTAGCACAAGTCTGGCGACGAATAAGATCAATCTACAACATTCAAGGTAACAAATGTAAAACATGTAATTCACACTATTTCCCACCGAGACCGGTGTGTCCAAAATGTAGAAGAAAAGGAGAACTTGAGGAATTTCAATTCAAGGGTTTGGGCTCGATATACACGTTTGCTATCGTACGTCAGGCACCAGACGACTTCAAGCGTCAAGTGCCATATGTAATAGCGCAAGTCGAACTTGATGAAGGTACACGCCTCACTGCTCAGATAGTCAATGTCGATCCGGAGAATGTTAAGATAGGTATGCGTGTTCGCGCTTGTTTCAGAAAAATCAAGGAGTTTGGACAGGGGGGCGTCATTGTCTATGGCTACAAGTTTGAACCGACCATGAAAGTCACTGGACATGTTGCTTGACATCACAAGGTCAATTCTGTGATTGAACCCACTGCAGGTAGAGCCACGTTATATACAGACGTGGTTTCTATCTTTGTTTTAAGAATTTTAGAATCATGAATGTGTCCGTGTATTATCAATGTAGGTTTTACTTCCTGAACAGCTTTGGATACCCACCATGAGAAGGAATGAGTATTAGGATATTCGTCTGCTAATGGACTATAATGTAGCAAAAGGATAGTATGTTTAGATGTTTTTGAAACGCTCTGTAGTAGCTTAGAAACTCTTCTCACCCGTTTCTCAAAGACATCCTTAATTTCGGAAAGGCTGAATTGCTGATTAAAGATGACTGAGGTCCCAACAACACCAAGACGTGAGCCTCCGATTGACAATGTTATTGTCGATTCGTCAAGAAAAATTACTTCATTTCCTACTAATGATACAATTTCATTCCTTGATTCGATGTACTCTTCATTCCCAAAACAGGCAATAATTGGAACCTTTCCATGATAACCTTCAATTGCATCTACAATGCGGGGATATTCTTCGACCATTCCTCGGTTTACAATATCTCCAGCAAAAAGAAAGATATCTGGAGTCTGGCATAGTCTGAGAGAAGTCGTAAACTCTTTGATATACCTTGGACTATGAATATCTGCGACTGCCGCTATTCTCAATGACTTCAATTCCAAATATCTATTGTAGCAATCGAGCCAACTGCAGGTAATGACACATTGCGGACAACTGTCCTACCAATCATCACTTCGTGACAAACGGAGTTGTGAACATGTCCATGAATGACAAGATCAGGTTGCTGTTTTGTAATAATCTTGTAGAACTTCCTACTCCCTAACCATGAGAATGCTCTTTCATCTTCACCCTCACATGTTTCCAAACAAGGACTGTAGTGCATAAGGAGAATTCTATAGTCAACCTTTTTCTCCATCTTTCTTAATAGTGACTCTGCTCGTTTTGCCCGTCGTTCAAAAACTCCTTTCACACTAGGTATGTTTCTACGTTGCCAACTTGTTGCTTTATCTAGAGACCCTTGAGTACCAACGATACCAATCTTAAAGTTGTTTGATTGCACAATAGTTGATTTTTCATCTAGAAAGAGCATCCGGTCGCCAACAATCGAGATGATCTCCTTTCGAACCTCATTATATTCTTCGTTCCCAAAACAGCCAATAATGGGAAATGAGTCTCCTAGGATTTCTTCTAGAGTGTCTAGTACTGTATTATACTCCTCTGCACTTCCTCGATTGATCATATCCCCAGCAAACAAGAACACATCTGGCGGTTCATGTAATTTTAGATTTCCAATGAACTCTGTTAGGAATCTTGGGCTATGAACATCTGCAGTTGCTAGAATTCTCACCTTTTCCACTTGTTTGTTTGTTAAAGTCTAGGAGTCATACAAGGATATTAAGTGTTTCAAATGTTCAAAGAAACACGTGTGAAATAGATGGCTGGAACATGGGCACTAAATCTGTTTGATCGACTTCATGTAGGTCATCACATCATGATTGACCGACTATCTGAGATGCCAGATCCTGTTGCTTGCATAACAAGTGGAGAGTTAGTTGGTCCCGGGCTCGAACTTTCTGCTCTTATCCAACCTATTGAATATCGATTGAGGATGCTTAAAAAATATGTTAAAAAAATTGGTCTTGAGAATGTCATCAAAGCAGAAGCTGTCACAACAATCGACGACCTGATGTCAATTGATGGAGATACTACTTTCCTAATGTACGAAGGTCCTTGTTGTACCGAGATTGAATCGGGTGCATTATCAATTCGAAAGAATGAACTGGGTGTTAAAGACGAAATTGAGTTCCTGAAACCTGTTCGGGCTCATGATGGTGGAAAATTATCATCGGCCAGAATCAGACTTGGTGAGATTGATCGAATAGGCAGACGCCTCAGAGGAACCAATGAACCTCCACGCCTACTTCAACTGGATGGAAGAGCTGGATTGAAGACTCCCAAAGGAGATGTCTTTGCTGCAAAGAATGGTAGACCTGAGGAGCGTGTTGTTCAAAGAATCAAGAAAGAATCACCAACTAAGGTTATTGCAGTAGGTGATGTAACAGCAGACACGATACTAAAGGAAGGTTACATCCCGGATGTTATGGTAGTTGATGGTATAACGAAGAGAGGAGAATATGGTAAACAATTCTCAGCCTCTCGGATTTACACAATCTATAATCCTGCTGCGGTAATATATCCAGAAGCTTGGTCTGCCATCGATACAGCGATTCATGATACTGAGAAAACATTAATCGTGGTCGAAGGAGAAGAAGACCTAATGGGGTTCCCGGCAGTACTTCTAGCTCCAAATGATTCTGTCGTTTTATATGGGCAACCTGATGTTGGTATTGTTTGGATACCAGTCACCGAAGAGAACAAGGTAATTGCAAGGGAACTCCTTGAGGAGATGCCAATCATTAAGTAGTAGGATAAGTTGTTCTATAGTTTATCATTCTGTCTTGCAGCCCTCTTTTCAGCGAGCTCCTTCTCCCATGATCGGTTTATGTCACGGTTCCAGGCCATTCCAAATGCAATAAAGAAAGCAGAACCAATAGTGAATGCTAGAAGGAGAAACATGTTGAGAAGACTTGTGAGAGCATAAGGCAGGAAGTAAGTAATTGGTAAGCCCATCCATCCCATGAGAGCGAGAAAGTATGTAAGAAATGTTCGTCTGAAGTTACCAAAAAGTCGATTCCCAAAGTTGCTTGTCACAGTGTCTTTCTCGGGATATGTTGTCCAGTCGATATAATATAGAGTGAAGGATAAGATTGTCAAGAGAACGCAGGCAATAATTTCAAACATGCAGATTTCACCTCAGTAGAGGCTACCACCTGTCAAAAACAGCATGAATATTTTCAATGCAATCAGTTGCAACTATATGATCACCACGTTTTTCAAATGCCATTTCTCCAGCATTACCGGATATGAAAGCAGCCGCAACTGCAGCTTGAAATGCCGTAGCATGTTGACCAAGTAAACCAGCAACAATACCTGTGAGAACATCACCAGTACCCCCCACTGTCATTGCTGGTGCACCTTCTCTATTGAGCTTGAATCTGCCATTAGGATGGGCGATGACATCCACAGGACCTTTGAGAAGTACAACCGAATTGTACTTTGAAGCACATGCGATTGATTGGTCAATTCGATTCTGTAGAGAGTGACTGTCACCCAAGTCTTTGTCCATTAGGATCTCTAGCTCTCCCCAGTGAGGGGTCAATACGCATCGTTCCGGATCAAGCGTTATTTCAGAGGCGGCGATTGCCTTGAGGCCATCAGCATCAATCACTAGAAGTTTCTTCTCCTTTACCAATCTCTCAACAATAGCCATTGTTGCAAGTTTTGTTTGTTGGTCAATACCTATTCCAGGGCCTAGTGCTACAACATCATTGTTAGACGCAATCTCTAATACAACATCAACAGAATCAGGAATGAGAATTTGTGTGCCCAGACTTGTAACCATTAGATTCGGACTATAGGATCTTATCGCTGGAACAACTGGATCGGGAGCAAGAACACTGACTAGGTCTGCACCAGTACGGAGAGCAGCCATGCCTGTGAGTGCTGGAGCTCCTGAGTAAACATCACTTCCGCCAACTACCAAAATTCTTCCAAAGTCACCTTTTCGAGAATGAAGAGGTCGAGGTTGGTCGAATGGTCTGATATCTCCAGGACCACTGGTATAAGCAGCCTCTTTTGGAATTCCGATTGAAACTATATGCACCTTCCCTGTGTAGTCTGTGGCTTTTGTCATTCCGATTTTTGGAGCATGAAGCACAATTGTGTGGTCAGCTTTCACTGCGGCTCCATGAACCTTGCCAGTTTCAGAATCAATACCACTGGGAATGTCAATGGAATATTTTGTGGCTGAAGATTTGTTCATCATTTTGACTGCTGTGAGCAAGGGTTCTCTGAGTTTGGACTTCAGACCGAAGCCCATAATTGCATCAACGAGAATGTCTGCTTTTTCTATTGCTTTACAGGATTTGACATCAGTTTCAGTCAAAAGATCTAGACTTGTAATGCTGTGAAGATTATTTAGAATCTCCCAGTTTTCAATTGTATCCTTATTTTTGATGTTGTTCTCATGACCTAATAGGAACACCTCAACATCAGCACCAGCTTCGTCAAGAAATCGTGCCGCTACGAATCCATCACCACCATTTCCACCCAGACCACTCAGGATGACCACGAGTTTTCCTTTAACATTGGAGGTTTGAGTTATAACCCGTGCAACCTCTCGACCTGCATTCAACATCAACATACTGTGTGTAACACCAAGGTATTCTGCATTTAATTCCAGAATACGCATTTCCTCAGTGGTAATGGGTTCTTTCTCCATTGCATTTCACACTCCCAACAGGAGTAGGTTAGATGTGTCTTCGCTCCTATATCAATTCATTCTCAACTAGTAAAACTCATCACCATTGAACAGGTTTAATAAAATGACCTTGGTTGACCGATGATTACTACGCCTCCAAGCTATCTTCACAT
>JAEOUL010000334.1 GCA_016839345.1 Candidatus Thorarchaeota archaeon | reverse complement strand
ATCTCATCTGCTGAGATGATATCACCTGTAGCGTTTAATGTGACAGTGATTGGATTATTCGGAGTAATCAGAACATATCTTGGAATGGTTACAGTCACATTTGTAGAACTCCCGGTCAGTATATACGTCATACTACTTTCAGTTCCATCGTGGAGTAATGTGATATTGTAGACCTCTGAAACAGTGATGCTCGGAGAAGTGATTTCCAAACTTGCAGAATATTGCCCGGGCTCAATCTCAGGAGGCGCGATGTTGTACAGTACAAATCCAGCAATCGCTGTTATGATAAGAATGGTGACTGTCTTTCGGGAGAATTTGTATTGCAAGGATTCAAACACCTGTTCTTAATCTACTGGTCGCTCATCAATGATCTTCTGAAACTCTGCGATAGGAAGAGCTAAACCCTTGGTTCCAATTATCGTGAGTGATTTTTCGACAAACCCCTGAGAAAATTCTTCGATTTTATCAACAAGCTCCTCAAATTTCTCAAGTGGTCCCTCATAGACTGTAAAACCGGTGTATTCAGTTCCAAATGCACTCGTGGCTTCAGTGATGACTTTCATGCCTTTTGGAAGATAAGTCTTAATCTCATTCCAAGTTTTGAACCAGTGCTTCTTCTCCTCGTCACTCATTGTACGCAAACGATAGAGTGTGAGATAAACAAAGTCAGTGGTTCCAATATCCCCGGGAATCCTACTGCTCGCCATAGTTCAACTGTTGTACCTACATAGCTTATAAACGCTAACGCATCGGCCAGACCCACACTACACGGAGACCATTAGAATGGGACTTAGAAAATCAGGTCATTTCTTGACTCTAATGATGTTATACCTCGTGACATTGATAATGCGAGCATCTTTCTATGTGACAATTGCAGTGATCTCGAGTAATGCATACATGAGTGGTGTTTTGCAGGGATGGGGTGTTGCAGTGGTTCTGGCTATCTATCCTATCGCTGAGCTGACTACAGTTTCATTCTTTGGTTCATATAGTGACAAGATTGGTAGAAAGCCGATATTTGTTGCAAGTCTGTTCGTAACAGGACTTGCTGCATTTCTCTTTGGTATTGCCACTTTCGAGTTTCTTGCGTATATTCTCGCAGTGCTCTTTGGCATAGGAGCTGCATCAAAGGTGACAACTACTCTCTCAATGATTGCAGATGCCTCTTCTGAGTTCAATCGAGCTCGTCTAATGGGATATTATGACCTTTCTACACTTACAGGACTTGCAGGAGGATTTGGGCTTGGTATTATTCTACTTGAGTTTGGATGGGCACCCACCATTCTCCTCTTCGCAGCAGCTGCAGCTTGTACAATCAGCGGTGTTCTTGCTTTATTCCTGATTAAGGAAACACGAGCTGTAGCAGTGTCTAAGGAAGTTAGTATGGTTGCATTACTAAGGGAAGTTGCCAGTGACAGACGGATCCAGCTAATGCTTCCTGTGTATATTCCCATAATCTCGCTCTACGGTCTCATGATTTCCAAACTGAAGTACATCATTGAGGAGCATTTCTCACTCACAGCTACAGATATGTTGATTCTCTTTGGAATGTTAGGTGGCTCATTGATACTGGGAATAATCGTGATGGGACATCTCTCTGATCACGTAATGAAGAGACGACCTTTCATAGTGTCAGGACTGATTGGTTTCGGTCTACTCTCTTACATTCTGGTAGCCAATGCAGATAATTTTGAACTTGTGTGGTCAATCTGGCCAGCATTACCAGTACTAGGATTCATTGCTGGTTCATTCCCACCTGCCGCCATGGCATATCTAACAGATGTTTCCCGCGAGGATGCTCGTGGATCAACCATGGGAGTGTACAGTATCTTCTTTGGCTCAGGGATGATAATCGGACCATTGGCTGCTGAATTTGCCTATTCGATAGGTGGACTCTTTCCAGGTCTTGGTGCACTTGTTGCGCTACTTATTGTAGTTGCATGTATCGGAACTTACTTCCTACCTGAGGCGGCTCCCATCAAATCAATGGAGTCCATTTAACATAGTTTATCTTTCAAAGCCCTTGCAAAGTTGGTTTGGCAAAGAGTTAATAGAAACTAGGCAAAGTGGGCTTCAAGATACTCTACCTTGCGGAGAAGAGATAAATGGTTAGGATAACAACTATTGGTAACTTTCTGTCAGGAATAGGACTAGCACTGCTTGGTTTCACCATTGGCGTAAAATGGCTTCTTGATTCTGTATCCGCATCTCCAGATCAACTGGTGTATCCATTTTACATCTGGATTGGAGCATTAGGTGTCCTTGCAGTTGTGTTGATTATCAGTATAATAAACACATTCACAGAAATGACTGGGTATGTGCATCCTGATGACAAACTGATATCTAACATGCTTGTCTACATTCATGCTCTGGGAACATTGCTCACATATGGATTATTATCTGGTATCGATGAAACCATCCAAGGTTACATGTTTGATATGGGAACAATGATTGTCATAGCATACATATTCCTCTTTGTGTTTGTTTTCTTTGGAAGTAGAATCTCCGAAGGAGCAGAAACAGGGCAGATAAAGGAGATGACATCAAGGTTCATGATTGTCTCCCTCGTCTTGGGTGTGATAATGGCGGGAGTCTATCTTGTAACGAGTATAATTAAAGACACATTGACCTACGGTTGGGCAGCTGGAGTTCTCTTTGGTATTGCTGTTTTGTTGGTTGTTTGTATTGTTATTTTCCTCGGAAGACGGTACGAACCTGTAGGCGAGTGAAAAAAGAGGGGGTGGAGAATGAAATTTCGCCCCCCCACATTTTCTTTTATTGGTTTCAAGCGATACTGGAAAGGCTCTTAAAACCTCATTGAAGATAACATCGTGATTGGTGTTCGATATGGCAGACAACAAAATCTGGCTTGGATTCAAGCTTGATGAGGAAGGGAAAAGAACTGATGAAAAATTCGAAATCAGTGTAGACCTCCTACGACGACATGGAGGGGTCTTCGGGTCAACAGGCTCAGGAAAGACAGTCCTCTCAAAAGCAATATTGGAGGAAGCAGCCATGCAGGGCATCCCTATCTTGGCATTTGATCCACAGGGAGACATTGCTTCTTTAATGCTTCCTGGAGACCCAAAGGAACTGGCTTCCAAAGGAGTACCACCTGAGAGACTCAAGCAGTATATGGATAAAGTCATTGTCAGAGTCTATACACCAGCAAGCAGCAAAGGTTTGGCAATCTCAATCAATCCTTTGAAACTTCCTGATAGAGATGCTGACCAAGACGATATAATTCGCCTTTTAGACAACTCTGCAAGGACACTAGTAAAGGTCCTCATGAAAGTTGCAGGTCTTTCAAGGTCATGGGAGGGAAAGGCGTTCGCTGCAGTCTATGAACTTCTCAGAACCATTTGGGAAGCTGAGAAGACTGAGATTGACGAACTCTCAGAACTGGCGGATATGCTCGTTGCTGACAAGGAAACAGTAGGGGTGGATCTAGAACCATTTATGAAGTTCTCAGAGAGGCAGACTTTGGCAACTCGAATCAGAAGTTTGACTGTAGGTTCTTCACAGCTTCTCTTCAAGGAAGAAGGAAATATTGACTTCGATCATCTCACTAAACCTGTGAATGGTAAAACACCAATCAACGTAATTTTCCTCAAGACACTCAGGAGCGAAGAAGAGAAACATTTCTTCATTGCGATTGTACTAAATCAACTCTATTCTTGGATGCTCAGACAAGGCTTTACTGAGAAACCACGTATGATGATATTCCAAGACGAAGCAGCACCCTTCATTCCTGCAGGAATGAGAGCTCCAGGTCCTAAGGAAACATTTCTTCTTCTATTCAGACAAGCTCGAAAATATGGTGTCGAATGTCTGATAGCTACACAGAGTCCAAAGGATATCGATTACAAAGCCTTTGAACAGTTCAACACAATATCAGCAGGACGGATAAGTAGTGAGCAGTCGCTAAAAGTGTTAGAACGCATTCTTGAACCGATTGCAGGTGAGAAAGCAGCTGAAGAAATAATTACTCAACTTCCCGGACAACAGACTGCAAGCTTCATTTTTTCATCAGCGGATTTGAAACCAAAGGTTAACAAAATCGCAGTCCGTTGGCTTTTGACAGAACACATCACTCTCACAGAACGAGATGTGCAGAAACATATGCAAAAGCTGAGACAGGAGCAAGAGAAGATTCTGAAACAGCTGGAGGAACAGCGTTTAGCTAAAGAGAGAGAGGAAGCTGCCAAACTAGAACAAGCCAAACTTGAGAGACAGAAAAAGATAGAAGCTGCTAGAGAAGAAGCGGAAAGAAAGCGTCTTGAGGAAGAAAAGAAGAAAGCTGATGAAGCCGCTCGCTTGGAAAGAGAGAGGCTTCTTGCAGCGAAGAAACAGAAGTTCAAGGCTGCAAAAGATGATGAAAAGGTCTTTGAAACTCGTGGACAAGCGGGACTGCTTTCATATGAAGACATCATCAACGGTTTTGTTGCACGAATTGAGGCAATAGCTCGAAGAACGTTTGGACTACCATTCCTTCAAGAGTTGGTCAAGAGAGGTGAACTACATTATGAAAAGGCCATGTATACCTACTTGACTGAAACCCGTGAGGCGATTAAACAAGGTTTAGCAAAGAAGGTCAAGAAGGAAGGAGCCAAGAAGGGGAGGAAAGAGGATTATCTTGTCTATGAGTTCGAATACATGCTTAGACTAGTGATCGAGAGCATGGGAGTAAAAGAGCCAGACTATGTTGACGAAGCACGTCTTAAGAAGCAGTTTGAATTAATGGTCAAGAATGCCAGTAAGAACAGTCTTCTCGAAAGAATTGTTCTCGGACAACCATTCCTCGAGTTCTAAGATTTAGAAAAAAACATCATTGGTTCAGACACTCGACAGTCAAGCCATTGATCAATCATATCTAGGGTGATTTTTAGTGCATAACGCATTACATCTCTGGTGATAATCTCCGCGCCATACAGAAGGACAAAAATCCTACTGCTATCTTTCGTAATCATTGTGCGTTCTGAGTCATGTGTTGCATAACCAAAACAAACTATCTTCTCATCATCAGCAACAACAATCTCCCGACCACGACACATTATGGTCTTGCCTCCAATCCTCTGAAATACCTCTCCATTCAATGCTGTTCGGATAACTAAATCACCCTGCAATTTAGATGCATCAATGAGCCCTATAGGTATCTTGTGATATGCAGATGCGAGGTTTACGATGTCTACTATGTCTGAAATTCGCCATAGATTCAAGCCTCTTAGTATTCTTCGCAATACAGCCTCACTGGATACCCGAAGTTTTGTTGGATCCATTCCAAAGGTCCAGTAGAGGTCTCGATAAGAACGGAAAATTGGGTCATTTTTTGCATCTTCTAGTGTCATCTGTGAACGTATTTCCTCGAAAATTTCTTTTTCGTATTCCTCAAAAGAAGGACTGGAGCGACCAACTTTTAGCTCTTCAAGTATAAGCAATGAAACGCTTAAACCAGACCGATCTACCTCGAAACGAATTTGTGGAGCTTCAGAATCCATGATTGAGTCAATCCTTCAGTCAAGCAAAGAGATGACTTCATCCAGAGACTGCACTTTGATGTCTGGGTCTGTATCAAAATCTGCTGATTCGAAATCTACTATGTTATTAGGGTCTCTGAGAACCAGAATTGTTGTGAGTCCTGCTGCATTTCCTCCTGCAATATCAGAAGCTGGATTGTCTCCAACGATAACAGCTTCCTCTGCTTTGAAACCCAGGGTCTTGACTGTTTCTACTACAATTTCGGGAAGTGGTTTACCGACAATGACAGCTTCTACTCCTGTAGCATGTTCAATTGCAGCCACAATTGATCTTTCCCCGATGAATGTATCTTCATCTCCAAGATAGGTACCAGGATAATCACGACTTCCACTGATACACAGCAGTTTCGCTCCCTCTTTAACCATCTTTGTTGCGAAATTCAATTCTTCAAATGTCATACCTCTTTCAGCACCCACTGCGACATATTCAATGGGAGGATTGTTTGTTACATCAAGACCTCGTGCAACAAAATCTTCCTGAGCACCTCCCTCGCCAATAATGAAGCAACGTGCTCCAGGATTTCTATTATGAATATAGGCAGCTGTTGCTGCACCTGCAGTGAACACCTTATCCATAGGGAGAATGAATCCAGCAGTTTCTAAAGATTGATTGACTTGACGGGATGATAGACGTCCAACATTTGTAAGAATAGCAAGTTCAACACCCTT
>JAEOUL010000058.1 GCA_016839345.1 Candidatus Thorarchaeota archaeon | reverse complement strand
CAGGCAAGAGTACTACCCTGAGGATGCTTCTAGGTCTGTTGAAACAAACAGAAGGTACAGCTCGAATTAATGGATTCGATATTCAACAGAATATTATTGAATCAAAACGATACATGGGTTATGTTCCCGAAGAGCCTGTACTTCCTGAGCGATTAACTGGTTGGGAATACATCAATTATGTAAGTGATATTTGGAAGGTTCCCCGTGGATCTGAACGAGATGAAGAGATAGATGAATTGCTAACATTACTCGATATCAAAGATGCTAGTGATGATCTTATTGAGACATACTCCAAAGGTATGTCTAGAAAGATAGGTTTGGTAGCTGCTCTTATTCACACTCCAAGGATACTGATTCTTGATGAGGTACAGGCAGGGATTGACCCCCGTGGTGCCGCTACTATCAAAGAAATACTTAGTGGACTTCGAGACCGTGGAGCTACTATACTGATGAGCACACATGTCCTTGAGATTGCAGAGCGAATGTGTGATCGCATTGGCATCATCAATCATGGGAAGTTAATTGCTGAAGGTACAATGGCTGAGTTGCGATTGCAGGCAAAGGGACAACAGTCCTTAGAAGACATCTTTTTGGATTTGACTGGCGGTCCAGACATGCAGAAGATTGCCGCATTCCTAGGTGAAGAATCTTGATAGAGGACCTACTTACCCTTCTGAAACATGATCTAAGAGGGTCGATGAGAGTTAGCAATGTAAAGGGTAAGAGGTCAGAACGGCGAAGTGTTTTCCGAAGATATCTGAGACTATTTGGAGCAACTATCTTCGTTGTTATCATTCTCTGGGCTATTCTCGCTATGGCAAATCTACTTGGTTGGGAGTTCTTCAGAGCAGTCATAGCTGATAACATTGGATTTGGCTCTACGATTTTCAACTTCATTGTCATTATGTCATTCATGGGATCTATTGCAATCAGCGTAGCTACAGTTGCTAATACATCCCGAATGGAGTATCTCATGATAATGCCAATCTCTCTCAAGACACTATTTCTTGAGAAGATGATAGTCGTGATCTTCTACAATGCATTGATCTATCTCTTAATTGGTACTCCACTTGTCATTGGATTTGCGATTGCATCAGGGTCTCTTGTTGCATACTTCTCGATTCCCATATTCATTGTCATGTTACTTGCTAATGTGTCACTTGGTGTATCACTTGGGGGTCTTATTGGACTTGCAATCTCTCGATTTTTGGCTGGTCGTCGATGGCTCAAACAAATAGGTTGGTTCCTAGGAACTGCTGCTGCAATTATTTTCAGTACTTTCTATTATTTCTCAATCTACATGTCAGATTCAGGATTCACCCAGTTGTTCACTGTGATATTCGATTTTGCTAATGCTATTGGGCTTTCATCGGATCTCAGTCCTGGCGGTGCAATGAATGCGGTCTCTCTTCGATTGCTCGTAGGTCTTCCAATTGGCATGGTTGATATTCTTCTGGCAATTCTGTTTCTTATCATTCCCATCTTCTTTGCTTACGCTAATGCACACTTCAGTGAGCTTGCCCATTATAGTGGCTGGCTTGCTAGTGGTTCAAAGAGATCATCAAAGGAAGAGGTCAAGATTGCACATGGTGCGTGGAATCCAACAACACTACCATTCATAAAAATGAGTCCAACAACTAACGCATCAATGTGGTATAATATTGCATCAGTAAGACGTGAAGGAAGGGTTCTCGCTAACTACTTAGTAGGTCCACTCAGGATGGTTCTTTGGTTCTTCCTATTTCTTCTAGCTCCAGGTGGTAGCATATTTGGTGGCGCTGCAATAATTATCATCTATGCTATGGTCCCATTTGCAGTTTCATATGGAGTCTATTTTGCTGGGTACGAACTTGTATACGAAGGAAGGAACTTGATGAATCTGCAGCTTGCTCCTACTGGTCTCACAGACTATGTGAAAGGCAAGGTCTTCAGTGCTGTTCCATTTACAGTTATTGCTACAAGTATCGCATCTGTACTTGTAATCATCATTCAGCCAACAATCTGGATATATGTCCCTGCAATTGTTATTTCTTGCATCTTTCTGACCTTGGCTGCAGGGGGCGTTGCTTCTTATTCTGCAGCGACTGGTGGTGACTTTAAAGCTGAAAGGAACATCACAAGACAACGAGGCTCTGCTGTTCAGATGCCCATCAGAGGTATGTGGGCAATGGCTCGAGCCCATCTTCTTCCTAACATGATTGGATTTACAGGTCTAGGTCTCATGTTAACCCTTGGTACCTTCTTTAGTCCCATCTACACCTATCTTTGTGTACCACTATTTGCACTGATTTGCATTCAACTCATGAGATCCTATATTCGAAGCGCTGGGAGAAAACTCCATTTTATAGAAGCTACCGAATACATGTAGTTAGAGTTTGACTTTCCCTACCTTCTTGCCTGGCGGAACTGTTATGTCACAGTCAAAGTAGAGTCCAATGAAGCTACTTTCGACCTCCACTTTACTGAAGTCATCTTGAGGTCCATTATTGAATTCGATTTCAACCTCTCCAGAGCGACCATTCTTGATATCATATGTGAGATATGCCGCAGTCAAGACTGCTGAATCATAGCCATTTCCTGTGACACTTGGAATCATCTTGATATTGATATTTGGACCACTATCAATCCATTCTCCATCATCATTAAAGGTACATGTTGCCTTTAGTAGAGTCACTCCATCCCGTATTGCTGTTCCAGTTAGTGTGTCTTTTTTCCACTTCAGGGATATATCTGCCCTCTTTCTAGGATATCCCCAGATCTCTCGACCAGCAGCTTGGGCAATATCAGTGTCTACATAGTTGTATGCAAAATGAACTCCAACTTCTTCTTCCTTTGTTTCAGGATTATCAAAGAGACACTGTACTAGCATTCCGGCTTCCATGAATGTTCCTGTTTCTTTACACGGTTGTTCAGCAATCAATAATCCAGCTAGAGGCATTTGAGATGGTCTCAATGGTTCTGGTAGGATTGCACGTATTGATTCTTCAGTTGGTGTGAATAGTGCTAGGAACACTTTCGCATCAATGTAGTGATATGGCGGCTTTGGATACAGTGGTGATAAAATTGGAGTACCGATTCCATCTTTCACACATTTCACCTTTCACTCAGATTTACATTCCAACTCTTGAATCTACCGAGAGTTGGAATTATAGGGTGGTCAGATGGCTGTAGGATAATATATCCTACAACCTTTAATTTTAGAGATTTATTTTCTTGAAGATCCACGGCCAGACAAAGATACCAGTAAACGCGACTAGGAAATATCGGATGGCTCGGAGGAATATCTCCTCTGTTGGGAGTAGACTTTCTAGTCCCAGCATGATTCCTAGGATAAAGACTAAACCAATCACAACACGGAGGATGAGTCGCCATTTCTGTCCATTTGGAGCATCAGTAGTGAAGTTAACATATTTTACTTCCATCATATATCCTAGGGCAAGTCCCATGGTTAGTCCTCCCAGAGCTCCAAAATTATCATCTGGAGGTGCAGGGAGAGATGCTGCAATCAATGTCATGGTAAGACCAATCACAAAGACGACTATCAATAGATACTCAATTCTAAATCTGGAGAGATACTCCCTTGCAGGTTTTTCCAAATAGAAGAATAGGATAACAGTAAATATTCCAATGCCCCAACCAAGCAGAACATCTTCTAGATAATGAACGCCTAGGTATATTCTAGAGAGTCCGATAAGAATAGTCGCTACAATTCCTATCGTTAGCATCCACCATCTCTTTATCCTAACAGAAAACCATCCAAAAAGAGAGGCGGAGTTTTGCGCATGGCCACTAGGCGTACTGTAATTTGGTGTATCTACTCCTGGTGTTTGATAACTTACTGGTGGTCTATCATGTGCAATGACGTACTTCAGCCAGTAATTGGATATGAGTGAAATCCATAGGACATACGTTGCAACTATTGATTCACGTTTATTGAAAGTCCAATATCCAATCAAAAGCAATCCTACATAGAATATTTCTCCACCAAGCTCTGTCACAATTCGAAAGAATTCTGTCAGACCTGGTAGTAGGTTTCGAAAGGCATCAATGATTCCTGGATCAAAGAACATT
>JAEOUL010000333.1 GCA_016839345.1 Candidatus Thorarchaeota archaeon | reverse complement strand
TGGGAGAGATTCTCTGGAAGCATTATGATGATTTCAAGGAGATTGGGATTGCAGAAGGGACACCTGTAAAGCTATTTGATTGGCAGACAACGGGTGTGTTCAAAACACTGCGCAAAGAGCACATTGATTTCGCAAGCTCTAAGATTGAGTCCAAAGAGATTCCAAGTTCAAAGGAGGATGAACGAACATTACTCAGTCGCTATCCGTTTGGTGCAGTTGGAATTTTTCCACCCTATAATGCTGCAATTGGATTGGGAGGAATGGCAATTATCTCAAGCTACTGGGCAGGGAATGCGACAGTAACAAGAACACCATCGAAAATGCCACTGACAAATATGGAGCTAGCATATGTGCTAACTGAGGCAATGAATGAGTTGGATTTCCCAGGAAGTGCATTTCAGTCAGTAATAGGTCCAGCTCGGAGTATAGCTTCGTATATGGTGAATGAATCCCCACTAAATGCAATGGTGTATTATGGTGATTCTGATATTGGTCTTGAACTGATGTCTCAGGCTATTCGGAGAGGACTTCATTTCATTCCTGAGTTGGCTGGAAGTGGAGCTAGTCTTGTCTGGAAAGATGTCGACATCGACAAAGTAGCAGACTACGTGAACCACGCTCGTTTCTTTGGTTCAGGCCAGATATGCTTAGCTGCAAAAAGACTCTTCTTACATGAATCGATTTTTGATGATTTTATCGAAGCTCTCATAGAAAAAAGTGAGAAACTAAGAGTCGGTCTTCCTTCAGACCCCAACACGGATCTACCTATAATGGGAGCTCGTGCGCTCTATCAGAATATTGACATGATCCATGAAGCATTAGGCAAAGGTGCCAAGTTGGAAACAGGAGGATATCGATTAAATGCCCAGGGCGAACGTGACAAATCAGGTCTATTCTATAAACCCACAATTCTCAGCGATGTTCCACTAGACTGCAAGATGTGGTATCATGAAACATTTGGTCCAGTCTTACCTGTTATGAAAATCAACTCATTTGAGGATGCAATTACCCAAGCAAACAATTCTCCATATGGTCTTCGAACTTCTGTCTATAGTGAGAACCCAGAAATTTGGAAACGATTCTTTGATGAGATTGAAGCCCCAGGAGTTGCTGTAAATACAGATCATCTTCATTTTGATGATTATTACCCACATCTAGGTGGGTTGAAGACTAGTGGTTTATTTGGTGGAAAATACTTCTATGAAGTCCTCACTTACTTGAAGTATATGCATATTCCCGCATAGAATCAAAATAGTAGATCAGAGAAGCCGCTCATACATCTGGACCAACATACCCTCAGATTGATAGTAGGGATTACCCCAAGGTTGAAAATCAAATTTCTTCATGAGCTTCTCCCCTGCTTCTTGTCCTACAAGTATGTTACAATAGTTCCGCTTGCACCCATGTTCTCGACCGTACTCTGCAAACTGCATATACATTGCTGAGGCAAGTCCAGTTGCTCGACATTCTGGACGTACTGTTTGGTGTTCTCCGTACAATCCCTTTTCTGTTATCTTGGCTTTGTAGAGACCTACAATTCGACCTTGTAAACGACTTCCAAAGTAATGATATCCAGACCTCATCTCTTCCGAGATTTGCGCAGGAGACATCATTCGTGACTGACGCCAATGTTCTGGATATTCTGTAGCAAGAGGCCACACCTGTTTAAAGAGTTCTGAAATATCTTCAGCATCCTCTTCTTTGAACTCTATGATACGTATCTCTTCAGCGGGAAATTCTTGCATATCTCTCAATCTTTGTGTAAAGAGTACAATGCTATAACTTCTGGTATTTAGCCAGTTTTAAATTCAGCCCAGTCATAAGCCTCCTGAATAGGAGTACATCCACCGCATCTATGGCAACCAGCAAGAGTTTTTTCTGGATTGATTTGGTTCTTGAGAAGAATAGTTCCAACGCTCTTGTACAATTCAACTGATTCATCCAAGTTATTGACATAGGTTGGAACATAGTCTGCCAACTGACTTCCAGCAGCAGGACGTACTGGAGCTACAATTGGCATCACACCTACTTCAGCCAACTCCTCAACTAATGATATTGTCTTGGTGGAGTCTTCACCAAGACCGTGAAGGAGAAAAGTGCTAACATTTCCACGAGCAAAATAATCAAGAGCTTGTTGCCAACTTAGATGGTAAAGGTCAAGTGTTCCATACTTGTGTTTTCCAGGACATACTTCTTCTCGGATTGACTCATCAGCACTCTCAATATGCATACCCACTGCATTTGCACCTGCATCAGCAACTCTACGAATCATGCTCCCATCCACTGGAGGTTCAAACTGTACTCCTATGGGAATCGTACTATAATCACGGATTGCTTCAATCGTTCTTACTAAGTAATCAACACCCATGTCAGCAGACTTGGTTGTACCAGTGGTGAGTAATACATTATCTATCACACCTTCACTCTCAGCAGCTAATACGACCTCTACAATTTGATCTGGTGTCTTTTCGAGAATTGTGTTTCCAGAAGAATAAGAATGAGGAATTGTACAAAACTTACATTGTGTGCCAAATGACCAGTATCTACATGATTGATATACCGTAGTAGCAAGTGTTCTCGATCCATGTAGCAAAGCAATTTTGTGATAAGCAATGCCATCTCTTGTTTTGAAACCGTAAAACTTTGGTGTAGGAACCAGCTCTAACTCAGTTGAATCGTCATAGAGCCAAACCTTAGGATTTTCAGTGGGCTCAAGTGGAGCTGAATGATATCTCTCAGCCATATCACCTGTTCGGATTGGAATTCCACATGGACGACCATTTGGCAAAAGAAAGTATCTACCTCCTATAGGACCAGCTCCTCCCTTTCGCCCTTGCCATTCTCCCTCTGGCAAACTGGCTCCTTCTGTAAGAAGCCGTACTTTAAGCTGCAAAATTTCTTCTTTGTCCATGTTTTTCACTATATGGTTCACTCCATTCCTAATCTGTCTTCACATCGTTCCTTTTTTGAGCTAGGATTACAAACTCAGGTAAGTCTAGAACCTTGATTTCATCAGTTTGAGATGCAAGCATATTCTTACAGAATGGACATGATGTTATCAGATATTGTGCATCAACATTCTTAGCATGTTGAATGCGTTCTGAACCAATCTTCTTTGCCTTCTCAGGAAAAAGCGTTCGGAGACCTGCTCCATTGCCACAACAAGTTGCATTCTCTCTGTTTCTCTCCATTTCTGTAATCTTGGACCCAGAAACATGCATAATTACCTCTCTGGGAGGATCATATATTCCAGAGTGCCTTCCTAGGTGACATGCATCGTGATAAGTAATCTTTCCTTCAAATTCAGCGGTTGGAAGTGAAGTACGTGAATCAGATAAAACCTCGCTAATATGTTTCACTGACTTGTTTAGCTTAAGTTCATTCTCTGGATAGTCTTGAGTTAGGACACGATAGCAGCCAGGACAGGAAGTTACAATCTCTTCAGTTTCTATGGCATTGAGAATTTCTAGATTGTGATATGCTTGCTCAAGTCCTGTTTCTGTATCCCCGGTTCTAAAAGCGGGTGACCCACAGCACCATTCATCTTCAGATACAATGACCTTGTATCCAAGCAGTTCCAGAGTCGTGACAGTATCTTGAGCAATCTGTATTTTTTTGTAGGATGCGAGGCATCCAGCAAAATATAGGATTGGAGTTCCTTCACCAGTTTTAACCTTAAGCCAGTTAATTCGCTTTTCATGCGGCTCTTCGAATGGATTATGATAAATTCTGATGGAGTCTGTGAGTTTGAAGATCTCCTTTGGCTGTCTTTCTTTTTTGACAAGTTCTCTTCGTTTGATTTCCACAAGAGTTGCAATATCTATCTCAGGCTTACACCAAGTAAGACAATGACTACACTCGAGACATTGGTACAGAATCTCAACTCCTCGATCATCTATCTCTCGGGTTCCACAAATCTCGTGATGCATAAGTAGTGCGCGTCCATGAGGAGTAGGAGCATCAGAACGCCAAGCAAAAAATGTTGGACAAACATGTCTGCACATCTTTGGACAGCCTGCGCACATTCGTACTTGCTCAGCAATCTTATCC
>JAEOUL010000057.1 GCA_016839345.1 Candidatus Thorarchaeota archaeon | reverse complement strand
TGACTCTCTGGTTATAGAAGGATATCATGAGATTGAGGGGGATTATGAGGAGTTCACCAATGCATGGATGATGCAGATTCCAAGGCTTCTCAAGAGAACAGGATCTGCTTGGATATTCAGTGGATGGACCAATCTTCGTCCTGTTCTTAGTGCAATTGAAAGGTCCGGATTGAAACTTGTTAACCACATTATCTGGAAATACCAGTTTGGTGTGTTTACACGAAGGAAGTTTGTTACAAGTCACTACCATCTACTCTTTCTTGTCAAGGATTTGAAGAGGTACTTTTTCAACAAGATTGAGCACTATCCTTTGGACATTTGGGAAATCAATAGAACGTATAAAAAAGGTGAGAGGAAAAACGGGACCAAGCTACCTACTGAGCTAGTAATGAGATGTATCGACTTCAGTTCTAAGCCAGGAGACCTAGTGTTTGATCCATTCATGGGAAATGCCACCACTGCAGTGGCAAGCAAGGCTTCATTCAGGCACTTCTTGGGATTCGAGATCAATGATTCCATGAAAGAGATAATCAATCACAATTTATCACTCTTGGAGATCGGCGAGTTATTTGTGCCATATGCAAAGAGAAAAGATGAACTAGTTGAAAAAGCACGAGCCAAGTTCAAGAAGGCATACTAACTATACTCATTTCGGATTCTTTCCACAACCTCGTCTGCTGGAAAACTGAATTTTAGAGTCGCTTCATTAAAGAAGCCGCCAGGAAGTGTTGAGGGAACATTAGCAATATCATGAACGATTTGCACAAAGTATGAATCCATATACTTCCTCATCTGTGTCATCCCCCGCAATAATCCAGTCATCTCAGTTCCATGAATCCTGATACGAGCGCAATATCTTGTTCGTGAGTGCATCATTATCTCCCCCGGGAATGGCAATCGGTAGAAAGCAGATAAGACACAGTCAGTGTTTTCGGTGATATCCATGAAGAAATAGAGAAAGAGTGGTTGCTCAACCATCTGAATAATCCATCTGTAACCCTTGACTATTCCTTCTTCCTCAAGACGATCCATTCTTCGTTTTACTTGAGATTCAGATAGATCCAGAATCTCACCGAATTCCTTGAGAGTGCGCTTTGATTCGACTTTGAGTTCGCTTGCTAGTTTGACATCTTTCTCATCGAATTCAATTGGTTGCGGATCGTATTCCAGACCAATGTCAACTGCATCTCCTAAAGCAATGCATCCCTCGGATTCACGAATCCATTTATCACAGTCCCACTTCCAGCCCGTATTGTAATCGAAATAGGTAAAATCACCCCTCCGGGATTCGTAATCTAGGTTCACAAAATAGTAGTAATTCGTTGCAATACCGGATTCTACCAGAGCATCTGCAATACGAATATTGGCATCCGGATCATCCACGGAATACATTGTATGAATCATATATCCGTTATACTTGCCATACGTTGGACCTTGATAGTAGAACCATGGTATGGAATCTAATATCTTCTTGAGTTCAAACTTTGAGTCGTCAGACTCTTGGATGATAAGAATGGCATCACCCAAACCCATCTTTAGCTCATGTGTCATTGCATAGAGTTGGGCCAAGTGGCCTTCATCTCTTAGTCGCTTGATTCGGAATCTGATTGTTCTGTCACTGATTCCAGTGATGGTCTTGAGTTCCTCTGTTGATACTTTTCCACCCAATCGACCAAAAGCTGTCAGTATCTTCAGATCTTTCTCATCAAGACCTTTGAGTGGTTTTCTGCCCGGGGAGTCTGTGTTCTTCACGTGTTCTTCATCTCTATTTCGCAGAAGGCTACAGACCTATTTCGGAGATAGAGAGATCGAAATAGTTGTGCCGCTATATCGCCGTACCTATGCATTTTGCTGAAGGCGTTACAATCCTTTTAGTTGTATTCCCAATTCAGCTTGAAGTTTCTTGATCTGAGCACGATAGTCCCGGAGGGTTTCATCGTTCAGATGATACATTGGCTGTCTCATATCCAACAGATTGGGGATTTTCCTGCATAGACTCTGCTTCATCAACTTCCTCAATGCAAAACTGACTGTTCTTGCAGGAAGATTTGACTTTGTAGAGATCTGCTTTGGACTCATTGGCCCATCTATTTTCAGATGGTCAAGAATTATTATTGCACTCCTCGGAAGGTCAGCACCGATCATTTGTTTCACCCGTTATCAAATACAATGGATTTCGGCATTTATATACCTATTTATTGCCGTAATTGGCATAGAACTTTTGGCAAATCCATGCAATTTTATTATCCCATAATTAAAGTCATAGTTTGAGTGTTGGAATTCAATTAGAAGGAATGTTGCCAATGATTCGTTTTGCTGAATTGTGACCATCTAGTCAGAGGGCAGAAGAATTCCCTCATGAACCCGTTAGATGATTGGTAGTTGTTGGGCATAGTTAATTGGTTTTATCAGACCTCAACTCCACCTTCCGCCCCAGTCTGAACAATTCCTAAAGCAACATCTAAAACCGTTCGCGACTGAACATGATTTGAGAGGGGAAAATTCGTATGTCATCAAGAGATAGGTATCCAAGAAAAGGACAATTTGGAGATTCAACACCTCGATGTCAGTGGTGTGGGATAAAGATTCATGACCTCAGTCGATTCCATGACAAGAACAGAGGTGAATTTTGCTCAAAAGAATGTAGTGCAGCTGGAAAGCTCTTTCAGAATGTTGCGATACTGATTACTTCATTTGTTGCGCTCGTCATACTTTTGGTCATAGCATTTCATCCACTGGGATACATAGCCACCAATGGATACCTACAGGAAGATGTACTATCCACATTCATTCAATCAGATATCCTACTCGTAATCATGCTTGTTGCAGCGTATTATGCACGTCTTGGTCTGCAAGTAAGAGCCGGACCAATTTTGAAGAAGCCACTAAAAAGCGAAGGAGATTTCAAGGGACTCCATAGACAGATTGTTGAATTTCTAAAGGAATTTCCTTCAAACGAAGGCGTTGCAAAAAAGGATGTGTACTCCTATCTCGATGCTGGGAACACACCACCAAATGAGATCAATATGGCAATCTTGGAGTTGGTTGCAAGTGGGTACGTCAAGGAGCTAAAAAATGGTAGATATCTGATGTTGATAGAAGAACCTGTGGATGCTCCCAAAGTAGACCCAGGTGAATATACACTTGGTTAGCTCTTTCACCCGCAGAGAGTTTCGTGCGCCTTCTTCAGCTGTTCTATGATTTCAATCCCTTGAGGGCATTTGTCCAAGCACTCACCACACTCTTCACAGGCAGATGCATCATTACCAGCTGCCCAAGGTACATTCCCAATTAATGCATAGTTGCGCATGGCTTGCTCCCTAATGCCATAAATCTGATACCGCTGGAGTTGCTCAAAGATGAAACTGATATTTACTTCGTTTGGACATGGTTCACAGTACTTGCACCCAGTACAAACAAGATCGCATAGTTCTCTGAATCTGTTAGCTATTCCCTCGATTGATACCCGTTCAGTGGCACTCAATTTATCATAGTCATCTCTGGAAGTCAGACTCAGGTTATCTTCAAGCATCTCATCGCTACCCATTCCCGACAATGCAACAGACACGTTAGGATTGCTCAACACAAATTTTAGAGCCAAGTCTGCAAAGTTATTCCTCCCGGGGGTAAGCCAGTGCCTCATTTCATCAGGAAGATCCTCGCCTGCCAACCTCCCTCCACCTACAGGACCCATTATGGCTACAGCAAGACCCTTCTCGCCTGCATAGTTGATCAGCTCATGATTGATTTGGTCAACAATGTTGTATTGAACCAGCATGAGATCAAAATACCCTGTTTCAATTATCTCTTTCAAGACTTCAGGTGTGTCGTGAAAAGAGAATCCCAAATGCTTGAATTTCCCGGCTTTCTTTGCCTCTTGAGCGCGTTCAATCAGATTCATACCAAGGACTTTCTCTTCGAAGGT
>JAEOUL010000088.1 GCA_016839345.1 Candidatus Thorarchaeota archaeon | reverse complement strand
GAGCGTTGGGGCAAACCATACAAAAGAATAGCATTCAGAGAGAGGGAGTGATAGAAATGAAAGTCAAAAAGATTGCAGTTATTGGTGCCGGTCTTATGGGTGCAGGAATCTCATATGTTTCGAGGGCATCCGGATATGACGTGATAATGACTGATCTAGATGATGACGCCTTAGGTCGAGGTATGTCTAGACTCAATGGTTACGTGGAATCCGGAATTAAGCGTGGTAAATTATCACCTGAAGAAGGTGAGAAGATTCTCGGTAAGCTAGTTACCACAACAAACCTGAAAGAAGCAGTCAGTGATGTAGATTTGGTAATAGAGGCTGTATTTGAGAACATGGATGTCAAGAAGAAGCTGTTCAAAGAAATGGACAGTTATGCAAAACCTCATACTATCTTTGCCTCCAACACATCCTCCCTTAGTATAACAGACCTAGGAAAGGTAACGAACCGAGCTGACAAGGTGATTGGGATGCACTATTTCTCTCCTGTGCCTGCAATGAAGCTTTTAGAGGTCATTGTTGGAAAGGAAACGAATGATGATACTATTCAAACTGCACTAGAAGTCGGTGAGAAACAGAGAAAGATTACAGTGAAGGCAATCGATAGCCCAGGATTTATTGTCAACAGACTCCGAGCGCAGATTGGGAGGGCAATATACCAAATCTATGAACAAGGCTTAGCAAGTGCTGAAGAGATTGACACAGCTATGAAAGAGAAGTTCGGTGTACCGATGGGATCATTGGAACTGGCTGATTTTGTTGGCCTGGATGTATCACTTGGTACAGGAAGCACACTTGAGAGAGAATTGGGTGAATGCTACAAGGTCCCTGAAATACTCAAGAAATTTGTAAAAGAAGGAAGACTCGGAAGAAAGACTGGCAAGGGTTTCTATGCATATGAAGATGGACAGAAACGGTCACTTGATGAACCAAAGGGTGCAGATCCTGAGTGGTTGGTGAACCGGATAATCATGCCATATCTTAGAGAAGCTATGATTGAACTAGAAACTGGAATTGCCTCAAAAGAGGACATTGACAAAGCCATGAAACTAGGTTCTAACTACAAAGAAGGACCCTTTGAAACAATTGAGCGACTTGGACTCGATATGGTTCGAGAGGAGTTGAAGAAACTCCAAGAAGAATTTGGAGATTGTTATAATCTTCCTAAGATGCTTCAGTGACTGTGGATGTGACACGACCATGGTTGAAGATCTGGCACTCTATGATGTAGAAGATGCGATAGCTACACTCACAATCAATCGACCGGAGAGATACAATGCGCTTAATATTGGAGTGAAGGAGAAACTGCTAGAGCTGTTGAAAAAAGCTGACGAAGACCCCTCGATAAGAGTAGTGATTCTCACAGGTATAGGAGAGAAGGCTTTCATTTCTGGTGCAGACGTAACTGATTTTGTTGGACGGAACTCCACGACCATACGCGAAGTTGTGGACCCTAGTAGAGAGATAGCCCAGTATATTACCTCTTTGAAGAAGCCAGTAATATGTGCTGTAAATGGATTTGCGCTTGGTGGAGGCTGTGAACTAGCACTCGCATGCGATATTCGCTATGCATCAATTAATGCGAAAATGGGGCTTCCAGAAATAAATCTTGGAATCATACCTGGTAATGGTGGAACTGTCAGACTTCCTAGGCTTGTTGGTCTTGGAATTGCGAAGGAACTCATATTAACTGGTGAATTGATAACTGCTGAAGAAGCCTTGAGAATTGGTCTTGTGAACAAAGTCTTCAACTCTGTAGATGAACTCAGAGCAGGTGTATTGGAACTAGCAAAGAAATTGGCTCAACGACCAGGAGTAGCTCTTTATCTAGCAAAGCAGTCCATACAGAATTCTTGGCAACTCCCATTAGACGAACATCTCGCTTTTGAGCTTGATGCGTTTTGTAGGACCTTTGACACTGAAGACAAGGAGGAAGGCGTAGCAGCTTTCCTTGAGAAGCGTAAACCTGAATTCAAACACAAGTAGTGTTGACATTCTAGTAATTAGATTACTTTCTTTGAATCTGAATGTGTCCCTCCTCAAGAAGAACAAGGTCATTCTTCGTCAAAAATTCAATGTGTTTGTCAATCATGATTTTTTCGAATAGAAGGTAGACTGAATAGGGAATTCGAGGATAAATGATTGGGACTTGAGCAAGTTGCTTAACAGTATCTACTCCCTCAGCGATATAACGGAGAATTTCTTCATCGCGTTTGTCAAAGAATGCTAAGTAACTTCGAAGCTGCTCATCGAGTCCCTCCGTCACTGGATCTAAAAGATGACTACTGATACCCATTTTTGGCTGCATATCGATAATTCTTTCAATAGACTTTTTGAAATCCTCAATATCACTAACAATATTTCCATACCATGGCCCGAAATCTGTAAGGTCTATATCAACAAGAAGTATCTTCTCGAGTCCATTGATGCCAAAACAAGTGTGGTCATGAGTGTGACCCGGCGAATGTATAGGGATGAGTTGCACTTCACCGCAATCTATTGGCCTATCATCCCGGAATGTGTCATCCACTATATAATCGTCTTGCACGTGTGGTAGTCTTGACTTTAGTAAACTCAGCCATTGCTCCTTCATCTCTGGACTGACGATCCCTATGGTTTTCATCATTGTTTGAAAGCTTTCGACTGCATTCCTTGCCAATGGGTGACATAGCACTTCACAATCGGATAAATTTCGAAAAAACATAGTGTGACCCTTGTGATCAGCATGATAATGAGTTAGCACGATACGATCGAGATCTTCTGGTTTGTGACCTAAATCTCTAAGAGTCGAAAATACCTGATCTGGATGAGACCCTGCGTCGACTAGAGTGAGAATCTCATCATCGATTAGTAGTGTGTTCGCTTCTGGAAACCGAGCATCGTTGGCGCCTCTGATCAGATGAACATGTTGTTCAATCTCTATATGTATCGGATAGTCTGCCATCACATTTTGAGTGCTTTATTGATAATAAAACTCTCATGGTAGGACAACCTATATGCAGCCTTGCTTTAACATGATTGATGGTGATACTGATGAGTGACCGACTCTTTGCAGTCTTTGACATTGGTACAACAGGTGCACGTTCTGTCATTGTTGATGAAGAAGGACGAGAAGTAAGTAAAGCGTATGAAGAATATCCTCCTAAACCCAAAGATATCAAGATACATGAGCAGGTTGCTGATACTTACTGGCGTACATCTGCCAACACGATGCAGAGAGCGCTTTCAGGTTGCAAACATGGAGCAGATGCTATTGTTGGCGTCGTAGTTTCAACAACCAGAGATTCAATCACTCCAATCGACAAAGGAGGTAAAGCACTTGCTTCAACAGTGACTTGGGTTGATAACAGATCAACTCAGAAAAGCAAAGAGATGGCAGAGCAAATCGGTCCACGAAGTTCTGTCAGAAAATTGATGTGGTTCATGGAGAACCGTTCTGAGTTATTCAATAAGACATACAAATGGTTACAGCTTGATGCTTTCATCAACAACCGACTCTGTGGTGCTCCGGCAACTTCCCCAGCTGATGCAAGATACGGACCGATAGATCACGAATCACTCCAATGGTCCGAGGAGCTTTGTGAAGCTACTAGAATACCTATGGACAAACTAGCAGAAATCAAAAATTCTGGCTCAACCATTGGTGAAATCAGTTCTGAAGCTGCGAAGGTTACAGCTTTGAGAAAGGGAACTCCTGTTATTTTGGGAAGCGGAGATCAGCAGTGTTCTGCTTTGGGTATGGGTGTGATAGAATCTGGACTGGTGAAAGCCACAACTGGTACCGGGACTTTTGTAATTACTCATCTTGACGACTTCTTGGAAGAGTCATTTGTGCTGTTCTGCAATCCCTCCGCGATACCAGGGAAATGGATACTTGAAGGTGTGACTCCTGGAACTGGACTTACTTACAAATGGTATCGCGACCAGTATTGTGAACCTGAGATGGCCTTGGCTGCACAGACTGAACAAGATGCATATCAAATAATTGAGGCGTCTGCGGCATCTGTTCCAGCTGGTAGTGATGGTCTTGTGATGTTTCCGTTCATGGCTTATAATCTGGGAATTTTCTACCATCTTGGATTTGGTCATACAAAAGCGCATATAGCAAGGGCAATTTTGGAGGCGAATGGCTATGTCCTCTCATTTTACCTAGAAATGATGGAAGGAATGCTTGATATTGAATTCAATGAGCTTCGGATT
>JAEOUL010000093.1 GCA_016839345.1 Candidatus Thorarchaeota archaeon | reverse complement strand
TATTATTGGAAAACAACAATGTTTCTCAGAAATATAATGAAATGATGCATATTGGACACCAATCAAATGTGGTTTGAAGCAAGTTGGCTGGCACATATCATTGTCGCGCCATCACCCCAGACAAAATCCAACTTGAAATAAAAGTCGCGAACTCCAGTTGTGGGAACTAAAACCAGAAGACACCTTTGAAACTAATTCCAAATATGATAAATCAGCAGTTCAGCTCTGAATGTCAATGCAACTTCACTACTTGTCTGATGTGCCTACTAATTCTTTTTCTCCGCTTTGGATAGCTTCACACGCGACGCTACATCAATCCCGTCATTTTCAGCAATTCTGAGTAGAAGTGGAATCAATGATAGATCAATTGAAACAAGATATGCCAGTCTTTTTCGTGTGTAGGTTCGAGTACCAGTAGACAACAATTCCCATAGATGCCGGTACGAAAACTTCAGCTTCCGATAGTCATTTTTCAACATACTAAAGCCATTCGGACTTGCGACAGCTTCCTTAATCAATTCCTCGAAGTACTCCGTGTCTAAAGCAATACCCTCCGAGATGAAAGTTCCATATTGTAAATCGAAAAGTGTAGGTCTCATTCCACTTACAAGGTCAATATCATCATAACTGATGACGAAAGAGGATACATTCTGGTCTGTGAATAATGAGTCTAGTTGATCTTTCACAACTTTTCCAATACTTGTGTTATCGTGAATTAGATACAATGAATTTCCAGCAATAAGTTGAGCAGAAATATGAGCAAATGATTTGATTGCTTGGTCCTGTTTTTCACCGAATGAGCTGAGTATTGAGTTCAAATCATGAACATCATCTTCAATGGTTGCGGTTGTGTCTTTAGCTTCACTCTCTTTGACTTGTAGTAGTGAAGGGTATTCAACTCCTCGTGCCTTGAGGTTCATGTCTAGATAGACTAGTATCGCATGTTGCGGTTCTCCGTGTAAGGAGAGAACTGAGATGAGTCCTGTTTTAGCTTTCTCAATGTCATCTTCTGTGACGACCAAAGGAACATTCTGTTCACATATGGTACAGAAAACGTATAATGCTGGAGACTCATCTTCGCTCATTATGCTTCTGGATGGATACTTCAAAATATTAAATCCTAGTTGTGTGTTATCACCGAGATATTTTACTTGCTAGGATTTCATTCACTTACTAATCTTCAGCTTGAAAACCTTCTCAAACTTGTTCAATTTTGGCGCAATCACCATCCGACAGTAGCCCTGAGTTGGATTGTTTTTGTAGTAATTCTGATGATAGTCCTCAGCTGGGTAGAACTCTTCATATGGAACAATCTCAGTCACAATAGGATTCTTCCATGTTCCACTCTCATCAAGATCTTTCTTGGCTTGTTCCGCAGTTTTTCTTTGCTCCTCACTGTGATAGAATATCACAGATCGATACTGCGTGCCAATATCATTACCTTGGCGATTGAGTGTTGTCGGATCGTGGGTCCCAAAGAACACCTCAAGAATATCCTCATACGAAATTCGTTCTGGGTCAAACTGGATTTGGCAGACCTCTGCATGACCAGTTCTTCCAGTGGTGACTTGTTCATAAGATGGATTCTCTACATGTCCACCGGAGTATCCAGATACTACAGTTTCAACACCGTTTAGTTGCTGAAACACAGCTTCTGTGCACCAGAAGCAACCAGAACCTAATGTTGTATATTCCATATGATAGAACTCCCTAAACTGTTAATCAATGAACAGATAGAGGAAATGAACTGTTCTTATGCCTCTTTAACTCCCAAAATCAGAACTTCCTTATCAAATCCAGGTTCGATAAATTCAACATGGAATCCATTCTCCTCCATGAGATTCTGGTAGATATGTCGAGAGAATATACCCATTGGACTTGGATCAATGAAGTGTTCAGTACCATGTTCTTGTGTTGATACTAGAAAATGAAAATTAAGATACATAATATTCCCTTTTCTTTGCCCAACATTACTCCTCGCAATCTTGATGTCAGGAAGGTTCAGACAGTTTAATCCCATTGATTTATCGCGTACTGTTTCTTCGGTGAAAAGGGGTTCAAGAACTATTACTCCTCCGTTACTAGTATACTTTGAAAAAGATCTGATTGCTAGCTGCAGCTCCTGAATCGTTGTAAGATATGTGATTGACCCGAAAAGACAAATAATTACATCAAAGACTTGATCGAGTTCCATCGAAATCATATTACCCTGTACGAAATTGATGTCCGGGCATTTTTCTCGTGCAACTGCTAGCATTTCTTCACTGATATCGAAACCCATCGCTTGATACTTCTCTTTTAGGTGCATAATATGAGTACCAGTTCCGCATCCGACATCTAATAATCTATTACCTGATGATCGTTTGTATTTCTGAATAATTTCATGAAGTTTCTGGGCTGCTCCTTCATAATCGATATGGGCATACATCTGATCATAGTATTTGGCCAGCTTCGAGTAGAAATCAATCATGTCCAAGAGGTGGTGCATTCTTGACATAAGTCAACCGCATCCCAAAGATTTTCACGCTTTTTGTGGTATGATAGAACTATGACTCTTGATTTTGATTTGATGCGACGACTTGTAGAAGATCTGAATGTTGGAATTTGTGTCCTAGATATAAACAATCAAATTGTGGTCTTCAATCAGAAGGCGGGTGAACAGCTCCAGCAAGACCATGAAAGTAGAATTGGTTCTTCCATCCTTAGATGCCATCCTGAAAGAGCTGAACAGAGTGTACTCAAGATGATTGGAGATTTGAAGAGTGGAGAGCTGGAGAAATATGAAGGATGGGTGCATTTCATTGGTAAATACTTCTATGAGTATATCTACCTGCTTAGAGATGATCAAGGCAACCATATGGCAACAGTGATGGAACTACATGATGCAGCAGAGAGAGCAGAATATCTCAAGATGACTGAGGAATGGAAACCTCCACCAGAACACGGAAGAGGAGAGAGCTCCCCTAGGTTACCATCTCCAAAGAAATTACGTAAAAGCTCTTGATCCAAACGATTAGGCTTCTAGAGAAAAAAGAGAGAAATCCCCCGACACCCCGTTGAGAACAGAAAGAAGGAGAACATTTCCAATCTTCATGTTCGGGGGACTTCTTGAGATATGTAACATAATTACGTAATATATTTTTCGCTTTGTGATTATGTTACCGAAACATATATTACTTGTAATATGTAATACTATTTCGAGGTATTTGAGTGATTCAGAGAAACAATGACACCTTTGGACTGGCACGGACTGGTCTATTTCAATTTCACAACAACAACATTGTCACTGAATCCTTACACTAAACGGAGGAGATAGAGAATGTTTAACAAGAAAACCCATAGGGTTGTTTTTGCTACTGGAATCCTACTTGTTTTGACGCTCACTATTTTTGGTTCAATGTTGGCAGTGGCGTCGATGAGTATGAACAATAACATAGCTGTGGCTCCAGATCTTCAATTAACTGATGGGACTGCAGAACTTGCTTGGCGTCTTGATCCTAATGAAGTCAGAATCATCGATTTCAGGCTTGATCCCAATGAAGTCAGAATCATCGATTTCAAGCTCGATCCTACTGAAGTAAGATCCATCGATTTCAGACTAGACCCTAATGAAGTGAGAGTCATCAAATTCAAGCTTGATCCCAGTGAAGTAAGATCCATCGATTTCAAACTAGATCCCAATGAAGTGAGAGTCATCCATTTCAAGCTCGATCCCAGTGAAGTGAGAGTCATCCATTTCAAGCTCGATCCCAGTGAAGTCAGAATCATCGATTTCAAGCTCGATCCCAGTGAAGTGAGAGTCATCCATTTCAAGCTCGATCCTACTGAAGTAAGATCCATCGATTTCAGACTAGACCCCAATGAAGTGAGAATCATCAAATTCAAGCTTGATCCCAATGAAGTCAGAATACCATATTCCAATGATGCTGCTCGAATGACATACTATGGCTCAAATTACTATGGCTCACTATTGGGACCATATCGTACGGTTCATTAAACCAGGATATAATGATTCATGATCCATAATATGGATTCACCCCTGAAAATAACGAAAGAAGGAGAACGCTTAGTTTTTTCTCGGATGATAAAGTCTGGTTTAATTGTAGAGTTTAATAATTCGACAAATGCAAAATCATCTCTAGTAATACAATGCCTGAAAAATCATAGAAGCAAGTGAAATTCCTACTTTTCTTGAAATGCTTCAAAGGCATGCTTCTTGGCTGAGTCACGCAGTTTGCGGATATCTGCAGCTTGAACCTTTATCTCGTCAAACATTTGACTTCGGGTAGAAATTGCTTGTTCAACAAAAGCAGAAACAGCCTCAGATCGACTCTTGAATATCTCAAGCTCGACCAGAGCATCCAGAATTTCCACGATGTCGCCACTCATCCTAGTCATAACAGATACTTCACGCTTCTTTGAACTAATTTCCTCATCGGACAGGCGCCCAAGAAGCTGTTCTCTTAGACTTAGTTGTACACCCTCCGCCTTAGTTGTTTTTCTATCTTCTGACATCTCTATCACCATTTGACTGCTTGTGTAATCATATAACTTTGACACTTATATTTCTTTTTCACGTAATAGTATTACGTCATTCGTGTTATAAACATCGTGTTGTGGAAAATTGCGAATAATTTTCATCAATCACCGAAATCTGTATTTTTGTCTGTGTTGGGAGAGGCGAGGAAGATGAGAAGTAGTATTTGATACAATATCGCTCTTTTCTTGAACAATATAGATATGGAAAAAGTGATAACTACATATCTAGGTGCCACCACGTTTCATAGGTCTTCAGAAAAAGGTGCCGCAAATGCGCATAATAAAATTGCAGTCAAAGTTTCTCGAGGTTTTTCTTGAGAGTCTAGACAAGTTTGGACAGCTATACGGACCAAAGAAGAGGAGTGGTGTTTTGTCTTACGACTATCTTGAGAATATATCGGAATTGGTCATTACCGACGAACATCCAATGATTCCTATCAAGAAGTTATTCCATCCAATGCAGTTTACAATGATGCATTTCAATGAGAAGGGATTCACTCCAGATTATTCTGTAGTTGAGAAAAGAGTCGTGCTTGGAGTGCACCCATGTGAGATTCACGGTCTTCTTAGACTCGATGATGTGTTCCTTAGAGATCCCGTGGATCCATACTATTCAGTTCTGAGAGAGAACACAGCCATCATTGGTTTTTCGTGTCTTCCTTTGGAGAATCATCTCTGTTATTTCACAGATACTGATATTGTGACAGAGGGATTTGATCTCTTTTTTGTTAAGTTGGGTGGGTTCTATCTTGTATGGATAGGTTCAAGTCTTGGATATGATATGATACTTGAAAGAGAAGAGATCTTCGACGACAATGTGACACATGATGACATCCAGATGTATGTCGACTGGCGCCATAAACGCAATGGCATGTTTCAGAAAAGCTTCGAATTTGACAGCATGCCTGATCTTATGGAACTAAGTCATGACAGTAAGATTTGGGACTACTTCGGTGATAAGTGTCTTTCCTGTGGGCAGTGTTCAATGGTGTGTCCTACATGTAATTGCTACAATGTATCAGATGTCTTTGATGTCACCAATAGAATTGTTGGACGTAGGGACAGAGTATGGGACAGTTGTATGTTTGTGGACTATAGCCTGGTAGCAGGAGGTCATAACTTCCGTGCCTCCCGTGCGGATCGATTGAGATTATGGTATGGTCACAAATTGAAGACATTCGGGGTAGACTATGGACGACCTGGCTGTATCGGATGCGGTCGTTGTGTTGACACATGTCCAGTTGACATCAATGTCCTCTCAATATCTGAGGCTTTGATAACAAAGGAGGCGCCCAAATAATGACCTTAGTTGAAACAATTGAGAATCCGTTCAAGCCGAAAGCTGCAAGGATTGTGAGACACTATGATCTGATTAAGGACCATAGATTCTTCCAGATAAGACACATTGACATGAAAAAGGCTATGTCTTTCACCTATAACCCAGGTCAATTCATCATGCTATCTATACCCGGTGTTGGTGAAGCGCCATTCTCAATCTCATCCACACCAAGTCGACCAGGAATTCTTGAATTGGGAGTCAGAAAAGTTGGAAAGCTAACAGAAGCTTTCTTCCAGAAGAAGGACAATGACGTGGTGTACATCCGTGGACCATATGGAAATGGATTCAAACTCGACCAGATGGTCAACAAAGACCTTATCATAGTTGCAGGAGGCCTAGGAGTCATTCCTCTACGATCTATCCTCTACTATGTTCTAGACAACCGTGACCAGTTCAATCGTGTGTTCTTCTTATACGGAGCTAGGACTCCCAAGGACTTCCTATTTAAGACCGAGTTCTTCCAACTGAAAAAGAGGGATGACATAAACTGCTTCTTTACTGTGGATAATCCAGACAACGATTGGAGAGAAGACGTAGGCGTAGTCACCAAACTGTTCAAACATCTTCCAAAGATAGACCCAAGAGAAACCAATGCAGTTGTTGTTGGTACACCGGTCATGTATAAGTTTGTCATTGACGAGTTTCTGAAGCTCAAGATTCCAAAGAACCAGATACAACTCTCACTTGAGCGGAGGATGAAATGTGGAATAGGAAAGTGTGGACATTGTGCAATTGAACATCTCTACACCTGTATGGATGGACCAGTGTTCACGTATTGGGACACACTACACTTCAGGGAGTTGATCTGAGATGGCTGCAGTAGAGAAACCAAAAATCGGAATCTACGGATTCACAGGTTGTGCAGGAGATCAGCTCCTCATCATTCATACCGAAGATGAGATACTCAACCTGTTCGATGCAACGAATATTCAGTCATTCGTGATGGCTTCAAGCAATCCAATCGAGGATGAACTCGATGTTGCATTTGTCGAAGGAAGCGTTAGCACTGAGCAGGAAAAAGAGTATCTCCATGAGATTAGAGAACGAGCAAAAATTCTAGTTGCTATTGGTAACTGTGCAGTGAATGGTGGTCCTCAGGCTATGTTCAGTAGTGATGGAAACTACGAAAAGCGACTAGAAAACGTCTATGGGAAAAGTATCAAATTTCTGACAAAGCCATTAGAAGCTAAGCCCTTAGATGCTTTTGTTGAGGTAGACTACTATCTTCCAGGATGCCCAATCAGTCAACCTCAGACCTTCGCCCTGATCTCGAAACTAATCCATGGAGCAATACCTGAACCCTATCCTCATCCAGTCTGTCATGAGTGTAAACTCAATGAGAACCGTTGTCTACTTCTTGATGAGAAATTCTGCATTGGCCCCCTCACATTGGGAGGGTGTGGTTCAGCATGTCCGAACCATGGTGTTCCATGCGTTGGTTGTTGGGGTCCAAATCCAGATGGGAACTTCGACCAACATCTGAAGCTTCTTGAGAGTTTTGGGATGAATCCGGACGAAATTATGCGACGTATCAGAGGATTCGGAGGTAGCAAGATTATCGAATACATCAAAAATGGAGGAACATGATATGCTGGAAAAGGATATCACCATCGAACCCTTGGCCAGAGTAGAAGGACATGGTGGAATCAGAGTCGAGATAAAAGACAACAAAATCAGCCATGTAGAAGTCCGGATTCTTGAAGGACCTCGTCTGTTTGAGGAACTTGTGTTAGGTAAAACGCCTCAAGAGGACCTCACTATTGTACCTAGAATCTGTGCTATTTGCAACCTCTCCCACAAGTATGCAGCTCTACGAGGCCTTGAGAAAGCGGTTGGTGTGACTGTTGATTCGACTACTCAGTTGTTTAGAGAACTAATGCACCATGGAGAGATGCTTGAGAGTCATAGTCTACACATCTATTTCTTGGCTTTGCCGGACTTCCTTGGTTATGACAATGCAGTTGCAATGACTGACAAATACGGTGACATAGTAGTGAAAGCACTTCAGCTCAAAAAGTTTGGAAACAAAATCATGAGAATGATGGGCGGCAGAATGATTCATGGGGAGAACCCGGTCATTGGAGGGTTCGGTAAGCTTCCAACAAAGGAGGAGCTCATCAAGGTTAGAGGGGAGGCGGAAGATCTCCTCGACTTTGCAGTAGCGACAATTGACCTTCTGGGAGGTCTTGAGATTCCTGACCACATGGAGCGAGAAACACAGTTCCTATGCTGTAAACCTCTAGATGATGAATATGGATACTATGGAGATTTCTTCATCACCTCTGACGGAGAGGAGCATCCAGTAGAAGATTACAAGAGTGTCATCAAAGAGCGTGTTGTGAGTCATAGCTTTGCTAAGCGTGGTCAATACAAGGACAAGCCATTTACAGTTGGGGCACTAGCTCGAGTCCTTCTCATTGGAGAACGATTAAAGGGTAAGGCTAAGGAAGCATACGAAAAGCTAGTGACCAACCGATGGCATCGAAACCCTCTATTCAATAATCATGCACAGGCTATTGAACAGGTGTATTCACTTGAAGGCATCATTGAAGTCATCGATATGATCCTCAAGAATGAAAATGCAAAGATTGCACAACCAACACAAGAAACTGGTTTTGGTACGGGGGCTGTAGAGGCTCCTCGAGGAACATTGATTCACCACTATGAGGTAAAGAATGGAATAATCACAGCGGCTGACTTTATCACTCCGACAGCTATGTTCCTCGACGATGTTGAAGCATTCATCCGTACCAGCGGTGAAAAGCTATTGACCAATAAACAGATTGACAATATTGAGCTCCAGTTCGAGATAATTGCCCGTGCATATGATCCATGCATCAGCTGCAGCGCACATCTCGTAGAAGTCGTTTACAAATAGCAGCGTCGTCCTTCAATCTGCTTAATCATGAAGCTGATGCCTTATCCAATCTAGTGGCGAACGTAAAGGAAGGCGAGGACCTGAAAACCGCATTACTCGTCGAATCTCTTCGCGCATTGTTGGCCTGTAACAATGAACGGGGCATTTCCGACATGTAGGCTTGTCCTCTTGGTATTGGCACCGTTCCAATCTCTGGTGAGAATATTCCAGCAGACTTTGACAATTGGAACACAGAGTTCCATCAGAGGTGCAGTGTTTCTTCTCGCAATACAGGTGAATCATCCTCTGAACGGTTTCTTTCTCTTTTCGTATCTTGGGTCCATTGTTGATTGATTTCGATTTATCTTGCAAGTCAAGAATCACCCAGGGTTCTCAATTTGTGAGTACACGGCCTATTTCAAGAATAGGATAGTGACATCCTGTAAGACAATCCTTAAGATTAGCTGGACTTCGCAGACTCCAACTCATTCGGGGATATTTCATGGCCGCATTCTGTGTGATGGTCAAGGGACCATGCAGAGGAAAAATGTGTGATTTCTGGGCGAGGGTGAAACTTAGAAAATTGTACATAGATGAGCTAGTGCAAGAACTTCGGAATAGGATTAATACCTGTGAAGAGGACTTGGGCTCTAATCTAGATGATACATTCTCGAAGTATTGGACAGATTTTGGTATCAAGAATCTCGGAAGGTTTTGTGAAGAAGCCCCTGAACTCTGCTCCAAAATGAAACAGGTAGAGGAGCAGGTTAGGAAAGCAATACTCTGGGAAAAATAGATACCAGAGGGGAAGAGGGATTAGTCAATTGCTTCATAATAGACATCAGAAGCATAATCGTCGAACGGTGGATTAATCTCAACGAGAACATACCTAGGTAAATTCTACAGGCACTGCAACCATATTTCCTCTGTTGATCAACCATTTTGGATCCAAGGATTTCTTCACTGCCTGCATCTCTGAGATGCCTGCTTCACCATACATGGCTTCTAGGAAGGCACGTTTGAGCTTCCCAATGCCATGTTCTGCAGCCACAGTTCCGCCAAGTTCGATAGCTCTCTTTGCAAAGGTCATGTAGTTGTCCATACCCTGCTTTACCTCTTCGTTGTTACGGGGAAGCATGTTCACATGTATGTGGTTGTCACCGATATGACCCCACATCACATACTCCATTCCTTGTTCTTCAAGTGTCGAAACATAGTATTCCAGATACTCCTTGAGAGCTTCGTCTGGAACAGCCATGTCTGTGCCAATCTTGTGGACCTCTGGGTACTGTGCTTTCCTCATGGCAATAATACCATTGACAGTTTCTGGCACGAAATGTCTCACAGTCTTCATCTTCGCCAGCTCTGAACGGTCCATTCCTGCCCAGCTTGACTCGGATGATGTGTTGTTTTTGATGAGAATCTCCTCAAGACCCATGACCATCTCTTCCATATTCTCGGGTGTGAATGAGAACTCAAAGAAGACGATGGCTTTGGTGTCATCTTTCATAGCAGGGACTTTGATTCCTGCGTCACTGGCTTTCTCTTTTATCATGTTGATTGCATTTGAGCCAAAGTACTCTAAGAAATCCATCTTGATGGGAGAGTCAGAAGCACGAACATCATAGACAAAGTTAACCGCATCCTCGATACTCGGGAAGAACGCCATTACTGTCATGATATTCTCTTCAAGTTTGACAAGACCAAGTTCCACTTCTGTGATTATTCCTAAGATACCTTCTGAACCCACAAAGAGGTCGATGAGATCCATATCAGGTTCAGCATAGAGACCAGCTGCGTTCTTTGTCTTTGGCATTGTATAGGTAGGAACACTGACCTCTGTTTCAGAGCCATCACTTAGCACAATGACAAACTTACCATTGTTGGCCTTGACTTTTCCTCTTTCAATATCCAGAATATCACCATTAGCAAGGACTACGCGAAGACGACGAACCCACGGTCTCACTGCACCATACTTGAACGTTCTTGCACCTGAAGCATTGCAGGCAACGATACCTCCAAGCCACGCACTCATTTCTGTAGGATCAACTGGAAAAGTGAAATCATCAGCTTCACCAAGAAAACGTTCTAGAGCCCTCTGTTGTTCTGCAGAACCTTTGCCCTGCAATTTGTCAAGATTCTTTGATACTATGACATCGACTAGGTCTTCCAAAGTCATGCCAGCTTCAGCAGCAATTGAGTATAATTCTTCAGATTCATTATACTCCATGTAGCTTAGCTTTGTCAGTTTCTCAAGATTGAGAGCGATTCCGCCCAGAGGAACTGCTGCTCCTGTTAGACCAGTGCGTCCACCTTGAATCGTGACAGGGATTCCATCATCGTTGGCTTTCTTCATGATTGAAGCGATTTCAGCTTCAGTTGATGGGAAGACAATTTTGTCGGCTTTTCCATTAAAGGAATGGCTCTCGTCATCGAGATACAGCGCGTATGTATCAGTGATCTCTTCCTGATCTACGACTGTCTTGGTCTGAGAGAGGTCAACATCTTCTAATTTTTGAGCAACAATACGGTTTGTCATTGCTAATCTTCCTATAAACTGGATTTGGGAGTACAAAGTATAAACAATATCAAGGATTTGGTCTGGCAAGCCAAGAGTTTCTCAAAAAACTCAATCTATAACCCATTGAGTAGGTGAGCTTGAAAAAAATCGTGAATTGCATTCGGTGAAATTAACTTCCTTGTGTTTCATCTACAAATGACGACAGATTAATGAGTAGGAGAAGTAGTAACGTTCAGCAGTTGGTTGATTTACAATAATGTAGATGGTGTGATTTTTTTTATGAGAAAGATAGGATGGGAAATCATTGCTATTATTTTCATAACCATTATGACTGCAATTGCACTCATCCTAGTCATTGTCTATCAAAATGCACCTATAGCGGTTCTTGTCATCTTTATTGGAACATATATCCTAATCTCCACGGAGAAAATAAACCGGACTGCAATGTCACTTCTGGGTGTTGCATTGGTTGGAGTGGTTCTATACATAGCGTTATCTCTAACTATTCCTGGAGGTGTCGAGTTTGTAACCCTCATTGAGCATGTTGAGTGGGACACCATAATTTTCATCATTGCTATGAGCATCATAGTGTCAGTCGCAGCAGCCTCTGGGATATTCCAATATATTGCTCTCAGAATTGCAGCACGAAGTGAGGGCGATCACAAACAGCTTTTCATTGTCTTTCTTGTATTTGTATCAGGAATCAGCCTGTTTTTTGACACAGTATCGACTATGCTTATTGCTGCACCTCTTACTATAGAGATATGCAAAGCTCTTGAAATTGACTTCAAGCCGTTCTTGGTTTCAGAAGCAATAGTATGTAACTTCTCATCGATCCCTTCGATTGTTGGTGCAGTGCCTAACCTAGTTATAGCTCAACACCCAAACATCAATCTGGATGTTGGTTTCTTATTCATCACTTTTATGCCACTCTCGATTATTCTATTTCTAGTCAGTCTACCAATCTTCCTAAGGTGGTATGGAAAGTCGTTTGGAGTGACTGATGAACACAGGGCTGATGCGGTCTTCTCTATTGACCCAGCGACCATGATCAAGGATAGATGGGATTTCAACATCTCATCAGTAGCAATCATCTCTTTAGTGATTGGATTTGCGTTTGGTCCAGGCCTGGGTTTGACTCCTCCAATGGTGGCGCTCCTTATTGCAGGATTCCTTCTATTGTTAGCACATGAAAGGGCAAACGAATTTCTGAACAGAGTTGGGTGGCCCACGGTATTCTTCTTGGTTGGGCTTTTTGGTCTAGTTGGGGCATTGGATATAACACACTTAATCGATGCTCTTGGTGTGGCTATTTCAGGATTCATTGAGGAGGGGTCAATATTTGCCACAGTATTTCTTGTCTGGATCCCTGCAATGTTGTCGGCGTTTCTCGACAACCTTCCTGTTTCGCTAGTTCTTGCCCCCATTGCAGCTACTTTCGGAAATCCATTAGCATTGATTTTTGCAGTGAATATAGGAGGTTACATTTTTACTCCTCTAGGATCTCCAGCAAACATGGTAGCTATTGGTCTTTCTGAGGAGCAACATGATCCAATTCCCTTCATAGAGTTCGTGAAGATTGGTACACTTTTGGGATTTATCCATCTCGCCATAGGTAGTGGATACCTTGTATTGCTTCAAGTTCTATTTGGTATCTGATATCCAAGGAGAGGATTATTATGGATATCATCTCCGGGATTATTCTCGTAGTCTTTGTTGCCACGTACCTGCCTATCTCAACAGAAAAAGTGTATCAGTGTTCATCTAAATCAGGGTATGGATAATTAACAAGTTCAATGTTTAGTTCTTTCTTCCAGTTTCTTATGATAGGAATAGAGAAATGCACCTATGTTGCAGAATCACGCGTACTTATAAAAAACAATAGAGAAACAGAAAATGCAGGAACCAGTTGGCACCTTTGTGTTATTCGTGTTTATCGGGACATATCTCTTAATCTCTAGTGAGAAGGTGAACCGTGCCGCAATGTCCATGGTGGGGATGGGGCTCGTTGGAATAGTTCTATGGGCTGCTTTTACTATCGATTCTGCAGCAGGATCTATGGACCCAACCGGGGCAACATTTTCAACGCTTGTTGAACATATAGAATGGGGAACGATACTCTTCATCATCTCTATGATGGTTGTAGTTTCTGTAGCACGGAACTCAGGGATGTTCCAATACATAGCATTGACTCTTGTCCGTCCTACAGGAGGGAATACTAAACGTCTGTTCACTCTGTTTATCCTTTTTGTCTTCATTATTTCACTGGTGTTTGATACCACATCGACAATATTGATTGTGGCCCCCTTGACTATCGAGGTCTGTAAAGCTCTGGAGATTGACTTCAAACCATTCTTGATTGCTGAAGCAATCGTTGCTAACTTTGCATCGATACCATCAATTGTGGGCGCAGTTCCAAACCTTGTAATTGCTAACAAGATACTAGAGGAGGGTGTTACAGGATTTGATGCTTCTGTTCTGTTTCTGACTATGATGCCTCTATCCATCATGATACTGCTAGTTTCTTTACCACTGTTTTATCGAGTCTTCAAAGACAAACTACCGGATAGTGAGGAGAGTGTAAGAGATGAGGTCTTTGTGGTTACTCCTGTGCATATGATAAGGTCAAGAAACGACTTCTATCTGTCATTGATTGCAATTGGGATTCTCATCTTGGCCTTCACGTACGGGCAAGGATCAGGACTTGAACCACCACTTGTATCAATTATAGTAGCATTCATTGTTCTTATAATGACTCGAGAAAGGGTGGAGAACATCTTGTCAAAAATCAACTGGAACACTGTATTTTTCCTAATCGGAATATTCGGACTTGTTGGTGCCCTTGAAATAGTAGGATTCATTGATGATATAGGTAATGCAGTAAACTCAATTGTTTCTGAGAACACCGGGATTGCAGTAGGGTTCCTTGTTTGGGTTCCAGCGCTTCTTTCTGCAGTGATAGATAACATTCCAGTATCGGTTGTTCTTGCGCCAATTGCAGCAAGCTTGGCTGTTGCTACACCAGTATTTCCTGCAATCCTAGTGTTTGCTGTCAACGTTGGAGGTTATGTTCTTCCTATTGGAGCACCAGCTAACATCCTCGCTATGGCATTATCTGAGGAGGAGCATGATAGAATAAGCTTCAAGGATTTTGCAAAAATCGCCACACCCTTGGCATTATTGCATTTGCTCATTGGAACTGGTTGGCTCTTTTTCGTATCATTGGTATTCTGAAAAAAACCATTGGCGTCTGCCCCCGTTATTCGGGCCGCCGGGAGGACGACACCGCGGAAACAGGACGCCAAATTATTTACGTATCATTTGATTAAATAGGTTTAGTTAATGTCAATTAGCCCTCTCTGGTAACATATACTCATCTTTATACGGACTTTCATGAGGCGACTCATACCTATATCATAAGAGGAGTAGACCATTGCCAAAACGAGCCCGATGTCCTCATTGTGAACGGTTATTTAACAGGGATACTCTTGATAATCATATTCAGAGGTGTAAAACTCTTCATCAGGGAGTTCAGACTGAAAAGAAAGTTTCTCAGAAACGTATTCTTGTTGTTGATGGTAATAACGTCGCCTATAGTATATCACCTCAAGGTAGACCAAAGGCGCAGAATCTCTCTCTTGCCTATCAAAGCCTAACAAATACAGGCTATGATCCTGTTTTCGTCATTTCTGCTGCACTTGTCCATAATATTGATAATCCTGAAGCGCTAAATGCATTCATTTCGACCGCAAAAGTTGTTGAAGCCTCAAGAGGAACCAATGATGACAAAAGGATTGTTCAGTTAGCCAAGAAACTCAATGCAGACATTGTATCTAATGATCGATTTCTAGATTGGATTGACCGATATCCTTGGATTACTACGCGATTACGAAAATACCGGCTAACTCCGACGGGACTAATCTTGGGTAAGTAAGCGTGATTATATCAGGACTTCTTCGAAACGATTAAAATCAATCAGGATTTGGCTTATCCAACCCTTTTATGTCAGTAGTAAGGTGACAGATGATGAAAGCTAAAGAACTGAGAGAATTATACCTGAAATACTTCAAAGAAAAAGGACACTCAGTTATAGTTTCAGCATCATTGTTCCCAGAGGATGATCCTACAGTGTTATTCACATCTGCAGGAATGCATCCCCTAGTTCCATATTTGTTAGGACAACCCCATCCCGAGGGAAAACGTCTGACCAATTTCCAGAAATGCGTTCGCACAACTGACATTGAAGAAGTCGGTGATACAACACACCTCACATTCTTTGAGATGCTTGGAAACTGGAGTCTGGGAGATTACTGGAAGAAAGAAGCAATCACCTGGAGCTATGAGTTTCTCACATCAAAGAAATACCTTGGATTTGATTCTGAGAGGCTGTCCGTCACAGTGTTCGCAGGTGATGAGGATTCTCCTAGAGATGATGAGGCAACGGAGGCATGGCGGAGCGTTGGAATACCAGATGAGAGAATCTACTTCTTGGGAAAGGAGGACAACTGGTGGATTGCAGGGAACACAGGTCCCTGTGGACCATGCACAGAGATGTTCATCGAAGTGGACGAGATTCAAAAATGTGGTCCAGACTGTAGACCAGGTTGCAGCTGCGGTCATTTTGTTGAAGTATGGAATGACGTCTTCATGAGTTATCGAAAGCTCGAGGATGGATCCTATGAACCGCTGAAGATGAACAGTATTGACACTGGAATGGGTGTCGAGAGAACTCTTGCTATGCTTCAAGGAGTCCCGACTGTTTTCGATACCGAATTTTTTGTACCTCTGATTAAATGTGTGAAGGAACTGTCAAACAGAGAGGAGTTCACTGAAGACGATGATAGGCTCATTCGGATTATCGTCGATCATGTCAGGTCAGCGGTCATGATTATGGCAGATGACAGGAAAATTGGTCCATCCAATGTTGAGCAAGGATACATTGTACGAAGATTACTCAGAAAAGCAATTCATAGTGCTGATAGACTCGGTATTGGCCATGGATTCATGAACAGTCTAGCAGAGATTGTTATTGACATGTTCAAAGATCTCTATGGAGAAGTAAAGCGTAACAAAGAGTTCATCATGGACAACCTCACTGCAGAGGAGGCAAAGTTCAGAAAGACACTCAGCAAAGCGATTCGGAGATTTGAGAGAATCTACACTGAAACAGGAACAATAACTGGTGAGAATGCGTTCCTCCTCTTCACAAGTTTTGGGCTTCCATTGGAGATGACTCGAGACCTCGCTGAGGAGAAAGGAATCAAAATCGATATGGATGAATTCACTAAGCAATTTGAGGAACATCGAGAGATATCGAGAACTGCAACTCAGGGTAAATTCAAGGGTGGCTTGGCTGAGCATAGCGAGAAGATAGTTAAACTTCACACAGCAACACATCTTCTTCAAGAGACTTTGAGAAGAGTTCTCGGAGATGAAGTGACCCAAAATGGAAGTAACATAACCGAAGATCGTCTACGTTTTGACTTCACTTTTTCAAGGAAGCTAACTTCTGAGGAGATTAAGGAAGTAGAGAAGTTAGTAAATGACGTTATCGGTCAGAATCTTGAGGTAATCCAACAATTTCTGCCCTACAATGAGGCAATCAAGAAAGGAGCTCTAGCATTTTTCAAAGAGAATTATGGAGAAACAGTTTCTGTGTATTCTGTTGGAGATTTCAGCATGGAGCTTTGTGGAGGACCTCATGTTGAACGTACAGGCAAGCTGGGAATATTCAAAATCAAAAAGCAGAAGAAAATTGGCGCAGGAATCATGCGTATTCGAGCAGTACTTGAGGCTGGAGATTGATTCGATTGTCATCCACAAGGTCTATTTGATGTCTAGTTTCAGAAGTCCCTGAACAATCGTTTGGAGTAGGAATCTATGGGAACATTCTCGAAGATCTTCGGATCAGGAGACAAGAAACTACAGAAAGAGGCTGAGGAGTGCATTCTGGCATTGAGTAAAGCCCTTCAGTCAGCTAGTGCAAAAATGCACGTTGCGGCGGAGTGCTGGGTTGAGGGAAAAGATGATACTCTCGATGAACTTGAAGAAGAAATTATCAAACTAGAACGAGATGCTGATAAAATCAAGGAGAATTTGGTGGAAAATATTCTCTCAAAACATGCATTCATGCCACAGCAGTCTCAGGAACGTCATTTGTTAACAAGCCATATGGATGGCATTATCGATGCTGCTGAAGATGCAGTTCGATTGATTAGTGTTGGAAAAGGAATGAAACCACCAGAAGATATAGAGGAAATTGCAGAGAAATGTTGGATCTGTACAGACCTTCTTCAGGATGCGGTGAAGTATCTCTATAAGGATTTCAAGATGTCTGTTGAGCACACCAGAAGAATAGACCTTGTACGAGAGGAGGCAAGAGACTTACAGTATAAGCTTCTAAAGAAACTTTTCCGGGATTCAAAGTATAAATCTCCGGATGTTCACTTTTTCAAGAGTGTATCTGAGAAGATCCTGGATGTTGCTATCAAGGCCGAGAATGCGGGGGATTACATCCGAGAGTTAGCAATTAAGTACTCATGAGTGGAGTGGACGTTTCTTGGATCCAGTTGCTCTCGCACTACTAGTAATCGCCTTCATTGTAGCTTTTGCGATTGGTAGCAATGATGAAACAATGAGCCCTGCAGTAGGAGCTCGTGTTTTTAGTGTGAGAGCAGCTGTACTGATTGGTGCTTTCATCAATCTCGTTGGCGCAATCTCTCTTGGTGGTGGAGTTTCCGAAAAGGTAGGTTCAGACTTGGTGACAGGAAACGAACTTACAACGCAGATGGTCTTTGCAATTCTCATCTCAATGACAGTCTGGTTGCTAATTGCATCAGCAACCAAGGGATTACCAATCAGCACAACTCAATGCATTGTTGGTTCTGTAATAGGCGTGGCTATTGCAGCACCTATCATTAGTGGCTCGGTGTGGGGGGCGGAGGCTATTAACACTGCAGTTGTCATTGAAATCTTTGCGGGGTGGATAATATCACCCTTAATTGGATTCTTTATAGCTGCGGTGGTCTTTTGGTTAGTACGTAAATTGCAATATCGTGCTGCGGGATTGTCAGGAAGAGAGAAACAGGAACAGATTGCTGCTTATGGACTTGCAGTCTTCTTGATAATCACAGGATTAAGCAGAGGAGGAAATGATGTTGCCAATGCCGTTGCCCCTCTTGTAAACCATCCATTCTTTAGTACCCCTCTGACAATCGGATCTTTCTCAATACCAGGAATCTATGTTGTATTAATTGTGGGTGGTCTGGGAATGGGTTGTGGCCTAATTGTTGTGGGAAGAAAGGTCATCAAAGTTCTAGCCACGGAAGTTGTAACATTGTCACCCTCATCTGCTCTCTCAGCAAGCATTTCTGTTTCGTTAATCATGTTCGTGGGAACTTATTTCGGCCTTCCCCTTAGTGGAACTCATGTACTTGTGGCAGCACTCATTGCAGTAGGTTATGTTGCAAATACTCCAGTTCGAATGAAACAAGTGAGAGATATTATCGTTTCGTGGATAATCACAGTACCTATCTCATTGATTGTCGCGATTCCAGTATTTTCACTCATTCAATATTTGATACCCACGATGTAGGTTCTTCATGTGGGTAATTCTGGAATCTTGTGGATTAGGATGCATTTCTTGGCTAACTTTCCAAGCTCTTTGGCTTCACTAATTGAGAGATGGACTCTGGGACCTGAGGGAGTTTCTTTTCTGGTAGCCTCGATAAACGCTAAATCTGCATCCTGTACAACTGCTTCTGCACCTGAGCACAGTCGAGTGTCACCTGTGTATGCGATTATAGTATCACCTATCTGAACTCTAAATCCTAGTGATGGTTCCAGAACCTCTTTCTCTGGATGTTCTTCTAATGAATAATGCTCGACCTCGAAGGATTTCACCTTGAAGAAGTCTGTGTCAAAGCCAGAACCCTCTGACATCTCATGATACCAAATCTTGAATGGTAAACGTTCTTTGTAATCATCCCGAAACCCTTTGATCATACTGATTGCTTGTTTGCAGTCCACAGGGATTAGTATGTTGAGTGGTTTGCTTCGGTTCAGCATCTGCATAAATCCGAGAATTGAGTGAAGTCCACCCATATGATCAAAATGACCGTGGGAGATAGCTATTAGGTCAATTTCATTCACAAAATCAGTGCTTTCAGATGCATTAAGACAGTCTCTCAACGCACCATCACCGACATCAAGGAGCATCATTTTTCCTGTAAATTTTGATTTTAGGAGAATAGTAGTTGCAACTCCCGCAACACTGAAGGGAACTATTGCAAGAACCTCATCGTTTTCCCATTGTTTTCCGAACTCATTGTTGATCAAATGACCTAATCCCATCCAGTTTTGATGAATTGAACAGTGTGAATAAATCTATTGACTACTAAACATGTACGCATCTAAATATCCATTATTAGACTGTCAGAGTCCCCAAAGTAGCTCTTAGTCTTCTAAAATGTACCTTGTTCAAAGAATTGCTTTAGTTTTTGTAACATTGGATTATACCGAGAATCGAATTGATATTTTTGATTTCGATAATTTGATTTCATAATTTTGTATGAAACCGTTAAAATTCCAACCAAAAATGCCTTATAGCGCCGTATCTACACATATTTTTAATTTTCACAATCGCGTGAGGTAAACGTGATGGGAGAAGAAACTTCTGTAGAACTGGAAGTAGCCCGTGAAACTTGGGTTACCCGAATGGGTTTTGTATTCGCGGTCTGGGGTTCCATGACAGGATTGGGTAACGTCTGGAACTGGCCATTCAAGGTATCAGTTTTGGGTGGCGGTCCTTTTGTACTCATCTATCTTATCATGCTTGCATTGGTAGGTATTCCTGTTGTGCTGACCGAGTTCGTTCTGGGTTCGACCTTTAGAAGAGGGTTCCCAGGCGCACTCAAGAGAATTTCTCCAATAGGAGAGTTTCTTGGCTGGTTCTGCCTTGTGAACACGGCGATTCTAACTGCTTTCTATACAGTTTTGATTGGCTATGCAGCAGTCTATGCTGGATATGCAATAACTGGTCTTCAACTCGACGGAGGGATGGGACCAGCAGCATTCACTGACCAACCTGCTTTCTTTGTCAATATGTTGACATCGCCAATAGTCCTTGTAGGACTCATTGTGGTTTGGTTAGCTGTATTCATCATCGACTACTTTGGAACCAGAGGCATCGAACGCTCAGTGATGATTTTGTTCCCACTAATGTGGATAATCATCATATTCATGGCGTTCTGGGGTCTTGCCCAGCCAAATGCTTACGAAGGATTAGATTTCTACCTAAACCCAGATGTGGAACAATTCATAAATCCAGATATGTGGTCAACTGCGGTTTCATTGAGCTTCTTCAAACTAAGTGCAGGAATGGGAGCATTAACCGCTTATGCGAGCTACCTTCCACGACGTGGTGAACTTACCAACAGCGCAGTGACAACAAGCCTGCTTGATACTACATTCGCATTCACTGCAGGAATGGCAGTCTTCACACTCGCCGCTACCGCTGGCTTTCTCGGCGCAGGTGGTGTTGGTTTCGCATTCGTTTCATGGCCTGGAGGAATGGCTATACCAGGAGGGAACATCTTAGGCTTTGTGTTCTTCCTGATGATGGTGTTCCTTGGTGTGACGAGTGCTATTTCCTTAGTGGAGGCTATAGTCACGGCTGTGATGGACAAGTTTGGATGGCCACGATCGAAGACTGTGATTGCAATCACCCTCATCCTGTTTCTTGGCGGTGTTCCATTCACATTGTGGATGCCGATAGATGATGTTGCAGGTGGAGGCGATATTGCCTGGGGTCTGTACTTGCTTGATATCTTCGACTACTATGTTGAGAACTTTGGTCTTGTTCTAGTTGCTCTATTCATGATGATAATCATGGGTTGGGTCTGGGGTGGAGCAAAGATCTTGGATGCAGCAAATGAAGCTGGGGACTTCAAACTTCCTAGCTGGTACACATGGGTGGTCAAAGTGATTTCACCCGTTGGTATCATCATTGCACTTGCATTCATTGTCCTCAACGGATTCTACATGGTCGGAACTGTCATGGAATTAATAGCGCCCTTGGTATGGATTGCAGTCTGCGTGGTATTTGCGGCTATATTATGGCGTATGAAGGGGGTTGACTAAAAATGGGACTATTTGACATCATTTTTGGCCCTTGGGAGCGATTTGGAATGAGAGGTGGACTCATCATCTTGATTCTAGTCGCAATAGTCGGCTCAGTCTTTGCAGTTTGGATGGTGTATATCGGCGCACAACTAGGAGCCGCCGTATCATTCATTCTGGACCTGACTCTAACATACGGCTTACTATTCATGTTCCTGTACATTATGTGGTTGCGTCGTCCTCAGTGACCTAACCACATACCCCCTTTTTTTAAGTAGGACTAGGTTGTTTGTACTATATGTCACAAAGATTAGATTCGCTCACGAGAAAAGTACGGAGAAGGAGATACAGATACTATTCATTTGCAATTATAACTATCGTTGCTCTTGGTCTTGCAGGACTGGTAGGATATATTGTATATGGTCCAACCGAGCCGGGTTGGGCGAGTGTTCAATCAAGTTTGTTTCTCTCATTTGCCATTCTACTTCTATTTCTAGTACCTACTAGAGATATGAGACGTGCTGAAGCAATCATAGTTCTTGCATCTGATCATGGTGGTACATTGAAGGTTGATTTCATTCAACAGAAATTGGGGCTTCCCGAAGATAAGATAGTCCAACTACTGGGATGGATGATAAAGCAAAAAATGGTTGAAAAACGTGAACAGACTGACCGATACGTCTTTCCGGAATTGCGTCGTAGTTGAGAATAATTGGGGAATTAGTCCAATTACTTTTCGGGCTTAGCCTAGCTTTGCAGCTAGTACACCGTCAAAGTCTATCAATTCGTTTATCTTCTTGAATTTCTTCTTTTTCCCCGTTCTTTCTAACCATTCACCCTCAATGTCAATGATACGTTCAGTACCCTCTTCAACAATTCGTACTCGAGACCAATTCCAATACTCAAGGGTACCCTTGTTGAGGGTGATTGAAATCGAAGTCTTAGAGGTGTCATATCCAATTGTGACTTTTGTACGGTTGCCAAAATCGATATCATATTTTTCCTCAACAATCTGTCCATTCTCGTCTGTCCGTTTTATGCTGATATACGTTCCAAAAGCCTCATGGATGTGACCAACCAAGATTAGGAATGGTCTATATTCATCAGAATATTTGCGAAGAGCTGTACTTCCCTTATTTTCTCCCCATAGATGTGGAGGTACTCCAAATCGACCAAGACGGTCTCTCATACCATAAGGAGGACTGTGAGTTGCAATGATTGTGTTTTCGGGTCTAATATCTGCTCGAGAAACTGCATCATCAATCGCCCATCTAAGATTCTCTTCAGATCGCTCTCCCGGGAATGTATGGTTGATGGGGTTCGACCCCTCAACTCCAATAAAAGCAAATCCTTTCTCTTTGAAGATCCCTCCAGGCCAAGTTTTTCTTTTGCTTTGAAGATTCATGTATATCTCGTCTGGATGAATATTATCAATTCGGGACGGGGATGATTTGTCACAACCGATATCACGTAACTTGTCTATACCGATTGCTTCTACCGCTTCTGCAGTAGTGCCAAACATTTCGTAATTGCCTGCTACACAAAATGTGGGAGCAGGCGAGTCCTCCAAAGTTTTTAAAAGGTCAGTCAGTTTTTCAACTGATTCTTTTGCAATGATTGATAAATCAGCCTCAGCTTTTAGGTAAGCGGGTTCAGCCAAATAGTCACCATCGAATATGAGAATATCAGGAGTACAATCATGAAGGTTTTCCAGGAGTAACCTTACCTTACCTTTCTCTTCATGAGGGTCACCACTACCCGCAAATTCAACGGTCTGATTCTGCTGCAGATATGCTTCAATGTCTTCAACTTTGATAGAGAACTTCTTGCCGCGTCGTAAACTCATATCAACACACCTCCCTTGATGGTCTTTAAATAGTTAATTCAAATAGCTATGTTCATCATTGGATTTATCTGTTGGGGAGTATAACTCAGACTGGTAAAAGTGTGTTCCTCGTAATCATACTCAGGTGAGGTATTTGTCAAGCATGAAACATATCCTAATTGACTGCTTTGATGCAAATGGTTTCTATGAGGAAAATTTCAAGCGAATAATCCTTGTGATGTCCAACCTAACACATTCCAAGCAATTAGAGAGAGATTGGGTTTCCTCGCAGGCAGTCGGTGGTACTTGGGCCAGATCAATCAGATGCAGCTTTGAAACAGATGTAGATGCCCGAATGGTAAAGGAACTCATGGTAGGACTGGAATATTGTGGTCTGGATGAAGTTCCTGAAGCAATACATCCCAAGAGCAACTCAGAGATTTTCAGGTTTGCAGATATTGATGTTCTTGAGATTGTGGGAAAGGAAAAAAGCGCTAAAAGACGAATTGCAGGTCGTTTGAAGGTTAGCGATAAGAAGATTGGAATTGGTGATATCCGAGTAGGCGACTCTGACACAGATTTCATACTCACGTGCAGAAGAAGATTGATAGAAAAATTAGATGAAACAGCACGCCAGGAACTATATGAACTAGAGAAGAAAATTTACAGAGAACTCGAAAAGTCGATTTCGTAACAACCTGTCATTTCTATCTAGGAGAAAGAAAGGGATGATTCGAGTCAGAAAGAACTCAACTCAGTTCCGCATTTTTAGTCGTACCCAAGAGGATCCATTCTTGCCAAGAACGCCATGAAGTATCCAATAAGAACTGATACTACGAGACCTCCAGCAGTGGTAAGTAATACTGCAACCCAATCGGGTGTGGCACCACCTATCATCTGCATCCAAGACCAATATGCACCTGCTAAAGACATTCCAGAGAATGCCACTTTCTTCAACGGAATCTTTACTGTCTTTGTCTGAAGAGCACCCATATCGACCAAGGCGGCAGCAAGTGCTCCAGCTTTGTCTGGTTTAAGTCTGAGTTTTTTACCAAGCTGGCCTACCGTAATCTTTGACTTTGGTTTTACAACTCTCAAAGCCTTAGGAGCATACTCTGCAATATCAGCAGAGAAGTGAAGAACAGCAGCTCCTGTGTCAATACCACATTTACCACAGCTCGGAGAATCTTTCTTCCACTTCTTACCACACTGGGGACAACGTTTACCATCCCAAGCACTACTTGCCGCTTGGCTAACCCTTCTTGTGAGTTCATCCTTGTCAATTGTTTCAGCACCTTTTTTCGGCTTTCTTCTGAGTACTACAGCTCTTGGAAAGATTCCAACATCTGAACCTCTCTTTGCTCCACGCATTTTTCGAGCTGCCATAATACCCTGTTGGAACTCATCAAGTGACATAATCAGTGTGAAAACAGACATTACAGTGAATCCTGCAGTAATGAGTCCGCTTACAGACATAATCGCCCCAATTCCACTTTCTCCAATTTGAAGTACAAAGTCTTCACTGACGGTCTTATTCACACCAGGGGTTGTTGAATTTGAATATGTAAAGGAGAAGGACCCAGTAATTGTACCGGAGATCAAAGTTAGGTTGCCGTAGCTGAAAAGAGAGCCAAGTGGTATTGTTCCCAATGACATGCTTGATGTTGTGTTATCGGGAATTTCTCCATAAACACTCATGTCAAATGGGGGTGGGTCGATGATTGGGATAGCTAAGTAGAGCATTGTAAACTTGGCTGAGTGGATTGTCAAATTGGTCCCTGTCGAAATTGTCACGTTTATTTCAACATCACCGGACACATCTAGCGGGATAGGATTCGCAACATCCAGTCCATTTACTTCAAGTAAAAACCCGAGGCTGGTATCTCCGCTCCATCCAGCAGGGGGTGCACCTTGTGCCGGTAGCATAACAGTTGACCATAGAAGACAAGTAATTGTAATCATAATCAGAAAATGTGGTAGAGTCCTTCGCAATGTTTCATACCTCCTCAAGGTTCGATTCAGAAGAACCACTATAGTTGCTGCCTTTAACTCTTGTTGGATTTATGTTTGCCACGTAGAGCATCTTCGATTTCTCGATCAAATGCCTCGTCATCATCATCATCGGGTTCATACACGATATGTCGTTTAGGTGGCTTTTCAGGAGTGGGAGCCCAATTCGAAGCCGCCCCCAAAAAATACCCTCCAAAATATGAGAGGATAATGAAAATAGCCTCATATGCCGTTAGAGAGAAATAAATAATCAGGACCACCGTAGTGATTACTCCTGCAAAGATGCTGGATATTATTCCAATACCAATTCTATCAATAGTCCTAAACCTTTCAGATCCTCCAATTGTGTACCCGAGTAATAGACCTATGAGTATCCCAGGAACTCCTAGGAGGGCCATATCAAGGGTTGTGCCTTGCATCTGTTCTCCTCCTATTATGAAGATTAATGTGTCATATATTCATTAAAACTTTCATGGGAGCAGTATAGTGTTACCAGCGATTCCAATGGACAATCTCAGAAAGTTCTCTTCTTTTTCGAGGTGCCTTTTCCTTCTCCCTCGATCGCTCATCAAGCATTTCGGGATCACCCTCGTAACCAATGAATACCACAGTCAAAATACGATACTCATCTGGCATCCCAGTAATCTCTTTCAACATGTCTTCATTCCATCCTGCAGTTGGATGCCCCATGAGACCCAGGTGAACAGTTTGAAGTAGCATATTCTCAACTGCAAGACCAACATCCATTGCAAAGTAAGGAAGACCATGAGATGAACACCCACCATCCTCTTTCGCAGCAACAAGGATCATGATAGGCGCTGCTTTTGCATAAGCATTACCTCTGCTTAGGGCTTCATGTGCCTTTGCTAGGACATTTGGTTCACGAAGAACAACAAAATTCCACGCTTGAGTATTCGCGCATGATGGTGCCCATCTGCCTGCTTCTAGGATTGAATTAAGCATCTCATCTGATATCGGTTTATCTGAAAAAGCGCGTCCACTACGTCGCTTCATAATCTCTTCTAGAATCATAAAATTGAACCCCACAATTTCCTTTCGCTTTTATTCTCTTAGAGCCATGGCAGTTCCGCAGTGCTCGGGAACATCTTGATGCCCACAGGCGGGTCCCATCCAGCAGACTAGTTGGTCACCTTCCATGTGCATCTCTCTTCCGCAATGAACTGGTACGGATACTTTAGCCCCACATTTTTTACATACCAATTGTCGCATTATCAAAATCACCTCTCGAGAGAAATCTCGAGTCTGGGATGATTTAGTATTAACTATATTTAACTGTGTTGATGCTTCCATGCTGATGCGGCTAGTGAGCAATAATGAGTAGAATAGTTCACTTTGGATAGTATTTGTCAGGTTTCTCGGAATATACTTTTTCAGCGATTTTATGTGCTCCAGGTGTGTCTAATTCCACATCCCGCTTGATGGATTTGTCCTCTGCGAGAATTTCCCCAAACACTTCATTCTGGATGATAAGTCTCTGAACCTCGTTACTACCTGTCCAAATAGTTGCAAGTCGCACATCACGATATAATCTCTCTATGGGATATACATCAGTGTAACCAATACCCCCAAGAATCTGCATTGCCTCATGGACTGCTTGAAAACCTGCTTCAGTAGCAAAGACCTTCGCTTGAGACACCTCTTTTCGACACCATTCACCAGTATCCGCCTTTTTCGCTCCTCGATAAACCAGACCTCTAGCTGCATCAAGCTGTGTTGTACAATCAGCTACCTTGAAACTGATCCCCTCGAACCGTTTGATTGCACGACCAAAAGCCTCTCGTTTGTCAGCATATCGGACTGCAATCTCCATAGCTGTTCGTCCCATACCAATCGAACCTGCTGCAGTGGTCATCCTTTCTGGAACCATCATCGCATTGAACACGGCATTTCCATCATTCAACTCACCCACAAGGTTCGCCTCTGGAATTTCCACATTCCTCATGACAATTCGAGCAGCGCCCATTCCACGACAACCCATAAGATCGTATTCTTCCTCTACCTCGACGCCCATGTCGCGGTCCACAAGGAATGCACTCAGTGACTCATGTGGTTTTGCTTTGAAATCGGTTTTTGCATAAATCAGGAAATAGTCTGCACCGATTCCTCCGGCGACAAATCTCTTCTCACCATTAATTATGAAAGAATCGCCTTGTTTCACTGCTGTTGTATTGGTTCCAAAGAAGTCAGAACCCCCCCTAGGTTCAGTAAGTCCCTCACCACCTATCTTCTTACCCTGAAGTGTGGGTAGTAGATATCCCTTCTTTTGTGCGGGAGTGCCAAATTTCTCAATTCCTTCTCCAATAATACTTGGTAAGGAATACGCACATCCTAGTGCGATTCCCAAAACCCCAATCTCCTCAATGGCAACCATTTCAGAGACCCATCCTAGGTTTCTTCCACCATACTCCTTTGGAAAACGCAAACCAAGAAGGTTCTCCTTGGCTGCAGCTTTAATGAACTCGTATGGATATTCCTTGGTTTTTCCATCCATGGCCAGAATTAGATCTCTGTCAACCTTGTCCCGAACAAACGCACGAACTTCATCTCTGATTCGTTTTTCATCTTCACTGAGCAAAACTTCAAACACATTCATGACCTCGCATTAGAACTAGTGACTTCCCTGTAATAAAGACTTGAGGGTATCCTCAGAACCACCCTCTCTTGCGATATTTATTGCTTCAACAGGACAGACAATTTCACATACAAGACAGAGAATACAATCTGACTCACGTATTGGGTCTACGACTACTTTTCCACCATCGTCAGTCCAATACGAGAAGACATTTGTTGGACATGCTGTGATGCACTTCTCACAACCAAAGCACAGTGATACATCTACTCCAACTAATCGTCCATGTATCTCAGTTGAATCATCATTGATGGATTGCCACACATTGTGTCCTTCATGATGACCAACAACTCTCCATGTATCACGGAAGGTTTTGTCGATTGGCACAGAACCTCAACACACATGGTTCCTTTTAGACAATGTGGATACCTTGGTGACGTATTCGATAGTCATGAAGTATTGACGCCATCTCTCTAGCTGTTTGCACTAGACTATCCCAGAACCCCTCTGCACCGTCTGCATTAGGCAACCTGAACTCGATATCAAATTGATGCGGGCCATAGCATGGTATCCAACCAGTGATATCAGCAATAGTGAACAAGTGGGCACTTGATCTTGGATACATCCGCTCGTCAAACATAACATATGGAAGATGTGCCTTTCTGTCTGTATGATCTTTTGCAAGCCCTGAACAGCTCTGAGTGGTTTGAAATCCAAGATCGTTCAGTTCCCTTATGTGTTGTCTAATTGATTCATCGACTAAATAGAGAAAGGATTCTGAAGATCTCATCTCGTGGGGAGGTCCATTCCAGTTCTTTCGATACCACTTAATTTCATTATATATCCAGTGTGAACTTGGAATGATTCCATGCTTCAATCCCTGTCTGTAATGTTCAAGTGAATCTAAGATGTCTTGAGCTGCAGTAATCAATCTAGTCCAGGAATCATTGCTAGGTAATCCATCTCTAGGTGCAGAGAGAATAACATCATGAGATTGTGTGAGTTCAGGTTGCCATGATGCAGCATCAGCAATTGTGAATAGATGTGCTTCAACACCAGGATAACTGGTACGATCAAATTGGATTTGTGGTAATTCCTGATTCTTAGAGAAACCTGTAATGAACTGGGTCACGATTAAATCATACTTTGAGAGGGTACTGATACGCCTCTCTATCTCATCAGAGAGCATCAGTTATTTTTTCTCAAGGAAGCTTATGTATCCTTCACATCTTTCTCAAAGTGATTAAAAGTGGGCTTGACCCTCTATAATCAGGGATGTGTGTAGATGACTGATCGTTTGGTTGAGCTTGATAAGATACATTCAATTGTTGTCCAGAATCCAAAAGAGGTTCCTAGTGAAACACGGAAGCGGTTTTGGAAACTTGTTCGTGAAATCAAGAGAAATCCACAACCTGATGAGGATGAGGTCCTTAAAGCATCAGAGATAAGAAACATTCTTTTTGAGGCTACTCGTGGAAGAACATACCCACTTGGTCC